>DATHQS010000374.1:0-7672 GCA_035482455.1 Candidatus Acidiferrales bacterium | reverse complement strand
TGCCGGCGCTGTTCAGCAAGAACCCGGATGAACACGCTGCGCGCGTGCTGTGCGACTACCGCCAGACGGTCTCGGAGATCATGGCGGAGGAGACGTTGCCGGCGTGGGTGAAGTGGTCGCACGACCACGGCTTCATCACGCGCGACCAGGCGCACGGGTCGCCGGGGAACTGGCTGGACCTGTACGCGACGGCGGACATCCCGGAGACGGAGATGTTTCATGCCGACCGGAGCAAGCTGATCTCGAAGTTTGCGTCGTCCGCGGCGCATGTGATGGGCAAGCCGCTGGTGAGCTCGGAGACGGGCACGTGGCTGGAGGAACATTTCACGGAGAAGCTCTCGGACGTGAAATACCTGTTCGACGACATGTTTCTCTCGGGCATCAACCACATGTTTTATCACGGCTGCTGTTACTCGCCGGACGAGGCGGGCTGGCCGGGCTGGCATTTTTACGCTTCGACGGAGATGAACCCGCGCAACTCGATCTGGCACGATGCGGACGCGGTGAACGCATACGCGGCGCGGTGCCAATCCATCCTGCAATCCGGCCAGCCGGACAACGACATCCTGCTGTACTGGCCGGTGGAAGATTTTTGGATGCGGCCGGGCGGGAAGCTGCTGCCGCAGCTCACGGTGCATGCGCGGGACTGGTTTGAGGGGCAGCCGATTGGCTCCACTGCAAAACAGCTTTGGGATGATGGATACGCTTTCGACTATGTTTCGGATGCGCAGTTGAAGTTGGCACAGGTTGTAGATGGGAAGATTGAGATGCCTGGAGGCAAATACCAAGTTATCGTTTTACCGAAGTGTGATTATATCCCGATCGAAACTTTCAAACAATTAGTTGCGTTGGCAGACAAAGGCGCGACGATAGTTTTTATGGGGGGATTACCGACGGATATTTCCGGCGATAAATCGTTCGGAGAGCGTCGCGAGGAACTTAAAAAAATAATTTCAGGAATCAAATTAAAAGAATTTGGCAAAGGCATGTACCGGGCAAATATTGGAAATGGGAAAATAGTTGATACGTGGTCTCTAAAATATGGCACTCCGGTCCTGCCTGAACCATTTGTTTATGACGCGGGATTATCGTATGTCCGCCGCACATGCAAAGGCGGCTGGAATTATTTCATTGCCAATCGCACGGAAACCAATTTTGACGGTTGGATTACAATTGCCCGCCCGGCCAAGTCGATAGTCATTCTTGATCCAATGACCGGCAGTTCCGGCTTGGCGGCGACCCGGCAGAACACTGAAAAGCCTACCGAGGTTCACCTGCAACTTGCCGCCGGCGAGTCTGTGATTCTTCGCGTTTTTGCGGATAAAAAGGTGGAAGGGCCGGCTTGGAATTACTGGCAGACGAATGGTCAGCCGGTGGAGATCGGCGGTCATTGGGATGTGAAATTCACCGAGGGCGGGCCGGTGTTGCCGGCGGATTTTCAGGCGGCAAAGCTCGTTTCGTGGACGATGTTCCCAGATACGAACGCGCAGGCGTTTGCGGGGACGGCGAAATATGCGACCACGTTTGATGCTCCGGACGCGGCGGGCAAGGCTTTTGAAATCAACCTCGGCACCGTGGAGCAGAGCGCGCATGTTTGGGTGAACGGGCAGGATTACGGCAAGCTCATCACGCCGCCGTTCCGCGTGGTGGTAAACAATCTCAAGCCGACCGGTAATATATTAGAGGTGGAAGTCACGAGCGTGGCGGCCAACCGCATCCGCGACCTGGACCGGCGCGGGGTGAAATGGAAAACGTTCCGCGACATCAACATCGTGGACATCAATTACAAGCCGTTCGACGCGTCCAACTGGCCGCTGACGGATTGCGGGTTGCTGGGGCCGGTGACTTTGACGGCGGTGAGCAATCAGAAGTGAAAGAGCTTAAATTTTTGTGAAATTCAGAAGCATATTCAAAGGGATAGCAGGGTTCGCAGTGGGAGTGTGCCTGGTATCGCAGCTTAAGGCGGCGGGGCCGGAGGTTTTTTCCATCACGAATTTTGGCGCGAGCGGTGATGGCAAGACGGTCAACACGGAGGCGATTCAAAAAACCATCGATGCCGCCGCGAAGAACGGCGGCGTGGTGGAGGTGCCGGCGGGAATTTTTTTGACGGGGGCGGTCTTCCTGAAGTCGAAGGTGGAACTGCACCTGGAGGCCGGGGCGACGTTGCGGGCGGTGACGAATGAAACGGCGTATCCGCTGGTGCAGACGCGCATCGCGGGCATCGAGATGCCATGGCCGGCGGCGGTGGTGAACGTGATGGGCCAGCACGATGTCAAGGTGACGGGCGCGGGCACGATCGACGGCGACGGCAGCTATTGGTGGCACAAATTTTGGGGCGAGGATTACAAGAGCGGCATGCTGGGGGATTACACGGCGCGCGGGTTGCGCTGGGCGGTGGATTACGACTGCCAACGGGTGCGGGCGCTGGTGTTTTATGATTCGAAGGATGTCGAGGTGAAGGGCATCACGATCGCGCGGTCCGGTTTCTGGTCGCTGACCTTCACGTATTGCGAGCGGGCGCATGTGGACGGGCTCATCGTGGACGCGAACCGGGGCGGGCACGGGCCGAGCTCGGACGGCATCGACATCGATTCCTCGCGCGACATTTTGGTGGAGAACTGCGACATCGATTGCAACGACGACGACATCTGCCTGAAGGCGGGGCGCGATGCGGACGGCCTGCGGGTGAACCGGCCGACGGAAAAGATCGTGATCCGCAACTGCATCACGCGCGGCGGGCAGGGGATGTTCACGATCGGCAGCGAGACTTCGGGCGGCATCCATGACGTGGAGGTGAGCGGCATCCAGGCCATCGGCACGACGTCCGGCGTGCGGTTCAAATCCTCCGGCCAGCGGGGCGGGGTGGTGAGCAACATCCGCATCCATGACATCCAGATGACGAATGTGGCGACGCCGTTCGAGTTCAACCTGGATTGGTACCGGGCGTACAGCGTGCCGACGCTGCCGCCGGAATACACATCCGACAAGATTCCGGTCCACTGGAAAACGTTGATGGAACCAGTGGTGCCGGCGGAGCGCGGCGTGCCGGAATTCACGGACGTACACTTCAGCAACATCACGGTGGCGGGCGCCAAGACGGCGATCCTGGCGAACGCCTTCAAGGCGAAGCCGCTGCTGGGATTCACGTGGACGAACGTGGTGATCGAGGCGGGGACTGCCGGGAAGATCAACAACGCGACGGATTGGGGCATGAACAAGCTGGTGATCCGCGCGACGGATCACAAGCCGATGAAGCTGAGCGGCGTGGTGAATGTGCCGATGCCGGATTAGGATTTACGTTGTTCTTTGAAATATAGGAGATGTTTTGACGGGTATGGTCGCGTTCTCCCTCACCCTGGCCCTCTCCCGCTGGGAGAGGGAATAGCCGTTGGACAGTTGCTTAAATTCGTGAGCCGTTGAGCAGAATCCGTCGCCGGTTAAACGCGTAGAATTGCCCTAGTTTCCCAAGGGCTTCTCGGTTGAGACGGTTGGGCTGGCGGGCATTTCGAAGGTGGCGACGGCGTCGGGCTTGGCCGGGTCGAAATCACCGAAGTCATCCACGATAGATTTTGCCAAAGGCAACTTGTCCTGCTGGATGCCGAGGACGATGCACTTGGCGAGTTCGTAGCTGCCGTAGTTGTTGTGGTGCGTGCCGTCCTGGAACGCCTTGCCGATGTCATCGCCGAGCGCCTTGTAGAACACGCGGCTCATGGCGTTGAGGTCGATCAGCGCGACATTTTCCTCCTTCGCGACGTCGCGGACGGTTTGCGGGTAACCGGCGAGGGTCTCGTGGTTCACGCCGGCTTTGCGTTCCATGGAGGTGACGAGGACGGGTGTGCCGCCGAGTTCGCGGGTGCGCTGGACGACTTTCTTCAGGTTGGCCTTGTAGGTGTCGAGGGCGTTCGTGGCCTTGTCCTTCATGTCGTTGTGGCCGAACTGGACGAAGAGGTAATCGCCGCGTTTCATCAGGCTGAAGACTTTTTCAAACCGCTGGGCGCGGAGCGAATTGCCGATGGTCTCGCCGGATTCCGCGTGGTTGGCCACGGCGACATCGGGCTTGAAAAAGCGGGGCAACATCTGGCCCCAGCTGTTCCACGGCTCGGCGGGCTGGTCGCACATGGTGGAGTCGCCCAGAAGAAAAACCGTGGGCACATTGGCCGGCTCGATCTGCAACTTGGCGACAGCGGGCCGCGCGCCGTTGAATTCGAGCGTGAGTTTGTCATCCCAGTCCCAGATCTCGCTGGTGGTTTCGCGCGGCTTCAGGTGGACGTGGTTGGATCCGGAAATCTCCGGCGTGCGGAGATTCACGATGAAGGTGCGGGTTTCAAATTTTCCCGGGGCCGCATGAATTTTCTCGAGCATGAGCCGGCGCAGTTCCGCCTTCACGGTGGTGGTGGATCCCCCGGTCTTGTCGCCCAGGGTCGCAGTGACCTGGTAATTTCCCTCGGGCAGCTTGACGGAAAAATAAAACGGACCGGTGCCGTCGGGTTTGGAACCCGGCTCAAATCCATAGCCGGCTTCGGTGGAATAGACATTGGTCGGAGAAACTGGGAGCCAGCCCGGCTGCGGCTGGTCGCTGCTGAAATCGAACTTGAAGCTGGTCTGGGCACAGAGCGTCGCGCAACTGGCGGCGATGATGACGGAGGAAAGATATTTCATGGTTTGGCAGCGGGCGCGTTGGTGGAAGCAGGTTCAGTGGCCGGGGCAGGCGAATAGGGTTCGACTGCTTTGCCTTGCTCGGAGAAGAAGTTTGCGAGCGGATCGGGGTTCAGGCTCTTCAGGCCGGCGATGACGCAGGCGGCATTCAAGCGCGCGCCGGTATCGGTGGTGTGCGTGCCTTTGTCGGCGAAATAGGTCGCGACCTTTTCCGCGCCGTCCTTTTTGTAGACGCCGGTGATGACCAGGGTGAGGTCGAAATAAAGCGCGCCGTTGTTTTTGGCGACCTGCTGGTCCCAATCGGCGATGGTGGTGAAGTCGCGGCCGGTTTCCCAGCGCTGCTTGTGCGGGATGGGCGAACAGAGGATGACGGTGGCGCCCTTCGCCTTGGCGTCCTTCACAAACGTGGCCATGTACCAGCCGAAGGTGTGGACAAGTTCCTTGGTGCCGTCGGGTTTGGTGTCCTCGACGGTTTCATCGCCGATGCCTTTGCCGTCGGCGCGGCCTTTCATCGCGGGGTCGCCGATGCGGCCCTGGTCGTTGTGCCCGAACTGGATGATGATGATGTCGCCGGGCTTGGTGGCATCGACGACCTTTTGCCAGCGGCCCTCGTTGTAGAAGGTGCGGGCGCTGCGGCCGCCGATGGCGTGGTTGACGACGTTGAGCTTGTTGGTGTCGAAGAAGGGGGTGATGCGTTCGCCCCAGCCCCAGAGGCCGACGCCGGTGCCGCCGCTGCGCACGGTGGAATCACCGACGATATGGAAGGTGGGCAGCGCGGTGTTGTTGGCCTTTTCGACGGCGACCTTGGAGGCGTCCACGACGGGGCGTTCGTCCTCGGCGGCGAAAACAGAACCGGCGATGAAAAGGAAGATGATGGCAAGTGCGGCAATCAGCTTGTGGTGATGGGCGGAAGAAAAGTTAGTGGGACGACCGTCCTCACCCCGGCCCTCTCCTCCGAGGAGAGGGGGAAACGTTCCCTGTGCCCTGGCATATACGTGTGTCGGGATTGAAGTCCACCCCTCACCCTGACCCTCTCCCTTCCGAGGGGAGAGGGAATTAGCCGGAACGCCGCCGCCGGAATTTTCCATGAATTTCATAATTTTTCGGGGGTGTTTTTGTCTTTGACGGGGACAGCAGTTGCGGGGGCAGGCTGGCTCAAGTCGGCGGGGGCGATGCCGCCGGCAGTTGCAGACAGAAATTTGTCGAGCGGATTTTCCTTTAACCCCTTGAGGCCGGCGACGACGCAGATGGCGTTGGTCTCCGCACCGGCGAGGCTGGTGTGCGGTCCCTGGCCGGCGACGAAAAGCGCATTTACCTGGTCCTGTCCGAGTTGATCGTACAGACGCGCGATGATCTCGTTGTTGTCGATGAACGGGGCGTTCACAGCCTTGGCGGCATCGGCGGCCCAGCCGGCGGCGCTGTCAGATCCATTGCGTGAGGTGTGACCATTCTTCCAGTTGTTGCGCGGAATGAGGGAGCAGACCATCGGCGTGGCGCCTTTGCTGCGCGCTTCGGCGATCATCTGTTTTTCGTACCAGCCAAAGGTGTGCACGACCTCGAATTTTCCCGTGACCTGATTGGTGATCTCCTGCGTGTCGTCCCCGATGCCGTGGATCTCGCCGCGGGCACGGCTGCCGTCATTGACGGCGCCGCCGTTGGTGCCGAATTGCATGATGACAAAATCGCCGGGCTTGATCATGCCGAGCACGCGGGGCCAGAGGTCGCGGTAAAATGTGCGGGCGGTGGTGCCGCCGAGCGCGCGGTTGACGACGTTGATTTTGCCGGTGTCAAAGAAGACGGCGATTTTGTCGCCCCAGCCCCACTGACCGCCGTCGCCGCGACCGGAGCCGTTGCGCACGGTGGAATCGCCGATGAGGAACAGCGAGGGCAGCGCGGGATTGGCCGGGAGATTTTCTGGGCGGCGGGCGCGCGGCGGGGAATTGGTCGCGGCGTCGTTGGTTTGCGCCAGGCTGTTGCCGGCCATGGTTGTGAAAATTGACGCGGCAGCGATACAGGCAAAAAGGCGTGATGATCTCATGGTTTTCATTTCAGGTCGTGAGGTTTGTAAAATCATTGGCCGTCGGTGCGTGGTGCGGGCCGGGTATATTTGTCAAAGACGTTGAGGGCGGGCAGCGAGTTTCCGTCTTCATCGAAGAAACTGCGGGAAACGAGGCTGCCGCGGTTGCCGACGGCCGGTTCCCACCAGAAGATGCCCTTACAACGCTGGTCCGGGGTCTGCAACGCGATGCGCGTAAGTTCGTCCAGGAAATCGCGCTGGCCGGCGGGCGTCTCGGGGAACGGGCCGGGGCGGTCGGCGGATTCACGCGCGGGGCGCCAGTTGTAGGCGGTCTCGACGATGATGATGTCCTTGTGATAATTCCGGGCGGTGAAGGCGAGGTTATCGCGCAGGTCCATCAAGGTGCCGTGCCACCAAGGATAATAGGAGAAGCCGATGACATCGTAGCGGACACCGTAGCTGTTCAGCTTGTCGAAGAAGTAACGGGTCTTGGCGATGCTGCCACCCTGGTCAATGTGGATCATGATTTTGGGGTGCGGCCCTTTGCCGCTGCCGGCCTCGACACCCTTGATGCCGGCGCGGACGTAGTCAGTGAAATTGTCCCAATGCTCGGGCAGCTTGCCGTCCGGCCATAACATGCCGTGCGTGATCTCGTTGCCGACCTGAACCATGTCCGGCATGACACCCGCGTCGCGGAAAGCGGCGATGGTATCGCGCGAGTAGGCGAAGACCGCCTGCACACGTTCCTTATGCGACAGGTTCAGCCACGCGCCGGGCGTGGGCTGCTTACCAGGGTCGGCCCAGGAATTGGCGTAGTGCAGGTCGAGGAGGAATTTATAGCCGAGGCGTTTGGCATCCTGCGCCAGCGTGAGGGTGTATTTCAGGTCGTTCGGGAGGTTGTTGCTGACGGGCTCGACGAAGACGCGCAGGCGGATCCAGTTGTAGCCGTGATTTTTGAATATCTGCAAGCCGGGCAGCGCGTTGGTGCCGTCCTTAAAG
>DATHQS010000373.1:0-8949 GCA_035482455.1 Candidatus Acidiferrales bacterium | reverse complement strand
TAAGATCGATATCCGCTGTGCATCTCGCTCAAGTGGGTTCCGATAATCCGGTTTTGCATCCAGGTCAGGACGCGGTTGCCAGCAAACTTGTAGAGCGGCATGCCACCTTTAAGCGCACTCCATTTGTTTATAAAACGACTGCCATAGACGGCGTCCGCCCCGTGGGGGCGGGAATATTCCGCTAGAATATCCGGCAGGTATTCCGGCGCATACTGGCCGTCGCCGTGCAACAGCACGACGATATCGAAGCCTTGAGAAATAGCATAAAGGAATCCGAGCCGTTGATTGCCACCATAGCCTTGATTGTACGGGGTTTTAAAAATGTTTAGCACGGTGTTGGCTTCGGTCCACTTTGCAGCCACGGCTTTTTTCACGGTATTGTCTGGAGAGCTGTCATCTATGACAAACACTTCGGCCAACCTGCTGGATACCCAGTTCGGGATGCGGGCCAAGACTTCATCAATATGTCGTTCGGCGTTGTAACAAACGATGAATACAGCAACGCGATTTTCGACCAAGGTCTGGGATGCAAGACGACTGATCTCATCCGGGCAGGTTCTGGATATCCTCATTGTTGGAGCGTGAATCAAATCTACGAATTTTCAATCAGGGAGTGTTTGCAAACACCGAAAGAGAGCCATCCAGGACGGCGGCAAGAATGACGCCCTTTTAACCCCTTGTTCATGCTGCGTGACGTTGTGCGTTCAAACTAATGGACGGATTTATCGGGCGAGCCGTCTCAAGTTGTCGCATACGATGGCGGCGGCGACGGCCGCGTTCAGGGACTCGGCGCCACCATGCCGGGGAATAGTGATGCGCTGGGAAATGCAGGACTTGACCCCAGCCGACAATCCACGGCCCTCACTGCCGATAAGGATCACGGCATGTTTCATCGGTGGCAGCAGGTGCAGGTCGGAGCCTTCCAGGTCGCAGCCGAGTACGGGAACGGAGAGTCCTGCCAGGGCTTGCTCGAGCGGCGTTGAAATCACACGAACGCGGGCGAACGATCCCATGCTGGCATTGATGACTTTCTGATTAAAAAGATCCGCACAGTCGGGAGACATCACCACCCGGTCGAGCGCAAACCAATCCGCAATGCGGAGCAGGGTGCCGACATTGCCTGCGTCCTGCACCCGGTCGAGTGCCAGTGTGAGACCTTGGTTCAATTCGCCGGCCACCAGGGCCGTCCGCCCGATCCGACCCACCGCCAGCACGGTGGAAGGCGTGGGAAAATGGCTGATACGCGACATTTCCTGTTCACTCACCGTGCGCACCCGACTGTTGCTGACGGGATGCTTCCAGGCCTCTGTCGCATAGATCTCCAGCAGCGGATAGTTGGAGGTGAGCAGTTCACCGATGACTTTTTCTCCCTCGACGACAAAAAGACCGGCCTCTTCCCGGTGAGGCTTTTCATCGAGCGCGCGAAGCCTCGAGATTTCAGCTTTGGTCAACATGACGTGAGCAAAGTGCACGGCGTGCAGAAAGCAAAACCGGAAGCGCGGAATATAAAGGCCGAAAAAGGAAGATCTGGCCCGAAGACGAAAGCGTGGGAGGCAAATCCCTGCTATCATGGTCAATACAGGTCACAGGCCTGAATATTTATGGCCGCCAGCAAGTGAGTTTTTAAGAAAGAAGCCAGGAAACCAGGAAAATTACATGGAGCAGGAACAATTAACCGGAAAAATCATCGGAGCAGCGATATGCGTGCATTGAGAGCTTGGGCCAGGTTTTTTGGAATCCATTTATGAAGAGGCTCTTTGTGTGGAACTGACGATTTTAGGAATTAAATTTGCACGGCAAGTAGCGTTCGAAATTCAATATCGGGGGAGAAAGGTCGGCGAGCACAGGCTGGATCTGTTGGTCGAGGATAGCGTCGTGGTTGAGTTGAAGGCAGTGCTTGCGTTCCAAGACATTTATTTCGTGACGGTGCGTTCGTATTTGCGTGCGACGGGAAAATCAGTGGGCCTGCTGATGAATTTCGCGGCTACAACCTTGCAAACAAAACGCATTGGGCCCGATTTGCCTGGGCGGTTCTGATCGAGTTCGCCGGGTTTCCTGGATTCCTTCTTCACCAAGACAATCCTTGGGCTCCGCCATTTGCCTTCTGCTAAACTGAATCCATCACGCCCATTCGGGCGGGTTTTGTAGGTGGGCCTTGAGCACCCCGATGCAGGGCAGATTGCGGTAGCGTTCGGCAAAATCGAGCCCGTAGCCGACGACGAACTTGTCGGGGATCTTGAAACCCACAAAGTCGGGCTCGAGTGCGACTTCCCGGCGGCCTTTCTTTTCGAGCAGCACGCAGGTGCGCACGCTGGTGGGGCCAAGTTTCTTGATGACCTGGACGACCATCGCGAGGGTTTTGCCGGTGTCGAGGATGTCGTCGATGAGCAGCACGTGGCGGTTGCTGATGTCGAGGGTGAGACTGTGCAGGATCTGCGGCTTGCCGATGGATTTTGTCTCGTTGCGGTAGCTGGTGATGCGGATGCAGTCGAGGCGCACGGGATTCTTGATTTCGCGCAGAAGGCCGGCGGTGAAAATGATGGCGCCGTTGATGATCGAGATGGCGGTGATTTCCTCTTTGCCATAGACGGCGGTGATTTCTTCACCGAGTTTTTTGAGACGGCGCTTGATGGCGGTCTCGGAGACAAGCACCGCACCGAGGTCAGTGTGGGAAGGGAAGGGGGCTGCTTTGGGCATGATCGGACAATGGGCAGTAAGCATGGCGCCTGCCGGTGTGCAAGGGCTCCCTGTTCACAAACAGGTTAATTTTTGCGGAGACGAGGGGTTGCCAGGGCGTGCCGAAAGAAGCCCGCCAGCGGGTGATTTCATCCAATCAAGCAAGTATCATATATCCGGTTCCAATGAGTGATTCGATGAGGGAGCAACCAGCGATAAATCATCCCCGGCGACTTCAGGATTTGCCGGCGGCTGCGGGGACGTCACCGCACAGTCGCTGCCGTCCGTCCTGTCATTTGCCTGGATAAAGCGCCTGGCGGCTTTGTTGTGACTGGGCCTTGGCCCGGCTTCAACCTGGTCAGCAACGTGCAGGGGATATTCCGTGCGGGTGAGTGCGTGCACGCCCGGCTGCTGCTTGAGTGCCGAGATCTTGTCCGGGTCATTGCCGGCCAGCAGGCGCACGCCGGGAGCGATGGAAACATTCATGGCCCGCAGCGAGTCAATGATCGCGGACAGTTCCGCTGGAATGCGGCTTCCATGGGCAGGCAGGTGCAGCGCCATTGCGGCCAGCATTTTTTCGCGATCCGCAGTCAGGACATCCGGACCCTGCAGCAGGGCGATGACCGTGGCGTGGAAATCAAGCGCGTTTTGAAAAACCGGCTTTTTTTCCTGGGCGTATTCACCTGCGATGGACTGCGCATTGAATTGTTCATCAAGCAAGCGCCGGCAGTTGAGCGGCTCGTCCAATCGTTGCAGGGAACGGACGCCGCTGGCGATGCCGGCGTCATCTTTGCCGAGATTGACCCAATGGTCCACCATCGCCGTGATATCGCTGCACCGGTCTTCGGCCGGCGGTGGGTTGGGCCCGCGTTTCTGTTCGAGTTCATGGGCCATTTTTTCGGCCACGCCGCCGGCGGTGCGACGTGCGTGCAAGCCGGCGCGGCGGCCGGCCGCCACGATCGCCGTGCGTCCATATACCAGTGCCACGGTGGCGGCGGGCACCACCAATTCCGCAAAGACGAGATAAGCCGCCTGCGTGAGAAGATCTGTTTTCACGTTACCGGTTGGGCAGGGGAGCTGCACGGCCGGCAATCGGGCAACTGGAAGGGGTGTATCCACAAAATTTGGCCGATTCCGTTCAGGCCGAAGACTGCGCGTCGCAAATAAGCGCCCGCGCCTCGAGGTGCCCCTGGGAGATGGCGACATACACACCGAACAATCTTTCCATGGCAGGGGATAGCGGACGGTTGTGCATGCAGTAATGCCGAAAGACGGGTTCAGCCAGCCGCCGGCATTCGTGTAACTGGCCCTGACGCAGGGCATCCTCGGCCTGCTCGATCATGGCGGATTCATTTTCCAAGGGCTTAAAATCGGTGTTCATGCCACCAATGTAGCAGGAAAAACGACCGTCCCTGAGAATTCTGGCACAATTTTTCGCGGACAACCTTTTACGGGTCATCACCCATGCCATCAATACTGTCCGCCGGTGTTTTCGGCGTCAGATTTTTGCGCTGAACAAATCCGCGTGCAGGTTGCCTTCGGCGACTTTGGTCACGGGGCCGGTCATTTGGATGTAGAACTCCGGGCCGATTTGGATGCTGATCTGGCCGCCGGGCATGTGGACGGTGACGGCGCGATCCACCAGGCCGAGTTTGTGGGCGACCGCGGCGGAGGCACTGCTGCTGCTGCCGGAGGCAAGCGTGTAGCCGGCGCCGCGCTCCCAGATTTCAATCTGGATGTTTGCGCGGTCGAGTACGCGGAGAAATTGCACGTTGGTGCGGTGCGGGAAAGACGGATGGGTCTCGAGGTCGGGACCGTAGGTCTTGGCCAGGCTGGCTGAAATTTCCGGCAGCAGGATGACGCAGTGGGGATTGCCGATGCTGGCGGCGCAGAAGGTGAACTCGCGGCCATGAACGGAAATTTTTTCATTGATGACTTCGCGTGACGGGCCGGCCACGGGAATCTTTTCACTGTGAAAATTCACCTGGCCCATGGCCACGGTGATGAGCCGGCCACCGTCCTTGACGACGGATTGCACGATGCCACCGAGCGTCTGGATGGTGAAAACCGGCGCGCCGGCAAAACCCTGGTCGAACAGGAAGCGCGAGAAAATACGCAGGCCGTTGCCGGATTTCTCGGCCTCGGAGCCGTCCGGGTTGAAGATGCGCAGGGCGAAGTCGGCCTTCTTGGTCGGCAGGGGCCCCCAAAGGATGCCGTCGGAGCCGATGCCGAAGTGCCGGTGGCAGATGGCGCGGATTTGTTCCAGCGTCGGCACCTTCCAAAATGGAAAATCAGCCGGGTTCAGTACGAGGTAGTCGTTGCCAAGGGCATGGTATTTGTAGAAGCGCATGGGGCAGACGGAAAGTTAAGCGAAAAAAACGAAAGCGCGGAAGCGCGAAAATCAGCAAAAAATCCAGTAGCGATGACCATGGGTCATGGCTCAGTCATCTTCTTTACGCCGGGACGGTCGTGGCGGGGAGCGAGGCGTAGCCGAAGAGGCGGCGTTTCTTGATGGCCTCGGCGACAGGGGCGGGCACCATTTTTTCCCACGAGACATCATTGGCCTTGATCCGATGGAGCACGTCGCGGGAGAAGATGCTCAGGATGTCGGGATTAAAGCCGACGATGCTGTCGATGTAATGGTTTTCGAGCAGGTGGTCGTAAAGGTTGCGGAGGTGATCGACGATGTGAACGTTGCGGGCATTGATCAGGACGTTGGCGGCGAAAGCGTGGGCGGCGAGGCTGCCATGGTTTTCGGCGGGGTGGCCGCCCTCGAGATAGCGTTCGTAGGCCTCCTGCCGCATCGGGTAGATGTAGAGTTTGACGGCGTTGCGAAAAAGGCGGCCAAAGGATTCAAGGATGCCGCCGGGGAGATTTTCGTAATACTTCTCGTTGAAGATCTCGATGAGGTTGTTCACGCCCATGGCCACGCCGATCATCTCGCTGGTGTAGCGGCGGAAATAGGAAGTGAGGCGGTAGTATTCGCTGTAGTTGGAAATAAGGACGGTGAAGCCGATGTCGCCGAGCAGATCGACGCGCGAGAGAAAGTCCTGCGGATCTAGGCTGCCGTCGGCGAGGAGGTTGTTCATGGTGATTTCCATGAGGACGAGCACGTCCTTGCCCTTGACGATGGGCTCCTGCATGAACTGCGCGGTGGCGCAGGTGAGCATGTCCACGTTGACATGCGTGACGGGGCGGAAGCTGCCGCGCTCGACGAGAAGCGCCTTTTTATGGAGCACTTCGGAGGGCTGGAGCACGCTGCCACCGGGGCCGAACATGACGGCGTTGGTCAGGCCGTTTTCCACGAGCTGGAGCGACATGAGGCGGTTGTCCACGTTGCGGAAGGCGGGGCCGCTGAAGGTCAGCATGTCGATCTCGATGCGATCGGCGCCCACGTTGTCGGCGAGAGACTGGATGAATTTCTGCGAATCATTGCGGAAATAAAACGCGCCGTAGATCAGGTTGACGCCGACGATGCCGAGCGCCTGTTGCTGCAGCACGCTTTCCTTGTCCCACATGCGCACATGCAGGACGATGTCGCTTGGCTCGCCCTTGGGCTCGGTCTGGAAACGGATGCCCATCCAGCCATGCGCCTCGTTGGTGCCCTTGAAATTTCGTGTCGCGACGGTGTCCGCGAAAACGAAGAATGTCGTGCGGTCGCCGCGCTGCGCCGCAAGGCGCTCGAGGAGCAGGTTATATTCGTGGCCCAGCATGAGCGAGAGGCGCTCGCACGAGACATAGCGTGGGGATTTGCCGTAGATGGCGTCGCTGAATGCCATGTCATAGGCCGAGATGCTTTTCGCGATGGTGCCGGAAGCACCGCCGGCCTGGAAAAAGTGCCGTGCGACCTCCTGGCCGGCGCCGATCTCGGCGAAGGTGCCGTATTTCAGCTCCTCGAGGTTGATCGTGAGGGCCTTCCGGTTGGTCGTGAGAAGTTCTTTTTGCGGTTCGCTCATGGTGGACAGTGAATTCGAGGATGAAAACAAACAGGAAATTCGGTGAAAGAAAAGCACGCACGCACACTTTTATCCGATGTGCGCCCGGCCCGCCGGGCCAAACCCGACTAGTGCGAGCCTTTTCACTGGCCGAAGCGGTGAAATGCATTACCCTCGCAAGGGTATGAGGAATTTTTTCACATCGATGCTGGCCGCGCTGGCCGCCCTCTGGGTTTTTTTCGCAGGCCTGGCCCTGCTGCTGCTGGTTGTTTTCGCCGCCATGGCATCGCTGGGCAAAACAACCGCCACGGTTACAGCGGGTTCCTATCTGGTTTTCGACCTGTCCACGAACATCGGGGACGCCCCGGTGCAGGGGAATTTCATGGGTTTCACAGACGACCGGAACGAAACGCTGCAATTGCGCAACGTGACCCGCGCGCTCCGGGCCGCGGCGAAGGACAGCCGCATTGCGGGCATTTTCATCACGGGTTCACTCAAGCCACAGGGTTATGGCTCGGGTTTTGGCGCGCTCAAGGAAGTGCGTGAAGCGCTGGTTGCCTGCCGGGCCGCGGGCAAGCCCGTGGTGGCCTACCTTAATTTCGCCATGACGCGGGATGTTTACCTGGCCTCCACCGCGAGCGATGTCGTGCTCGACCCTTATGGCGTGATTCTCCTGCCCGGCCTCGCGAGCCAGCCGATGTTTCTCACCGGCGCTTTTGAAAAATTTGGCATTGGCGTGCAGGTGACGCGCGTCGGCAAATACAAGTCGTTTGTCGAGCCTTTCACGCGCAAGGACATGAGCCCGGAAAACCGGGCGCAGACGCAAAAACTGCTCGATGATATTTGGGGCCAGCTTATCGGCGAGGTTGGGGCGAGCCGGGGTATCACGCCCGAAGCCTTGCAGAAAGCGGTGGACGAGCACGGCCTTTTCACCGCCGACCAGGCTAAGGCGGCAAAGCTGGTTGATCGCGTTGCCTATCGCGATGAAATCATCGCTGAGCTCAAATTGAAGACGGGGCGCACCGGCCCGAAGGAGGCCTTCAAGCAAATTACCTTGTCTGCCTATGCCGCCACGCAGCCGGAGAATTCGCCGGCGAACAAGTCCAACGCCCGGAAGATCGCCCTGGTTTATGCCGAGGGCGACATTGTGGACGGTGAGGGCCAGCCGGGCCAGATTGCCGGCGACAAATTTTCCCGCATGCTGCGCCGGTTGCGGCAGGACGACAGCGTGAAAGCCATCGTGTTGCGCGTGAACAGCCCCGGCGGCAGTGCCACCGCCTCCGAGGAAATCCAGCGCGAACTGCGGCTCACGCGCAAAGTGAAGCCGGTCATCGTTTCAATGGGCACCGTCGCAGCCTCGGGCGGCTACTGGATTTCCGCCTATGGCGACAAAATCTATGCGGAGCCCACCACCATCACCGGCTCCATCGGCGTGTTCGGCCTTTTTTTTAACGTGCAAAAACTTGCCGGTGACCTCGGGCTGACCTTCGACGTTGCGAAGACGGGCAAGTTTGCCGACGCCGTCACCATCAGCCGGCCCAAGACGGATGAGGAGCTGGCCATCTTCCAGCACTTGGTTGATTGGATTTACGGCCAGTTTATCGGCAAGGTTTCCGAGGGGCGGCATCTCGATCGCGCCGCGGTGGAAGAAATTGCCCAAGGCCGCGTGTGGTCGGGCGTCGAGGCGAAGAAGCTCGGGCTGGTGGATGAAATTGGCGGCCTCGATGCCGCGCTAAAATTTGCCGCCCAAAAGGCGCAACTCGGCGACGACTACAATGTCGTCGAGTATCCCCGGAAACTCGGACTGGCCGATGCCATCACCGCGTGGCTCAAGGGCGCAAGACATGAACAGGTGCAAGGTACGGATGCATTGAGCCAGTTTCTTGCCCAAATCAAGGAAGAGGCGACGACGCTGCAGGAGTTCAACGACCCGCGCGGCATTTACGCGCGCCTGCCACTGGAGATGACGGTAAAATGAGCACGACGACAAACCAGGTTTACAAACTCTCAAAGGATACCCCGGCGACGGCCATCCCGGCGGGCGACGAGCTGGCACTGCCTGCCGGCATGGAGGTGCTGGTGACGCAGACGCTTGGTGGCACGGTGACAGTGCGCACGGATCGCGGGCTGTTTCGCATTGCGCGCGAGCATACCGGGTCGATCGATGGATTCTCGTTGAAGCCGGAAAAGGCGGGTGCCGTCGCCGAGTTCAGCGAGCGTGCCGTATGGGACGCGATGAAGGGCTGCTTCGACCCGGAAATCCCCGTGAACATTGTCGATCTGGGCCTGGTTTACGACCTGGCCATCGAAGAAACCCCGCAGGGCGGGCACACCATCG
>DATHQS010000372.1:0-9587 GCA_035482455.1 Candidatus Acidiferrales bacterium | reverse complement strand
CCATGCCAACATTTTACAACCACGCCCATGTACTCCCATATTCCTTCCTTCTCGTCCTCGTCCTCGTCCTCGATTGGTCACTTTCGTTTTCATTTTTAGCTGGAAAAAACGGCATAAGATGACCGCCCGCAATAACCCCTTCAACTCTTCAACTCCCCAACATCAGCCCCAGTTGCTTTTGAATGTCGCCCCGGATTTTTTCCTCGGACACAAACGCCGTCAGCAGCCCCGGCAACTCGGCGTCCATCGTCACCAGGTCATCCGCCACCTGCACCACCCCGGCAATGTTCACGCCGAAAAAACCCTTTTTGGCCGTGAACGAAATCCGCAGCGTGTCGCCCGACCACGTCTTGGAAAAATCCGCCACCGCAATCCCCGCCGGCGGCCCTTGCCGCATCGCCTCCTCAATCTTTGAGTCGATCCGCCGGCTGGCCTCCGCCTTCCCCAAGTTGTGTTTTTGTTCTATATGCATATTCATTCTCATCCAGTCCATACCAGACAAGTTTAGACGGAAATTCAGATACAAGAGGGTAAGGGAGGGGCTGGTCATCAATTAAATGGCCGGCAAAAAACTATCCACCCATCTTCCAAACGCCCTCATGGCGAAGCCCGTACTTCACCATCCCCGCGCAACACTGTCAAACTCCGTCTCCAATCGGAGCGCGGGCGGCTCGCCCGCGTGTTCTTGTGTTCTTGATTTCCAACTCATTCATTCACTAACTCTCAAGCTCATCAATTGTTGTCATTTTCCCCCTCGACAACCAGTTCCGTCCCGAATAAACCTCTATCCATGGCACAGGATAGACTCCACAGGGAAAACAACCGGCTGCAAACCCCGCTGCCCATTATCTGTTGGGCAGCAAGCGCACCACAAAAACTCAGCGTGTGAAAATGACCGGAACACTAAAGCTTTCTTGCTTTGCGCTCTTCTTCCTCGCGTTTGCAGCCGCAGCGCAAACGAACGGGCCAGTAGTTCAATTCGGTGAGTCACACACCCTGCATTCGAAATTACTCGCCCAGGACCGTGCTTATTGGGTTTGTTTGCCTTCATCCTATCAAGCCAACACCAATCAGCCTCTCCAAAAATATCCGGTGCTGTATCTGTTGGACGCCGAATGGAATTTTTATTGGGTCTGCCCGGTGGTGCAATTCATGGAGCAAAGCCGGCAAATTCCGGAATTCATTGTGGTTGGCATTCCGAACATGGATAGAGATCGCGATTTAACGCCAACTCCATACCCGAATATGCCTTCGAGCGGCGGCGGACCGTTATTTGAAAGATTTTTGAATGAAGAACTTGCGCCGGAGCTAAACACTAAATTTCGGACGGTTTCTTACCGCCTTCTGGTGGGCCACTCGGCGGGGGGCGCGCTGGCGGCAGACGCCTTCCTGCGTCAAACCAACGGATTTCAAGGCTACATCGCGATTGACCCGGCTCTCGGGTGGGTCAATCAGGATTTAATCCGTCGTGCAAAAGAATTCGTCCCACTGGCAAATTCCCACGCTGCGATTTTCATCGCCACAGCCGGCTGGCGAGATTTAAATCCGACAAATATAATGACACGCGCCCAAGAAATTTTCGCTTCCATTCTTAGGACAAATTTGTCAACAGGCGTTCGTGTTAGATACGAGGTTGAAGCGGGGGACCATAATTCATCCCGCCTTTTAGGGTTCTACAATGGTTTACGGTTTATCTTCGAAGGCTACGAACCAATGGACCCTGACGTTCTGAACACACCTTTGTTGATTAATGAACATTTTGAGCAATTGTCCAGTCGCCTGGGTTTCACCATTCTGCCGCCGGAGGGATTGGTTCTTGGAATTGGTTACCAATGTCTGCATGCCCATGAGACCAATAACGCAATCGATTGTTTTAAGTTGAACGTTAGCAATTATCCAACGTCCGCCTATGCGCACAAGCATCTGGCCGATGTTTACCTGGCCGCAGGGAAAAAAGAGTTGGCGATTAAAAATTATAAAAAAGCCCTGGAGTTGGACCCAAACACGGATGGCGTGAAGGATGCCTTGGAGAATTTGAGATGATGATTTGCTGTCCTAACACCGCGCTAGAGCCATCCCCCATCAAAACCCCCACCCCTAACCATGAAAAAAACAACCATCCTCCTCGTCGCCGCCGTCGCCCTGCTCACCGGCTGTTTCCGCCCCGGGGTTAGAGGCGACGGCGTGATCAAGACCGAGGACCGCCCGATCTCTGATTTTTCCAAGATCGAGGTCACGGGCGGTTACGAGATCAAATGGACCGGCGGCAAACCGGCGCTCAGCATTACCACCGACCAGAATCTCCTGCCGCTCATCGCAACGGTCGTCAGCGGCGACACCTTGCAAATCGGGTCAACGAATGACCTGTCACCGACCAAAGGCATCACCATCATTCTTTCCAGCGCATCCCTGGCCGAAGTGCGGTTGACCGGCGGCAACAGTTTCAAGGGCACCCAGATCACCGGCCCTGACCTGAAGCTTGAATCCACCGGCGCGTCCGAAATCCATGTCGACGGTTCGGTCACGAATTTGGACGTGACCCTGACCGGCGCCAGCCAGCTCAACGCAAAATCGCTCTCGACCCAAACCGCCACGATCGAGCTTACCGGCGCTTCGGACGCCGATGTCACCGTCACCGACACCCTCAAGGTGTCGATTACCGGCGCCGGCTCGCTGACCTATTCCGGCAACCCAAAAACAGTGCACCAAAATATCGCCGGCGCGGGATCAATTCAGAAACGGCCATGACACCCGACAAAGCTCCGTCCGCCAACTACAACGGAGTTGTAGCCATCAGCCCGGCGGTTGCGACGCAGAAGCTAGCGCCCTTGGTGTCGGCGGATCGTCCTCGCCTTTTTCGCCCCGCACATTCGTCAAGCCCTTCACCAACTCTCGCGTCTGCGCAAACTGGCTTGCCCTGAAAGGGCAAAAGAAATTAGCCGGGGGTTGCCTCGCTCCCCCGCACATTGCGAGGCTACCCCCGGTAACCGCCCCAAAAAAATCTCTTCGCATTTGCCCGCCACCGCCGGAGGTGGCGGGCAAATGCGAATCATCCGATTTCCCCCTCGACAACGAGTCTCACTCGGAATACACCTCTTCCATGGCACAGGATAGACTCTTCAGGGAAACGGATGGGCCTCAAACCCCGCTGCCCATTATCTGTTAGGCGTTCCACCACACATCGTATGAATCACAGCCTCTGCCGCGAATTTATTTCGCATCTTGATCAAGACGGGAGCTTGAAATCCGGCTACGCGCCAAAGAAGATAGCGACATGGTTGGAGCAACTTGGTCTGCCGATGGACCTCCTTCGTTTTATGCAGTGGGATTGGCCACAAACGGATTGTCAGATTGCCCACATTTCCATCATGTCTTCTGCCTCGTTCCACACCGATGAAGCGACAGCCTGTCTCCTCAAGCACAAGTTCCTGAACGTGGGAAGCGCACCCAACGGGGATACGTTTGTCATAGACTTTTCGACCGAAATTTGCGTTCCAGGTTTCATTACGCACGAGGAGTGGAGTCCTTGGAGTGATGAGCCGCAAGATCCACGGCAGTTCTTCCAACCGATTGCCCGCACGTTCGATTCTTTCCTTTACAGAGTTGTCGAGGGAAAATACCTGCCAACGGATTATTACGCGGCCAGAGAATTCAATAAGTTTTTAGCCGATGAGCATAACGCCTGACAACTCTCCGGCGTCCCGCTGCCGCATCGGGATTGGCCTCGTCATCGGTTGCTCCCTCCTTTTCACCCTGCTGCCGCTCGCGCTGGCGGAGCCTCCCGTGGTCAGCGGCGACGCCGTCATCCGGGCGCCGGCCGGGGACTCGGAGATTGTGATCAAAACCACCTCGCGAACGGCCGGGGCGATTGCGTCCTTGCAATGGGGTGGCAAGGAGTTCCTCGATAACGCGGACCACGGCCGGGAGTTGCAGACGTGTTGGAATGGCAACGCGGGCGTGGAGCCCATCGCGGACGAGACGTTCAACCCCACCGAGGCCGGCTCGCTGGATGACGGCAGCGGCACTAACTCGTCAAGCCGGTTGCTGGAAATCTCGGCCCGCGGAAACCAGCTGGAAACCTTCTGCCAACCCGCGTTCTGGTTAAATCCGGCCGAGACTTCCGGCGGCAAACCCGCGCGCAATAAAACCATCCTTTCCAACGACCGTCTGCGCAAGCGGGTCGTGATCGGTTGCACGAACTTGCCGCACGCCATCGACTGCCAGCTCACGGTTTCTCTCGCCGCCGGGGACCGCCACACGCGCTGCGTCATCGAAGCGCTGACCGGTTACCTGCCGCCGGAGTTCGATCACTTCCAGGTCTTTGATCCGCAAACCGGTAAGCTCGCCCCCGTCGATGACGGACCCGGCGAACAACCGCTGCCGCTCGTCTTTTCCACCGCCGATGGCAAATATGCCATGGGCGTTTTTTCCCGGGCACCGGAGGCGCCGCGCGCCGGAAGCGGACCCAGTTATGGCCGTTGGAATATGAAACAAGACTTCCGGGTGGTGAAATGGAACTGCGTTTTCCGCCTGCAAAACCCGGAGGGCCTGACGGGCGATTTCAAATGCCATGTCTACGTGGCCGTCGGTTCGCTGGAAGATGTGCGGACCACCCTCGTCGCCCTACAAAAGATGTAACCCGTTCGCCAACTCCAACGGAGTTGCAGCATTCAGCCCAGGGTTGCGACGCAGGAGCTACCCTGGGTATATGCCCCAAAATAATTTTTCGCTTTTGCCCGCCGACCGCCGGAGGGCAGCGGGCAAAAGCGAACCTCCCACCTGTTTTCTGCTAGACAACAACTTTCGTCCCGCATACACCATATTCATGGCACAGGATAGACTGCACAGGGAAAAGGATGGGCTGCAAACCCCGCTGCCCATTATCTGTTAGGCCACTTGCCATGAAGACACGCACAAAACTTTACATTGCCAGCTACACGGCTTGCATAATGTCGTTTCTAAATGTGTTTTCAAAGCCGCTTCACATTTCTGACGTATTTCAGTGGGTCTTGATTATTGGGCTTTTCATACCGCTCGGGTTCACATTTTACTTTATCAAAAAGCAGAAGCAGGAGATGCGTGAACCGACCATTTCAACAGGTTCAGAGATACAGCCAGCGATAGACCGGCAGCGGAGTACGAAGCGTGCGCTGATTTTGATGATGGTGCTCGGTTCCATTGTTGGTTTGTGCTCGCCATTTTGGATGCCACTGACCGGAACCAGTTTAGGCACACGAGGAGATTTTATCTGTGGCATCATCACAGCAGCAGTAATATGCATGATTTGCGGTTTTAGATTAAGAAAACTATGAAATCGTCGCCGGATAATACGATACCAACCCACTCGGCTGTCTCCTCCCCGCCCGCTAAATCCACTTCATTTTTCCCGCCCGTGCTTTAGCCTGCTGCCGATGACCGTCACCAAAAACCCTTGGCACCAACCGGCGGCCGACCCGCAGAACTGGTTGCTGGACCCGGACCTCATCTTCCTCAATCACGGTTCCTTCGGTGCCTGCCCGCGCCGCGTCTTGGACGTCCAAAACGACTGGCGGCAGCGCCTGGAACGGCAGCCGTTGCAGTTCCTCGTGCGGGAACTCGAGGCGCAGATGGATGCCACCCGCGCCCGCCTCGCGCAATTCATCGGCGCCGGTGCCGATGACCTCGTTTTCATCCCCAACGCCACCACCGGCCTCAACGCCGTGCTGCGCTCGCTCGCGTTCAACCCCAGCGATGAACTTTTGGTCACCGACCAGGAATACAATGCCAGCCGCAACGCCCTCAACTTCGTCGCCGAGCACTCCGGTGCCAGCGTGGTCGTCGCCAAAATCCCCTTCCCGTTCCGCCACGCCAACGACCTGACCGCACCCATCCTTGCGAATGTCACCCCGCGCACGCGGCTTGTCCTGCTCGACCACGTCACCAGCCAGACCGGCATCGTCCTGCCCGTCGCCCCACTGGTCACGGAACTCAACCGGCGCGGCGTGGATACCTTGGTGGATGGCGCGCACGCGCCCGGCATGGTGCCGCTGGATCTGAATCAATTGGGTGCCACGTACTACACCGGCAACTGCCACAAATGGCTGTGCGGCCCCAAGAGCGCCGCGTTCCTGCACGTCCGGCCGGACCGGCAAAAACTCATCCGCCCGCTGACCATCAGCCACGGCGCCAACTCCGCGCGCCGCGACCGCTCGCGCTTTCAATTGGAATTCGGCTGGCAGGGCACCGGCGATCCCACGGCCATCTTGAGCATACCCGCCGCCATCGATTTCATGGCCGCGCTGCTTCCCGGCGGCTGGCCGGAGATCATGGCGCACAATCGCGGCCTGGTTTTGGCCGCGCGAAAACTCCTGTGCGAAACGTTGGGCATCGCCGAGCCGTGCCCGGAAGAATTCATCGGCTCCCTCGCCGCCATTCCCCTGCCCGACGCTCCACCCGGTGCCGGCCCGCGCCTGCCCTTCAACGAATATCCGCTGCAGGACGCCTTGCGGTTGAAACATAAGATCGAAGTCCCCCTCATTTCCTGGCCCGCCCCGCCCCATCGCCTGTTGCGCCTCTCCGCCCAGCTCTATAACTCCCTGCCCCAATACGCAGCCCTGGCCAAAGCATTGAAAGAAGAACTGCCCGGCAACTGACGCATTCTGAATTCCCCAAAGAATCATCGGCCTCCAAACCAAGGCTGGGACCACCCGTATTCCTTGAATGTTGGGTGTTAAATGTTGAGTGTTAAATGTTCCCCACCCGAAAATGTTACTGTGCACCCGGCTGGACATTTCCGCCACAATCTCCGCCATCCGCTCATTCCGGATTTTCAACCGTTCGGATGGTCAAACCGCCCGCCGCCATCTCAGTTTGACCAGACCAAGTGCGAGAACTGCCATGCCCGCTAGCAAAATCGTGCCGCCCCCATCGGGCACGCCGTTAAACAGGAGCGTCTCCTGGTAGGCCGACATGCCGCCGGCGCCCGGGGCCGGATCCTGGATCGTGAACGTGCCGTTGAACGCCGTCGGCTCAAAACCGGCATCGCTGGAGGTGACCGTGCCGAGGAAAAAGACCGTGAGCGACGTCGCCGTGGTGCTGAACACCGCCGAGTAGCTGAGATTAAAGGTGAATCCGCCCACGGACCAAAAATCGTTGTACAATCCGGAATTAAAGGACCACGACGGAGCGGCGAAATCGACCGCCGACCCGGCCAGGCCCGCAAAGGAACCGTTGGCAAAGCCGGCGACATTATTGGCGCCCCAGGAAACGATTCCGGTGGAATGACCGGTGTTCGGCCCGTCCAGCTTGGCGTTGCCGCTGAAATCCAGGCGCCCCGTTATCGGCACCGCGTGAAGATTTTGGAGCGCGGCCCACAACATCATCCCCACCGCCAGACAGAAAGATGTGAACGTCTTTTTTACCGGTTTAAACGGCTTGTTTACAACCATGGCTTTTGTTTGCTGACCCGGCGCCAGCCGACCTCCCTGAGTTTTAACATCAATCCTTGAAAAGTGCAGCCAAAAAATATACGGCCTCCGGCCGGGTCTTGCCGCGCCCCCGGCCCCGAATCGGCGGCTTGCGGTTGTCCCCCGCTTTCTGGTATCCATGAGCCTGTAGAATTAAGCGCGCGTGGTGGAATGGCAGACACGCCAGACTTAGGATCTGGTGCCGTAAGGCGTGGAGGTTCAAGTCCTCTCGTGCGCACCAAAAATCAAAGGACAATCGAGGTTTCTTCGCAACCCGGCACAATCCTGGCACAAAATGGTGGCAAAGATTGTGATGCGGAAACGGGCCCGGATCTTCAGCGCGCATAAGCGAACGAGTTTACCAGCCACAAAAACAAAAGTGTGGCCAGAATGATGACAAAGACAGACAGTCCAAGCAGAAACCGGATCTGCTTTTGATGCGGTGACAGGGATGGTTTTCGTCTGCGCGACTTCATGGATTCATGACTTGTCAGGATGTCATTCGCCCAAGATTGGGTTTGCCTGACCGGGCCCGTTTTCGATGCAGAAAATCGCGCCCGGCTGCTTTGGAAATTGAGGTGCAAAAATCATTTTGTTCTCCCTCTTAATAAGATCATGCCTGTCAGAATTGCCCGCCCCAATCCCGATGCCGGTTCAAATTGATGTTCCTGTGGGCAAAGTCGCATGTGTCAAGTCAGCGCCGGTGGCCGGCAGGCTTTGCACAAATAGCAAAGGGTGATGAAGCGCTCCAATAGCGTGACCAGACAGAGCGAGAACGCGCCCAAAAAGAACAATCCCAAGGCCTGGGGCGGGTCCGGCTCCAAAATGCGGGGCAGCCCGTGATAAAGCACCTTCAAGGCCAGCACCACGCCAATCCCCCAAAGCACCCAATCGTTAAACGGGTAAAACACCAGCAGCGAACGCATGAGGCAGATCGGGGCAAAGCTGTATATGACCAACGTCAGCGCCTGCGCATGGGTATTGCGGTTTCTAAACGTCCCGGAAAACACCTTTAACAGCTGGGCGCAGGCCAGCATGGCCAGCACTATCATCAGACAGCGAACCGCCTCGAAACCGGCCGCCTCGTTGTCCGTAAGCGGACGCGCAAGCCCCGCGACATCATGCCACCGGACCCATTTTTTCAACCCCAAGCCTTCCAGGCCGGCCAACGTCAACAGCATCGGCACGAAAAAGATGCCAGCGGTGCGCCCGCAAGTGCGTTCAGATTGCACGATGCCGTTCCATCGTGACTCCGAAGTGACCACCAAAAAAATGGTCTGATACGGCCACAACAAACGGGTCAACCCCTCATACAGCAGCCATCCCGCAAACCAGACCGGGCCCGGCCTGACAGATGAATTGAACATGTCCTCAAGGCAGATAGTGGCCGCGATAGAACTGATAATCGAACCGGTTGGTGTCGATGACCGTAAAGGGCGATGCATTGGTGCCCAAGATTACCCAATCAACCAGGTTGGAGGATGCCTCAACCGAGTAGTTGAACGTCGGTATGCCCGCCAGCGTCACCGTCGCCTGATGGTTCGTGTAGGTCAAAACCGCCATGACCGGCACGGCAGAAGTATACACTGTCAGCGACACGTTGGTGCTGTTCACCGTGCCACCAAGGTTGGTCACGGTCACAAAATAGGTGCCGGTGTTGTTGGTGGTGACATTGGCCAGGGTGAGCGTCGCGCTGTTGGCCGCGGGCAGGTTGGTGCTGTTGAAATGCCACTGATAGAACAGCGGCGTGCCGGTGGCACCCACGCTGAAATTCACCGTCTGGCCGGCCAGTGCTATCACGCTGACAGGCTGGACGGTGATGGCCGGCGGAACAACCACCGTCAGGGTCGCCACCGAGCTGGTTTGGACACCCAGCGGGTTGCCGACAATCACCTGGTAGTCGCCCGCATCCGTGCTGTTGGTCGCATGGCTCAAGGCATAGATCCGGTTGGTTGCGTTCGCGATGCTGGTTCCGTTCAACAACCATTGATAACGGAACGGCGTCAATCCCGTTACACTCACTGCAAAGTTGGCGGATTGTCCCTGGATCACCGTCACATTTGTGGGCTGGGTGGTGATCAAGGGCGCCACCGTGACCAGCAACGCGGGCGTGCTGGTGATGCTGCCCACCGAGTTGGTCAC
>DATHQS010000371.1:0-9028 GCA_035482455.1 Candidatus Acidiferrales bacterium | reverse complement strand
GAGAAGAGGAGCGATTCGAGAATGAATTTCAGTTCCATGGAAAAATTGGGGTTCAGGATTTCGGCGCATCGGCGGTGCCGCCCTTATCATCATCGTCGTCGTCGTCGGCTGACTCGTCGCCTTCTTCTTCGTCCTCGTCCTCGTCCTCATCATCATCGTCGTCGTCATCATACTCCTCTTCGTCTTCAGCATCGGTGCCTTCAGGCGCTTCAACTTTTTCAACGGGAGCAGAGACGTCAGCGACGTTGGGGGTATCAGCCGGTTCAGCCGGTTCAGCCGGTTCCGGGAGCGGGGCGGTGCGCGGGGGCAGGACCTCTTCTGGAGCGGCGTGTTCCGGCAACACTACCTGGGCGACGGCTTTGCTGACTTCGATCTCGGCGAAGGGCTCGGGCTGGACGCAGGCGAGCTGTTTGAGGCGGATGAGTTCGAGCAGGGCGAGAAAGGTGCAGACGATCTCGGCGCGGTTGGCGGCGGTGGCGAAGAGCTCGGAAAATTTGACCGACGTGCGCTCGGTGATGGTCTTGAGGACGTACTCCATCTTTTCGCTGACGGTCCATTTGTCTTCGTATATCTCGCGCTGGCCGGCGGTCTTGTCCGCGAAGCGCTTGAGGACGGCATTGACGGCGTTGAGAAGGTCGAAGATGCCGACCGTTTCTTTTTTGACGGGTTCGGCTTCGTTGACGAACTCGATCTTGCCGGGGAGGCGCGGGAAGACGTTTTCCTGGCGTTCCTCGAGGGTCTGGAGCTGGGCGGCGGCGTCCTTGAATTTCTTGTACTCGACGAGCTGGCGGATGAGCTCCCAGCGGGGGTCTTCGCCCTCGTCCTCGGCCTCGACGGCGACCTGCTGGTCCACGGGGAGCAGTTCGCGGCTCTTGATGTACATGAGCGTGGAGGCCATGACGAGGAATTCGCCGGCGACCTCGAGATCGAACTGCCGCATGAGGTCGACGTATTCGATGAACTGGGTGGCGAGCTTGGTGAGGTTGACCTCGTAAATATCGACCTCCTCCTTCTTGATGAGGTAAAGAAGAAGGTCAAGCGGGCCTTCGAAGACCTCGAACTGGACTTTGTATTCCGCCATGAGCGAAGAGAAATCGTAGAATGAAGGCCGGACGTTGGCAATGTCTGAACGAAAAATGTCTTTGGAGTGTCTGTATTGTGCCGATTATTTAACTGTAAATCTGCGGGCGGTTCTGGCAAAATTTAGCCACCGAATTGCAGACATTAGAGAGCGAAACTGTTTTTAAATATGAGTTTTTTCATTGTTTTGTCCTGGATGGCCACCGGCTTCCTCGGCGGAGTGATCATGGCGTCCTTCTTTGAATGGGCGCTGCACCGCTACGTGATGCACCGGCCGGTCGGCAGCTTCACCTACCCTTTCCGCTCCCATGCCCTGGTGCATCATCACATCTTCAAGTCCGACCACACATACCACGTGATCAATCCGGCGGACAAAAAGATCATCCCGATGGCGTGGTGGAACGGCCCGGCGATCGTGCTGGTGGGGATGATACCGGTGCTGATCGCCACGCTGCCGCTCGGCCACTGGGACATCGCGCTGGGCACGCTGATCGCGTTTGGTTCCTACTACGGCGCGTACGAATACATGCACTGGTGCATGCATTTGCCGAAGGCGCGCCGCGTGGAGCGTTCATGGGTGTTTTACCGGCTGAACGGCCATCATCTGCTGCATCACCGGTACATGCACAAGAATTTCAACGTGGTGATGCCCTTTGCCGACCTGTGCCTCGGAACGCTGATGCTGCGCTCGAAGATCAAGTTCCCGCAGGCGCGCGGCGCGGCGGTACCGGATGTGCAGCCGCGCCGGTGACGATTCACCGGCAAATGGCTCGACGCCCTTTCATTTTTCTGAGATTCTAAACCATGGACGCTGACGAACGCGAAATTGTGCATTTCCTCCAGACTTGGGGGACCACGTTCGTCAATGGCAAGGAGATCGCCCGCCGCGCCAGCACCAAGAAGCGTTTCGGCGAAGACCCGGACTGGGCTAAGCCCGTCCTGATGCGCCTGGTGGAAAAAGGAGTGCTGGAAAACGACGCCTCCGGCCGTTTTCGCATGGTGGCTGAGAAACACGACAAGTCAAAGCGCTGGGTTTCCCCGGACATCAACAAGATCCTGGAAGAAGGCGGCGTGGAATCCAGTGCCACCCCCATCCCCATTGAAGAAGACTAAGGGCGACCCCGATGTTCGCCGCGCTGCTCACAACGCTGCTCTTCGCGACTTCCGCCATCTGTGGTTACCGCACTTCCAAGCAGATCGGCGGCATTGAGGCCAACTTTTGGCGCATCACCCTGGCGACAATTTTCCTGACGATCTGGGCGTTCACCTACGGCAGCGGTTTTGCGGGCGCGCCCGGGTGGTTCATGCTAAGCGGATTTTTTGGCATCGGCGTGGGTGATACCGCGTATTTTCAGGCCCTGCCGCGTCTCGGCAGCCGGCGCACCGTGTTGCTTTGCCAATGCTTCACCGCGCCTTTCGCCACCTTCATCGAATGGATCTGGCTCGGCACAAAATTAAACCTGCCGCAAATCCTTTGCATCGCGGTCATCCTGGTCGGCATCGCCATCGCGCTCGCGCCGGGCGATCATCTGAAAATATCCGCGCGCGACTGGCAGGTCGGCATTCTTGCCTGCCTGACCTTCGCCATGGGCCAGGCCATCGGCGCGGTGCTCATCCGCAAGGCCTTTCAAGTCGCGGCGGCAGACGGGGTTCATCCCGACGCCGGCACCACCGGTTACCAGCGGGTGCTCGGCGGCATCCTGATCCCCACCATCACGTTGCTCATTTTTAAATGGCGTTCCGCCCATGCGCACGGACCGGCGTTCGCGGATGAAACATTGCAGATTTCGCGCGATAAGTGGCGCAAGCTCTGGCCGTGGGTGCTGGCCAATGCCCTGGCCGGCCAGACCTTGGGCGTGACCTGCATGCAATGGGCGCTCAAGACGACCCAGGCCGGCATCGTCACCGCCATCACCGCCACCACCCCGATCTTCCTCCTGCCGATGTCCCGCATCGTCGAGAAGGAAAAGATCGGCCTCCGGCCGCTCATCGGCGCCGTCGTGGCCGTGGCCGGTGTCATCGGCCTGACCTTTTTCAAATAAAACCGCAAAGGATTGAACCGCGGCGAACGTCCAACACTCAAACGTAAATGCAACCCGAGCTCCAAAACGCGGTCGAGACCCTCGGCCTGGAAAAGTTCAAGCGCCACATCTTCCTGTGCACTGACCCGGACGAGCCGAAATGCTGTCCGCCGGAGAAATCGCTGGCTTCGTGGAATTTCCTGAAGGCGCGCCTCAAGGAACTGAACCTCGTCGGACCGGATCCGCTGGTGTACCGCTCCAAGGCCAGCTGCCTGCGGGTCTGTGTGCGCGGCCCCATCGCCGTCGTGTATCCCGAGGGCGCATGGTATCACAGCTGCACCCCGGAAGTTTTGGAACGCATCATCCAGGAGCACCTGATCGGCGGCAAGGTCGTGCCGGAATTTGCCTTTGTGCAAAATCCCCTGGAACCGCTTTAACGCTCGACTTTAAACCATCACCACCGCAGATTTTACGGAAGTCCGGCAAGGGAAACCAATATGGCGCGACTCATCATCAAGACGGAAGGCCTCGGCAAACAGGCGTTGGAACTCCGCATGGGGGTCAACCGCGTCGGCCGCGAGGATGCTTGCGAACTGTGCCTGCCGCACAGCACCGTCTCCTCGCTGCACGCCGAGCTCTCCCTCTCCAACGACGGCGTGCATCTGCGCGATTGTGATTCCACCAACGGCACCTTCGTCAACGGCCAGCCGTGCGCCGACGCCTGGCTGGCGCCCGGCCAGCAGCTCCGTTTCGGCGACGTGGAACTGCTGGTCGAATCCATCGATGCCGTCGTGGCCATCCCGCAATATGACCGGACCGAGCCGGCGCCGGCCGCGCCGATCATCCTGGAGGACGGCCGCACCGCCTGTCCGCGCCATTCGGACATCCCCGCCACCTTCCGCTGCACGTTCTGCAAGGAGATGATGTGCAACGGCTGCGTCAAAGTGATGCGGCTGAAGGGCCGCGCGCCGCATTACCTCTGCCGCCTGTGCAGCCATCCCGCCGAACGCGTGGAAGCCGTCGTGATCAAAAAGAAGAAGGGGTTTTTCGCGATGCTGGAAACGGTAAAACTGAAATTTACCCACCCAAGGAAGCCGCAGGATTGAATTGGGGCCGGCTGTTCATCCCGGTGAAGGCAGCGTTCCCAGCTTCAGATACAGCCGTTCAGAATCGCCGGCGAAATCTCCCGGGCGGAAAATCTTCAGTGCCTCGCCGATGGCGCCGCCGGGGAATTCGGCGGCAACGCGCAGCAGGAGCCGGCCGAGTTCATCGCGGTTGGGCTTTTGGATCTGCTGGTAGGTCCACGCGCGGCCCGCGTCGGCAAAGGGGGCCATGAACTCCGCCGCCCTCAGGATGCTCCGCCCGTCAGCGGTCTGGTAATGCCACAGGTCCACGCCCGCACAGCGGCCCAGCGCGGCCAATTGCAACTCGGCGTCCAGATTGAACAGGGTGTAATGGAAGGACAGCGTCCGCGCCAGTTCGCGCGGCATCTTCCCGTCCGGATCGATCTGCCGGGCGATGCGGGCTTCGCGCGCGGCCAGCAGTTTTTCCCGGGCGTAATCCGTCCGGCCCAGGAACAGCGCCAGCGAAACGGCCTGCACGTCGTAATACGTCCCGTGGTTGTTGAGCGCGGCGTCCTCGCCCCGGCCGATCTCGCTGGTGGTGAGCCATTGCAAATAATCGGTGACCCAGGCGGTCATCCCCTGCTGGTCATTCGTCGTCCAATTTTTTGATCCGGCGAGCAGGCCGATGGCATCCATCAAGTCCGCAAGCCCGCGCGCGCTGATGAGCCCCGCCGCCCGGCCCTCGACACTGCCCGGGATTCCCTGGCCGTATTTGAAATTTGGATTCATGCGCGTGGCCGGGTTCAAAAACCAGACCCGGATGAATTCACCCGCCTTGGCCGCGTATTTTTCGTTTCCCGTAAAATAATACGCCAGGGCCAGGGTGTGGCTGTCGTAGCAGACGGCGGCAAAATTCCCGGCGTCGGAATTGGTCTCCGCCTCGGGATTCCGCCGGCCATCACGGTTGACGTACTTTATGCCGGGAGCATTGGTATCGCGCCAAAAATACGGCGCCTGGCTGATGTAATCATGTTTGTCGCCGCTCGGCGGGAGATGAACCTTGTCCATCACGGAGGCCGGCTTCTGCCCGAGTTTTTTGTCCGCCTCCGCCAGCAGGCCGGACAAGGCGGGTCGCAAAGACGTATCCCCGGCGGCGAGGGCGGACTTGTTGGCGGCGAGGGTTTGTGCGTCGGCGCAAAAAACCCGCGGCAATCCGCCCGCCATTTCCGAGGCTTGAACGCCTCCGGCGATAAAACCGGCGGCCAGGACGGACGCTAACAAGCGGATCAAAAAGGATGACCTCAATGACATGGGGGTGGTTGCAGCCATTGGCCAAAAATGTTTCAGGGGGCGGGCGTCCATTTGAATCCAAAGGTGTTTTGGGCACCGACCGGAATGGGGGTAAGATCGTCCTGATAAAAATACCACAGACGCGTGGTCGTATTATAAGTAGTGATCTCGAGCATCCGCTCGACCTTAATCCAAGATACCGCCCCATCGCAGGTCAACGTATTGCCGCCATCCGGATACCTGGTGCCATGCCGCTGGTGGGGCGGGGTGCCATCGTTCCATAGTCCGGCCCCTGAATCATATCGGATGTCCTCCGCCGCCAGCACCCAGGCGGGCTTCGCATTGCCCAGCTTCACCGGGCTCGCCGACGAAGAATATGTTCCCGTCAGGTTGGCCCAGTTAGTCACCCCCCCCAAATACTGATAGCCGACCTGCCATTGTGTCGTCGGATTGCCGCCCACACTGGGATTAAAGTAAGGCAGTCCGGGCGGGTAGCCTGCCGCGGCGGAAACTTCGGGGCATACCCAGATCGATTGGTTGTTGGTCTGGCTCGCGTCCAGATTGACCTCCTTGGAGGAGGCGATTTCCGTGGGATTCAAGGTGTGAAGATTATAATTACCACCGGCAGGCCGTGAGGAAAAAAGCCGGTCGCTGTTATCGCCGGCGTAAATGGTCAACCCGATGCCGAGCTGTTTTAAATTATTCAGGCACTGGATGCGTCTGGCCCTTTCCTTGGCGCTGGCCAGGGCGGGCAGCAACATCGCCGCCAGAATGGCGATGATGGCGATGACCACCAGGAGTTCAATCAGCGTGAAACCTTTTGTGAGGGGCGCGTTTGTTTTTCGGGAACCGGTTTGATTAATACGACTTTTTTTCATCATTTATATCTTCGTTTGCGGGTCAGAACCAATACCAATAGGTTTTGCTGGTCCATTCGGCCCAGGCGTTCATTTCACGAAAGCGCCGCCAATCAACGTGGCTGTCCATGAACAAAATGTTGCCCCCGCTTTGCTGTCCCCGGCCGGCCATGTGGTTGCTGGAGTAGCCGGGAATGAGGCCGCTGGTAGAAGTCACATTATCGGGACCCCAGGTGTCGGTCGCACGGTTCCCGCTGCCCTTGGAAACCACGGTGTCCACCACCACCTCGGCGGTGCTCAAGGTATCAGCCGTGTTGGAAGGCTTGGTCGCCTTGGTGAGCCAGCCTTTGGGCGATGTTATCGCGGTGGCAAAAGTACTGGCAAAAGTTGACGTCCCATCGCGGTTGATCAGCCAGCCGTAAGAGGATTCCCGGATGGTGCTGCCGCCACTGGGGAAGTTCCACCACGCGTCAAGGTTTTGGGCGGAAGCATAACCGCCGGGACAATAAAAAATCGCCCGGTACATCATGTTCGTTCCCGTTTTTGGCCCCATGCCGTCGGCCATGGATACGGGCAAATCCCAAAGGTCATTTCCCAGCCGTTCGCCGGCGATGATGCTGCGCGGCAGATTATCGGCATTGTCATCCGCATAGATATGCAGCGCCACGCCGATCTGTTTGAGATTGTTCATGCAACTGGCGCGTTTGGCCCGCTCCTTGGCACTGGCCAAAGCGGGCAGCAACATGGCCGCCAAGATGGCGATGATGGCGATGACGACCAACAGCTCAATCAGCGTGAACGCCGCCGGTTTGGGATTTCTTTCTTTTATAAGCATAATCATGGAGAGGGAATCATCAGATGGAGCCGCCGGGCGCCGGAAGCGGCCCGGCGGCTCATGCCCCATTTATTATTATTGAGAGAGGATGTAAAATTGCTGTGGGGTTGCGGAGTTGATGATGTTGGTGGAGAGGCTCAGGTTGCCGCTGCCGTTAAAGTTGTTGGTCAATATCGGCGTCCACTGGCTCAACGGTTTTATCAGGTTGGTGGTGCCGAGCAGCACATACTGGCCGCCATGCACACCGTTGGTGGCGCTGATGTTCAGGGTGGTTCCGCTCACGCTGATGCCGGTAATGTGCGCCGGTTGCGGCGGTGGCGGGACGACGGTCAACACCAGGCTGACAAAATTGCTGCCGGTGCTGTCCACCAAAGTGCCGGTGTATCCGGCCGGGAGGGGTGCCGGACTCAGGTTGCCGTAGGGATCCGATCCAACGTAGCTGATGAGCGGATAAGCGACGTTAGTGGCCATGCCGGTCAGCGACCCGATCTGAAGCGTGATCGTGCCGCTGGCGGACACGGTGGTGGCGACGATGTTGGTGGCATGGGAGCCGCCATTGACGGCCAATTGCAAGGTGGTGCCGTCGGCGAGGCTCAACGTGGTGAGGGGCGCGGCGGTCGTGCCGGCCGTGCCGACGCTGAGCGTGCCGGCGTTCAGGTTGATGGTGCTGGGAGCGGTGTTGGTCCCGGCGATGATGTTGTTGGCCTGCACGGTTCCGCCGTTGATGTTCAACGTGCCGGCGGTCTGCGTTGCCGCCCCGTTGGTGACATTGACGCCAAGGTTCATGGTGCCATTCACCACCAAGGTCGCGCCGGCGCCAATGGTGGTGTTGGTGCCGACACTCACGGTTCCCACGCCGACTTTCGTGCCGAAAGCGGGCTGAAGACCGATGTTGACAGTATTTGCCGTGATCGTTCCGGCATCGAATTCCAAGGTGCCCGTCGTGGTGCCGGCACCGGAAGTGGCACCGGAACCACGGCCGACATTCAACGTGTCCACCGCGGCGGTTACAAGGCCTCCGGTCAGGTTGAGGTCACCGGTACCTGACGTGGTGCCGCTGTTCCCGATACCGTCGCCGACGTCCAAGTTGGAAACCAGGGCGGAGCTGAATCCTTTGATCGTAACCGTCGGATAGGGTGCGACGTTCGCGTAAATCGGATTGAACTGGACCGTGCCGCTGCTCTTCTGCCGCGCGATCCCGATCGTGTCGGCGGAGATGGTGTTGACCTGGCCGAGATAGATGAAAGAGGTCGGCCCCTGGTTTTGGTTGCAATCACCGAGGATGATGCCGGAGTTACCCGTCGTCGAACCCGCCTCGGCGGTCGCCGTCTGGAACGTGCAGGTGATCGTGTTCGTCCTGGCCAGGTACAGGTTGCCACTCGGCCGGTTGACGGCGTTGTCCACGGCGCACGCACCCACCGCGAGCTTGCTGACGTTGGCGGTGAAATTGTCCAATGCGGACAGATCCAGCGTGGCAAAGCTGGCCTGGGTGCCGGTGTTGCCAATCCAGACCTGGAAGTTGGAGTTGGGGTTGTTCACATTCAACGTCGCGCCCGTGCCGGCAAAATTCACAAATTCCTGCTGGGCCACCGAGGCGGAATTCACCGCGCCGACGGTGAAGAAGTTTGTGATCGTCAGCGTGGCGCCATTGGTGATGGCGGTGTTGTGGTAGCTGTTGCCATTGTTGACGTAAGTCAGCGAGGCGATGGAGAAGTTTGCATCGACAAAGTTGTTGATGTTGTCCGGGATCAGCGCAGCGGCGCCGCCCCCGGCGGATGAAAGGTCAGAACCGCTTGCCGCCGTCGCCGTGTTGTTGAAGATGACGTTGTCCGCGGCAACCGGGGCGCCGGGCTCCTGCCAGTTCAAATTGTCAGACCAGTT
>DATHQS010000370.1:0-7360 GCA_035482455.1 Candidatus Acidiferrales bacterium | reverse complement strand
TTTAGGCGCTTTACCTGCCGGAGAACTTAGAACTTAACCGCCAAAACTCAAAACTATTTGTTCTCCTGCCACGGCACCTCATAGATGCGCACGGCGTCCTTGAGGCCCTTGACGGTCACCGGAAACAGCTCCACACAGGTCGCCGCCAGTTCCGGCGCATGGCGCAGAAGCTGGAAATACGTCAGGTCGCTGATGATGATACGGCCGCTGCCCGAAACGCCCTCCAGCCGGCTCGCCAGGTTCACCTCCCGCCCGAAAACGGTGTAATTGAACCCATGCGCGTCCGACCCCATCAAACCCACCGTCACCAGGCCGGTGTTGATGCCCGTGCCCAGTTGCAGGGAAACATTCAGCAGCTTGGGCGGCAGCCCGGCGGCCACGCGCGCCCGGCTGTCAATTTCCCGCGCCGAATTGTCCGCCTCGCGCTTCACGTTCAATTCATGGATCGCCCGCTGCGCATCGATGGCCGCGCGCACGGCGGCGACGGCATGCTTTTCATTCGGCGTTGGCGCGTTCCAAAATGCCATCACGCAGTCGCCGATGTATTTGTCGAGCGTCCCGCCGTTATCCTTGACGGCCTCGGCCACCGCGGAAAGATACACGTTCACGATCTCCAGGGTCTCGCGGGCCGACTCCTCGAAATACTTTTCCGCCACGGAAAATTCCACCTGGTTTTTCCGCACGAACTCGGCCACCGACTCCTGCATCTGATCCGTCAACGTCGTGAACCCGCGCACATCGGCAAAGAAAACGGTGACCTCGCGGTGTGCGCCGCCAATCTTGAACTCTTCCACCCGCAACAGCTCGTTCACGATCTCCGGCGAGATCATTTTGCTGAAGACCGATTTCACCCGGCGCTTGGCGTGTTCCTCAAACACCACCAGGTGCACCAGCAAAATGCCGTGCAGCGCCAGCATTGCGCCGCCCAGCGGATAGACCATCGGCAGCCACCAGCGGAAATGCGTGAAGACAAAAAACGCCCCGCCAAAATACACGGCCATCAGTAAAACCACCGCCACGCTCGCCGCGACGGCCCGCAACCGCCACGTGATGACCGCCGTAAACACGCCCAGTACAAGGATAAGTGCGATTTCCAGCCATAACGGCGCCCGCCAGATGAACTGCCCTTTGATGACCGAGTTGGCCACATTCCAGTGTTTGCTGACCAGCAATGTATCGTTTTCCAACGGCGTCGCCCCGTGGTCGCTCAAATCATTTCCTTGGGCGGCGGAACCGATGACCACCAGTTTACCTTGGAATGGAGCTGGTAAATTGGTCCCGCCTTTTAGCCGGAGCTTGTCCTGCTTCAGCACGTCCTCGATGGATGCGCGGGTCACCCGGGCATCGGTTGCGGTCAACTGCCAGTTGATGTAAAAAAACCCATCGCGATCAACTGGAATCGTTCGCTCCACGCCGCTTGTGCCGCGGAAGGCTATTTTGCCTCTGGGTAGGTCAACTTCTGCATGGGCCAGATCCAGGTTTAATTCCTGCGCAGCCATCACAATGCCCAGATCCCAGATGCGTTCGTATGGCTTGTCGAAACGCTTCATGTTCTTGGGTATCTCGTCCCCGACAAAATCGGTGAGGTCAAAATTTCCGTCGCGGTCCAGCGCCACCGGATAATTTGTCCCATTCGGCAGCGGCAGGATGATCTTGTCCGGCAGGATGCGCGCGTCGCCCAGATTGATATCCATCTGTCGGGCGGCGGACTTGAAAGCAGGATGCCATTTAAGGTTGAAACTTTTGATGCGGCGCAGGACGCCGTCGGAATCTTTTTCAGTCGAGATGTCCCCCAGTGCCAGCGAATTGGTCGCGAATAAATCTGGTGGCGTTACATCGACAGTGAAAGCGGCGATAACGTTGCTGGCCTGGTGTGTTTGCAGCGCAAAGAAGTCGTCAGACTCCATCATGCCGCCGCCAGCCATCTGGACCGCGGCGTGGTCGGGCCGGAGTTCACCAAAAAGCACGTCAAAGGCAATGGACTTGGCGCCTTGCACGGAAAGTTCCTCCACCACACGGCCATAAACATGGCGTGGCCAGTAAAGCCCATAAGGTAGGCCAAGTAATTTGTGGCGGATGGCTGCGATGCTGGAATCATCCATCGCCACAAACGCCAGATTCGTGGCCGCAGGCGCGGGGAAATGTTGCGCGTGGCGCACCCGCAGGTCGTACGTCATGCATTCCGCCCGCTCGAGGAGGTCGGGGTTCCACACCCGGAGGCCGCAAACCAGCGCGAGGACGATGCCCGCCAGGATGACGGGCGCGCGTTTGAATCGCTTGGATTGCACGCCGATGGATTAAACAAAAAACCAGCGCAACTCAAGGCTGCGCTGGTTTGAAATCGGAATCAACCGGCTTACGGCTGGTTGCCCTGGCCGTTGCCGCTGTTACCGCCACCATGATGATGGCCGCTGGTCGGCGAGATATGATGATCGGTGTGGTCCTCGTCAAAATTTTCCACATCAAAGTACGTCGTGCGCAGAGCGTCAAACACCGCGTTCAGTATGTGTTGCAACTGCGGGGAAATCACCGCCGGCTGGCCCGTGGTTGGATCCAGCAAATAGCCTGGTCCGATCACAAAGGTCTGGGTGCTGCCGTCAGCCAAAGTGAGCGCGAGGATCACGCCGCCGCCCGTGCTTTCAAAGCACGCCACCGTGCCGTCCGCGCTGATGCTGAACATCGTGCCGCGCACACCGGCGATCCCGTTCGGCAATTTCACGATATACTGCGACGCACCGGAAAGCTTGCGCACACTGGCGAAAATCTTGCCCTTCTTCAGATCCAGTTCGGTATCACTCACGGCGTCAGCGCCGGTATCCACAATCATCAGCTTGTCGATCGCCAGCGTGGTATTCGGGGTAAGCCGGACGGCGTTTTGATCCGCCGTGGGTTTGTAGGTGATATAACCGCGCACCGGGGCATCTGGCGCGAGGGAGATGGCATCCGGCGACCACTTGGCTTGCGGCAAATCAACCGACTTGCCCAAAACCAGGTCTACCACGCTGTTGTCCTTGGTGAAAACGATCGCGCCGGGCGCCAAGTATTTGCCCGCAACCAGCGGATATTCCGGCAGGCCTTGGCCAAGTGAATAGGTTGCAATGCCTTCCACGCGCACCACGGTGACAAATCCCTGCTTGGTGTTTTGGGCCGAAGCCATGGTCGCAGTGCCCACGATGGCTGTGCCAATCACGGCGGCCAGAACGATCTTAAAAATTTTCATAAAAGCCTTTGGTCCGGTTTATTAAACCGCTTTGAATATAGCCGCCGCTGGCGAAGTTTGTCAACCGGCTTTTCCGGACTTTCGTTCAGTAGAACGCCGGCAAAACCGGCCGGCCGGAGGCTTTTTCGATCAATTTCGGCTCGCAGATGTACAAATAGTTCTTCGCCGTCGGGTTATTGCCAAAAAGGCTCAGTGAACGTATGAAAAGTTGCCGGGCAGCCGCATAATCGCCGATTTGGACGTAATGCCAGCCCAGATTGGCCACGAGATAGTAACCGTTCGGATCGCGTAACTCCGCCTCGGAATAATACTTCTCCGACGCCGCATGCTCGCCCAGCCAGTCCAGGCACATCCCCGTGCGCAGGTAATTATACCCGTCATGCGGGTTTAACGGCATGGCCCGCACGTACCAGTCCTTCGCCTTTTGCGTCAGTTGCTGGTAATTCCTCCCGCCCTCCAGCCCCTCCGTCCGGTAACATTCACCGATGTCATAGGCGGTCTGGAAGTTTTTTGGCTCGGCGTTAAACGCCTTTTCCAGCGCCGTCGCCCGTTCGGGTGAAAAATTGCCCTCCCGTTCCGCCCGCGCCTGCCAGTACACCTCCCGGCTCTGCCGCCACTCCTGTACCGCAAATAATGCCACCACCGCCACCAGCACCCCGGCCAGCCCGGCTTTCAACGGCACACCCGCCCGCACCCAGTATTGCTCGGTGGCGAACCGCAGATTGCTCGCCAGCAGTCCCAGCAAGGTCACACCGACAAGTGCGTTCGCCGGAATGTGCAGGTTGAAATCCATCGTCGAATGCACCGCCAGCGCCGCCAACCCGCCTGTCGCCCCCAAAAAAAACGCGAACCGGTTGCTCTGCCCCGAGCCGAAATCGTTCTCCTCACGCCGGACATGCGGCCACGTCTTGAACAATCCCACCACAAAAATCCCCATCCCTGCCAGCACAATGACGCCGCCCACCACACCCCAGTCGGCCAGCAGGTTCAGGTAATCGTTGTGACAGCGGTCCGGCCGCGCCTGCAAGTCCGCCGGTCGGTATTCACGAAACCGGTAATCGTAATGCGCCGGTCCGACGCCCCACCAAGGATGATCCAGCCACATCCGCTCCGCCGCATCCCACATCATCAACCGCGATGTCCAGTCATAGTTGCTCGGCCCATCACCGTTCTTTACCTGCATTCGGTGGGTGAAACCGGCCGTTTTGGACAAATAATGTGAAACGAACATGCCCCCCCCCGCCAGCATCACCGCCAGCAAAATCATCGCGCGCAGCCGGTGATTGCGGTGGCCCAGCAAAACGCCCAGCACCAAAAAAATCCCCGCCGCCGCCGCCACCCAGCCCGCCCGTGAAAACGTCACCGCCAGCCCCGCCATCATCGCCACCACCGCATATCCCAGCAGGACCCGCGAAACTGCCTTCACTTTGCCTACCAGCAGAAACGCCAGCGCCAGCGGCAAAATCATCTCCAGAAACCCCGCCAGGTGATTCGGCGAAATGTACGTGCCGCCCGCCCGCGCCGCATTGTCGCTATACACGTTCCAGACGCGATCCGAGTGCGACACCAACTGTCCCACCGCATAACATGCGATCAGCGTCGCCAGCCCGATGAGCGTGTAACTGACCCATTCCGTCTCCTCCTGCCCGCGCAGGGTGTTCATCACCACGAAAAATATGAACGCCAGGAACAGCACCTGCAGCACCTCCAGTCGCGCCACATACTCGATGTCCGCCGCGAAGTACCGCGCCACCGCATACACCGTGAACGCCAGCACCACCCACGCCAGCGGTGGCCAGAGGATTTTGGTTTTGGGACTCAACCACAACTTCGCCGCCCACAGGATAAACACCCCCGCCGCCATGCCTTCCACGATGAGATACGCCCACGGCTCCACCGCGCCAAACGCCAGCGGCGCAAACACCAGCATCCCCAGGATGAGAAACAACATCCCGCGCTCACACCACCATTCCAGATTTTTTCGGGTCAAGACCATGGTACCGGGCAAATTTTTACCACGGATGCACACACCTGCACACGGATAAAAATGGCTGCACGGTGGTTAGCTTTGGCTTTGAAACGGCTTTGCTTTGGGTTCAACGTCTTTCAAATGGGTTTAAATTGGGGTTGCCGTGGCTTTATTTGGGTTTATTTGGCTTTGTTTTTTATCGCAAAAATCACCATTTCACATCGGTAAAATCAGGCGCTTTTTGCATTTCTAATTTGGCTTCGTTTCGTAATTTTATGTTATGGCAGGTTGTTATTCGCTGTTATTGGCTGTTATTCACTGTTTTTTCCGCCGGAGCGCCGGGCACCGCCCCGGCAAAATGGAACATCCAACCCTCGAAGCACCATACCCCTGCAAAAACGTCGTCATCCAGCCAGCAAGGCGAATGGCCGTACGCCAGTATCCCTCGTGCCTTTTTCGCTGCCTTCCACCGTCTTCATTCTGCATTTTCACTATCATGCCCCCATCCTGTCACAACCACTTGGACAAAGGCTGTCCAACCTAAAAAATTCTTTCGGACACGCTTGAGGGTGCAGTCCGCCCTTCCATCCATTCCTCCTCCGTCATTCCTCCGGTATTAAGACCAGTTCTGTTCCGGATGTTTCACCCGCCGCTTCCGGCCGGTATTCCAAAATCTCCCCCGGCTGGCAGTTCAGATGTTTACAGATGGCCTCCAGCGTGGAAAAACGGATCGCCCGCGCCCTGCCCGTCTTGAGCACCGAAAGATTTTGGGGCGTGATGTCCACCGCCTCCGCCAAATCGTTCAGCCGCATTTTGCGCTGCGCGAGAACCACGTCCAGATTGACGATGATAGGCATAGGCTTAAACCGTCAACTCCTGTTCCTCCTGGATCTTCCGCCCCTCATCCATGATCCACGCGATGATCACAATGATGATTCCCGCCAACAGCAGGCTGACATTGATTCCCGCGATTGAGAACGAAAAAAAACCCATGCTATAACTGGATGATGCCATTCTGATGATCGCACCTGGTGGCGTTACCGGCACCACCGGCGGCGATGACAGTTGGCGCAGCGCCAGCCCTGCCGACCAATTGATGACGCACAAAAAACCCAGCGTCTTGATGCAACGGATGGTCCCCGTGGCAAAAATCAGGCCGCGCTCATAAAACCGGAACAGCGTCGCCAGCTTCCAATACCAGAAGCACAAAATCCCCTCCATCAAGGACATCACTAAAAAATTGCCAGGATGATCCAGCACGGCCTGCGGTGATTGCATTATGAACTGGTGAAAAAGAAAAAAGCCGGCCGCAAAAACAAAGAATCCCAGTATGACATACCGCACCATCCGGCTGACAGTCTTGATGCGGTTCAAACGCTTTTCGTTGCTTTCGGGCAAAATTCCGGTCGCATTCATGCCCCCTACCCTAAAACAACCATTTCCGTTCGTCAATCTATTTTTATTGATAAACGATAAATAATTAGTTTTTAGCATTTATAAACGCAACATTGCATACCGAGGCCGCAAAACGTATTTTGCACGTTACATCGGATAAAAACACATATGCCCGCGATGGGATTGGCAACAAGACCAACGAATCACGAAATGCGGCTAAGGTTGTCCCTTCTCCCCGGGGGAGAAGGACAGGATGAGGGCGAGCGTCAAAACTAACTTTACAACGACTCTATCCCCTTCGCGCGACCCACCGCATAAGTTTGTATTCTTTCGTTTTCAACCGTTTCATTTTATCTTCCGCCAATATGACCGACCCGCGTTACACCAAACTGGCCAAGCTGCTCGTGAATTATTCCTGCGCCCTCAAAAAGGGCGAACGCATCCTGCTGGACATGATTGATGTCCCGGACGAGTTCACCGTCGAGATGATCCGCGCCGTGCGCAAGGCCGGTGCGACGCCTTTCGTGGAAACTCGCCACACCCGCGTCGGCCGCGAGCAGTTGTTCAACATGACCGAAGCCCAGGCCGCGGATGTGCGCGACCTCGAGATGTTCCGCATGAAGAAGATGCAAGCCTACGTCGCCATCCGCGGCGCGGACAACATGAACGAAAATTCCGACGTGCCGAGCGACCGGATCAAGATGTATTCCAAGGTCATCCGCCCCGTCCTGGACTACCGCGTGAACAAGACCCGCTGGTGCGTGTTGCGCTGGCCC
>DATHQS010000369.1:0-7071 GCA_035482455.1 Candidatus Acidiferrales bacterium | reverse complement strand
AGCGATCTGCGGCCTCGGTTCCTTCGCCAAGCTGTGTGAACTGCGCGGTGACCAGGCCAAGGCAGATGAATATTACCAGTTTGCCCGCGATGCCGCACAGCGCTGGGTCAAGGAAGCCGATGACGGCGACCACTTCCGGCTGGCGTTCGACCGGCCCGGGACGTGGAGCCAGAAATATAATCTGGTGTGGGACAAGGTGCTGGGCCTGAATCTTTTTCCGGCGGAAGTCGCGCGCAAGGAGATGGATTTCTACAAGAAGATGCAGAACGAATACGGCCTGCCGCTCGATAACCGCAAGGATTACACCAAGCTGGACTGGATCACCTGGACCGCCACGCTCACCCAGGATCGTGCCGACTTCGAGGCCTTGGTTGCGCCCGTCATCCACTTCATTAACAGCACACCAAACCGTTCGCCGATGACGGACTGGTATGAAACGAAGACCGCGAAAAAAGTCGGCTTTACCGCGCGGCCCGTAGTCGGCGGCGTGTTCATGCGGATGCTTTATGAAAAAGCCATCTGGCAAAAATACGCGCAGCGCGACCAGACGAAAGCCTCCGGCTGGGCGGCGATGCCCAAGCCGCCGGGTTTTGTAGCGGTCATACCGGCGGCGGATACCGCGCCCGCGTTGTGGCGTTACACGACGGACAAGCCGGCGGACAACTGGGCCGCGCCGGATTTTGACGCATCCAATTGGCCGGAAGGCCAAGCCGGCTTTGGAAGGACGGAAAACGCGTCTGCCGTTGTCAATACTGCGTGGACAACGGACGACATCTGGCTGCGCCGCGAAGTGGAACTGGCCGGCGGCAAAGGGGATGAAATTTTTGGCTGGTTGCATCACGACGACGATGCCCAGATTTACATCAACGGCGTGCTCGCGCTCCGCACCACGGGGGCCACGGATACATACGAGGATTTTTCGTTCAACCGGCGCGGGCGCGATGCCATCAAGCCCGGCAAAAATGTCATTGCCATCCACTGCCGCAACACCGGTGGCGAACAATACATTGATTTTGGCCTGGTCCGGACCAAGCCATCACTTTGACACCACCCGGACCGTCAAAAATCCGATGGTCCCCAAGCTCCGTCCCAACCAACGACCCCTCTGTCGCCGCCGATGAAAATTATCGCGGTTCGTTTGCGGTCATGACTGCGCCATGTTTCATGTAGGGTTTCATGACGCCGTTCAACGACAAGGTCGAATCGTTTGAGAATGGGCGAGGATTTACGTTCCGCGTGTTGAATGTTGGTAAATCGTGCACGCAATAAACTGAGATTGAGTAGCAGGAGCGAGTCGATGCATTTGAGATGTTTGTGTTGAGAATGCCTGAAATGCGTTGTTGAAGTGTCAGTAAAACTGTCAGTAAACGCATAACCCAACGACAATTAAAAACTGGGATACATTAGTTGAAAAGTGGTCGTTTATGCGTAAATTTGCAGCGTTAAACGGTGTTTTTGGGCACGAATCCCACCCCTTCCGCCAATGTTTAAAATGGTTTCGTGAATTTCTTGATTGCCGCATTCCGGAGATGATGCGCTTCAGCCTTTCGTATCCCCGGTTTCATTTCGCAGCACCCCTATCCGGGTCAGCAATTGTTCGGTCAGGGCTGCGTAACCGGGCTTTCCATGCAGGTTATGGAGTTCGCCCGGATCCTTCTGCAGGTCGTACAGTTCAAATTCCTCCGGTTTGTCCGGAAACGCCGCCAGCTTGTAATAATGGATCAGCTTGTAACGCTCGGTGCGGACGCCGCGATGCGGACGTACATGTTCCCATTGCGGATATTCGTAGTATTCGTAGAGCCAGTCCTTCCGCCAGTCATCGGCTTTTTCCCCTTTCAACAGCGGAACCAGGCTCCGGCCATGAGTGGAGGCAGGCGCTTGAACCCCTGCCAATTCCAATACCGTTGGCGCAATGTCCACGTTCAGCACCATGCGGTCATTGGCGGTTCCTGCCTTCACCATTTTTGGATACCGGACCATGAAAGGAACCCGGATTGAGGGTTCATGCATGAATCGTTTGTCATACATCCCCCATTCGCCGAGAAAGAAACCATGATCAGAAGTAACAATTATCGCCGTATCGTCCAGTTTGCCGGAGCGCTCAAGCAGATCGATCATCCGTCCCAGATTGTCGTCATTATCCACGACCCCGGCGTAATGGTTCTTGACCACTTCTTCCAGGCTGCGCGGGTCATCGTCGTGCAGCATGGTGCTGCCGATCTTGTTGTTGGCCTCGGCGAAAGCCCGGGGCTTTCCGGGATAGCCTTTCAAGTCATCGTCGAACGTGGCCGGCTTGGGAATCTTGATCCCGTTGTACAGATCGAGCAACCGGCGCGGCCGGTAAAACGGGGCGTGGGGCGCAAACGGGTTCAGCAGCAGGCAAAATGGTTTGTCCCGCTTTTGCTCCATCCAAGTAAGCGCCCGGTCGGCGATCACGTCGTCCAAATAACCTTCGTACGCTTTCGGTTCGGAAAATTTGCCGGCAATGCCTTCGGTCAGGACCGGATTGTAATACTCAGCCCTGCCGTTGAACCCGAAGTAATAATCCCAATAACGGTCCTGCAGGCCGCCGTCGATGTGTGCTTTGCCAAAGAAACCGACTTCGTAACCGGACGCATGCAGCAGTTCGGTAAAAAGCGGGATCTCGTGCGGAATCGGCCCGTTTCCTTTTCCATTACGGCCGGGTTCGTTGCCCATGGCGTCAACCGAGTGGGAATACAGGCCGGTCAGCATGCTGGCCCGCGAGGGCAGGCAAAGCGCATTCGTTGTGAAAGAGTTCCGAAAACTCATGCCTTCCCGCGCAATCCGGTCCATGTGCGGCGTCTGGATGATCGGATGGCCCATGCAACTCATTTCATCGTAACGCAGGCCCTCGCCCAGAAACACCACCAGATTGGGTTTGGGTCCCGGTGCCGCACTTTGGCCCTGCGCGGCCAGCGCCGCGAGCGAGGCCTGTCCAAGCGCCAAGCTGCCCAAGGTGCCCGCGCTCAGCTTGAAAAAGGAGCGGCGCGACTGTTTTGAATCATCCAATTCGTTCATTTTATCGGAAGGCATGATGGTGTTCCTGCTTCTGGCTGTTCACAAATCTATTTTTGTCTTTATCTTGAAAATCATGTGCTGAAATCGCCGCGCGGACCTGAAAGATGCGGTCAGTGTCAATTTTCCGGCTGGCGGACCAGATGTTTCACCACTGCTTCCGTGCGGGAATGAACCTCCAGCTTCTCATACACATTGCAAATGTAACCGTTCAAGGTGCCGATGCTGATGCCGAGGTTGTCGACGATCTCCTTGTAACGGAATCCCATGGCCAGCTGGTCCAGTACATCCTTCTCCCGCGGCGTCAGTTTTTTAAAACCCGTGGCCGGTCCGGGCATTGGTTGGGGATACCTGGCCGACGCAGACAAAAAACCGGTGACATTCTTTTTTGGGCGAACATTCATAATCTTTCATCAGGTTTCGTCGTAACTTTTAGTTTCGGGAACTGGTGCCACCGGACGGTGGGCGGATTTCAGCGGAACATATTATTTTTTGAAACTGGCGGACGCCATGTGCTTTTGCCGGCGGCGGCCGCCCGGTTCTGCTGGCGGACAATGGCGTCCCATTCCTGCCGGATGTTTTCTCCAGGGCCCCAAAATTATGCTGCCATGTCATAAGTCGCCATCACGTTGCCAGCCATGCCGGGAAGCCAACCGTCCACCCGGCCGTCGTAAAATATCGCCCGAGCCCCGACGGCCCCGTCCGGAATTTCCCGGAAGTTGCAGGTTGAAAAATTCTCCCCGGGCAGTTTTCTTGCCGGAGACTTTTTCAGATTGCATGTGAAAAACCTACCGCGAATTTTTTACGCAACAATGAACAATTTGCGCAAAGCCGGTATATTTTGCGCAACCCCCTTCGCGGACGGATCCGCCGGCTGAAAACTGTCTTCTGGCTGTCCGCCAAAAATGGCGCAAGTGACGTTCGGTCAACATTTCCGTTCCGTTTTGCGCAATTTTACCCATGTTTGCGCGAAATGACATCTGGCGTCAAAGCATGGCGGCGATAGTCTTGATCTGAAATGTGCCTGATGCCCCACCAATCCAATTATCTATTCTGAATGCTGTGCAGGGGATGATTATGATTAAATCCATTTTGCCCTGGGTGAGGCAGGCCGCCATTTTGCCGGGGTTGCTGTTTGCCGGAACGCTGGCGAACGCCGCGCCGGTTTCCACCGTCGTGGTATATCCGGCTCCGGCCGGGGTTGAATTGAATGACACCTTCTCGGTCGCGGTGCGCGCGCCCGGCGGTGAATGGCGCCCGCTGGATATATATGATGTGCGCGTCGATGTATATTCTTTGAGCCACGCCTCCTTTGCCTATTTTGATTTCAGCGGCCAGGTCGAGGTTCAAGTCACGCAGAACAAGGTCCATGTCAAACAAGTCGAAATCCGTCCGGCAGCCTCCCATGTTGAAGCCCGGATGAGCAGCCAGACCGCCGACTCGTTCACATTCACCTTGGACCGCCCGCGCAATCTTTCCATCGAGGTGAACGGCGACCGACTGCATAACCTTCATCTCTTCGCCAATCCGATGGAGACGAATGTCCCGTCGCTTACGGATACGAATGTAATTTATTTCGGTCCTGGACTGACGACCAACCGCCAGACTATTTCGGTTGGTTCTGGCCAAACCGTCTATCTCGCTGGCGGCTCCGTGGTTCAGGGCGTCATTGTCACCGCCAAGGGCGCCACGAACGTCACCATCCGCGGTCGCGGCATTCTGGACACCGCCAAGTGGAACGATGCCAAAGGTTATTACGTCAAAGGAAAGGACTGGCAGACCGCTTCCATCAAACTGCGGTGGACCACCAACGCCTTGGTGGAAGGGATCATTCTCAAACAGCACATCGACTACGCCATCATGGGCGGCGCGGTAGACAATGTGACGATCGATAACCTTAAATCTTTCAGTTCACAGGAATGGGGGGATGGCATCGACATGGTGTCGAGCCGGCACGTGAAAATCCGCAACTGCTTTCTGCGCACGTCTGATGATTGCATCGCGGTCTATGGCAGCCGCGGTGATTATCATGGCGGATCTTCCGACTGGGATGTGGCCGATTCAGTCTTTTGGGCGGACAAGGCCCATGCCGTGATGATCGGCGTTCACGGTGCCTATTGGGCCGATGGTGACGTGATCGAAAACCTCCGCTTTCACAACATCGACGTGCTGGAAGAGGTTGAATACTCCACCAATTTCTGGGGCGCCCTGGCGATCACCTGTGGCGATAAGAATACCGTCCGCAATGTGGATTTTGACAACATTCGCGTGGAACATATTCGCGAGGCTGGCGGCTACTTGATCCGGCTGGTCTTTGGCCATTTTGAGCCATCCATCACGCTCGGCCGGCAGATTGAAAACGTCCGTTTCAAGGACATCACTTATAACGGACAGGCAGGTTCGTTCGTCGGTGGTGGCGATGGACGTCCGATCAATGGGGTGAAATTCGAGAACCTCATCATCAACGGTGAAAAAATAAAAGATGCCGGACAGGGAAAAATTACAATCGGGAAAAACGTCGGCGGCGTGACTTTTAATTAAATATAAATTTGCGCCACCATCATTATGGGTCATATCAATCTATCCTCCGCTGATTTCACGGTCATGGCCGTATATCTGGCCGCCGTCGTGGGCTGGGGATTTTGGCACAGCTCGCGCGGCAGCGCGGAGGGTTACTTTCTCGGCGGCCGGGGAATGCCTTGGACGATCGTCGGTCTGTCCATGTTTTCGACCCTCGTTTCGAGCTCGGCCTTGGTGGGCTGGGCGGGGGATGCCTACAGCACGGGCATCTCGGTGTTCAACTACGGCCTGGCCGGGGCGGTTCTGCCCATCGTTTTCTTCCTGGTATTTTTCCTGCCATTTTATCTCCGGAATAAAATTTACACGCTGCCTGAATTTCTCGAGGGCCGCTACGATGTCCGCAGCCGCAGCTATCTTTCCGTGCTGACGGTGGTCGGCTACACCTTCGCCGATTTGTCGGTGACCTTGTACGCCGGGGCCATCATGCTGCATCTCGTTTTCCCCGCCATCAGTTTTAGCGCCATCATCTGGGGGCTCGCGGTGCTGGGCGCTTCCTACACCATCGTGGGCGGATTGTCGGCGGTGATGTGGGTGGAATTGGTGCAGGCCTTTGTGCTCATGGGCGGTTCCGCCGTGCTCACCTGGATCACATTTTCGAAGGCCGGCGGCTGGAGCGCGGTCATGCATGCGGCGCCGCCGGGACATCTGAGTTTGATCCGGCCGCCGGATGACCCGTCGGTTCCGTGGCCGACGCTGTTCATCAGCCTGCCATTGCTTGGGTTTTATTATTGGGGTTTGAGCCAGGCCATGGTGCAGCGCACCTTGAGCGCGCGCAATACCGACCATGGACGCTGGGGAAATCTTTTCGCCGGCGGTTTGAATTTCGTGGTGTTCTTCCTCATGGTTCTGCCCGGAATCGCCGGTCGCGTGCTGTACCCCAATCTGGAGAAGGGCGACCAAATCTATCCCAAGCTGGTTTTTGAAATGTTGCCCTCCGGTTTGAAAGGGCTGGTGTTGATCGGCTTCATCGCCGCCATGACTTCGGTCCTGACCTCAACCCTGAATTCGGCCCAGACTTTGTTGACCATGGACATCCTGAACAAACTGCGGCCCGGCATGAGCAGCCGGCAACAGGTCATCGCCGGCAGCATTTCCGGATTGGTGATCATCGCCATCGCGGCGCTCTGGGCACCGCAGATCCAAAAGTTCGACTCCATCTTGAAATATTTTCAGCAATTGCTTTCTTACATGTGCCCCCCGGTGGTGGCCGTGTTCTTGTGCGGGCTGTTCTGGAAGCGGGCCACCGCTTCGGCGGCGTTCGCCGGTTTGATTTCCGGCCTGATCATCGCCTTGGGCCTGCTCTTCGGCATCAAGCACACGCCGTTGGCGGGTTGGAACTTTCTTTATGTTGCACCGGTGGTTTTCGCCGTCTCGCTCGGCATCATCATCCTGGTCAGCCTGTTCACCCCGCCTCCCGCCGAACACAAGGTCAGGGCGTACGTCTGGAACAAGCAG
>DATHQS010000368.1:0-6269 GCA_035482455.1 Candidatus Acidiferrales bacterium | reverse complement strand
AGCCTGGTGCTGAAGGCTTGATGCCTTTGGGTCGTGATAGGTTGCATTTGTCCGGCTGCGTCCGGGGTTCCGCCTGGATTTCTGGGCTGCTTGTCCACGTTGATGTCTTTTTTTATGTCGATTTCAATGAACTGCCCGAGTTCGGGATCAAACCAGGCCACACCCCCAGAGACGCCGTCGCGGGCGTGATATGCAGTCTCATCCCGCCTGGAATTGGCATCAGGTTTGACTTTCATGACTCCCTGCAACTCGAGACGGGCACACCGGTGGCTCTCATGCATTTCCCAACTTTGAAAAACGACCTTGCAATCCCAGACCTCGATGCCCGTGGAGGCCACCGGATATTCGACATGAGAAAGCCAGGTATCGCCGGGTTGCACAGCCTGGTGCGGCAGAAAAATATCGGCGTTCGTGAAACACCCGAAATAGGCCGCGTTAAACATATTCTTGAGGCCGTCCGTAAGCGGGTCGGCCTGCGGGACGGACTGAATGCGCCGGACCAACTCATCAACGCCGTCAAGGCGCTCCGCGACGTTGCTGGAATTGAGGAAATAGCGGAGGTGGGAGCCGACCATTTCCCGGAAGACCGCGGCCACTCCGTTGGTTTGGTCCGCGGCTGATTTATCCGCCGAATTGTAATCCAGCATCGGGTTGTCTCCCATTTGAATGCCCATCCGGGCGCTGAGGAATTTCAATTCCAACTCATGTCCGCCACCGGGCGTTTCCTGCACCACGGTAAATCCCAATTGATTTCCCAAGGTGATGTCCTCCTCGACCGTGTTGGTGCGGCCTTGGAGGAGAAAGGCGGTGTTCTGTTTAAAATCGAAGTCCACCACGCAGTGTTCACCGGGCGGCCATTTCAATTTCAGATCCACCAACCCTGCCGACGGTGGCGCTGAGGCCATGCCCGTGGAAGCCGCCACCTTTTCCACCACCAGCACTGCGCCGGGCAGATTGGTCGGGAGGAGTTCGAGGCCGAGTTCTTTCCTGACCGCGACCCCGAAGCGTTCCCCGGTTTTGGAATCGAGCATGGTGTATAAATAATCAAACTTGCCTTCAGGCATGTTCGCAGGCCAGACGACCTGGTTTGATCCGCAGTTGTATAAGCGGGTGACAAATTGCACAAAGGTCCGATTGCGGCCCATCATCCAGGTGAGGTGTTCGCCGGACAGGCTTTGGGCTTCACACGAATAATCGAGGCCGTTCAGCGGGGTGTGAAAATGCGTGGGGCGAAACACAAACAGTCCGTCCGGCAGGCTTTGAAAATGCTGGTAATTGGCCTGAAAATATGAGTCCGGGGGCGCCGGGAAAAAAGTTGCTTTGACCACGACGGTGGCTGTGACGGCGGCAAGGACGACCGCAACTCCAATCATAATTGCCATTTTTGCCTTGGAGAAGCGCGGTTCGGGGAGCACACGCCCCTGTGCTCCGTTCGCTGCCCCGCCGAACGCCTTCCCCGCCGTTCCGGCTGACGCGGTGGCTGCGCTCCTCACAATCGTTTCCACGCAAGTCTTCACGTCGCCGGCTTGCTGATAGCGAAGTTCAGGTTTCTTTTCCAGCGCGCGCAAAACAATTTCATCGAGGCGCACATCTATTTGAACTTTCCGGGACGGTGGTTCGATGTGTTTGCCGGGCAATTCACCGGTGAGCATCTCGTAAAAAACAACCCCCAAGGAATAGATGTCGGCGCGGCTGTCCACATGTTGCGGATCGGTCTTCTGCTCGGGCGCGCTGTAACTGGGCGTACCCATGGCGGTCTCCGTGGCGTTTTCCGGTGCGCCGGGTTGGCCGGCACTCACAATGGTGCCGGCCGTGCCGAGCATTTTGGCGATGCCGAAATCAGCCACCTTCACCCGTCCGGTTTTATCGAGCAGCAGGTTTTCCGGCTTGATGTCCCGGTGGACGATGCCGCGCTCGTGGGCGAATTGCAGGGCATCGCACAGCGGCGGCACGATGGCCAGCGCCTCTTCGGGCGTGAACTTCCGCGTGCGCAAAAGCTGGCGGAGGTTTGCGCCATCCACAAATTCCATGAGCAGAAAATAAAAGCCGCCCGCCTGCCCGAAATCGTAAATGGTGACAATGTTCGGATGATTCAATGCCGCCAGCGCCTGCGCCTCGCAGGTGAACCGTCCGGCGAACTTCGCGTCGCCCACGCGTTCCGGCGCGAGCAATTTCAGCGCGACGAGGCGGTTCAGGGTGATCTGGCGCGCCTTGTAAACGACGCCCATGCCGCCGCGCCCGAGACATTCGAGGATTTCGAGCTGCGGGAAATGCGGCGCAATCTGTTCCGGCGGCAGCGGTGGCTGCGCGGCAGGTTCGGCGTCCACCTGCGTTGCCACCATCGCCGCAGCCATAAGGCAGCGCGGGCACAGGCCGGCCGTGGCGGCGGAGGGCAGGGCCGCGCCACAATTGGAGCAGGAGTTGGGAGAGGTCGCGGATCCTTTCATGCCAGTGTCCTGACGTGGCGGCGCAGTTTGGTTACCAGCATATTTCTCAATTTCCCAAGGCGGCAAACAGGGCGCGCATTTCGGCCTCGACCAGGCGGGGATCGTCGAGCGTGCCGGCGACTTCCGCCTTCAGCAACTGCCGGAAGCGCCGCTTCAACCGGTGCACGGCAACCTTGAGCGCATTGGCATTCATGCCGCAACCGGCGGCCAGGGCGGCCTGATCGCCATGCGCAGCCTCGCCGGTGAGCCACGGCTTGGCCAGTTCAAAAAAATCCGCGCGGCCTTCCGCGATGCATTCGCGCCGGAGGGCCGCCAGCGCGTTGGCCACGACCGTCAGCGCCCATTGCCGGTCGAAGGCGTCATCGGGCGACAACACGCTGGCATCTAGCACGGAACGGACCTCGGTGTCATTGAGCGAAATGTTTTCCAGCCCGCCGCCGCGTTTGAGCCGCCGCCGGGCCTCGCGGTGATGCGAGAGAAAGTGTTTCACCGCCCCGAGCAGATAGGAACGGAACCGGCCGCGTGCCTCCTCGGCGCGGGCGATGGAGCCGCCCGCAAGCATGTGGGCGAAGAAGTCCTGCGCGAGTTCGTCCGCGGCATCCGCATCCCGCAAATGGCAGCGGAGGAACGTGGCCACGGGTTCATAGTAGGTGCTGCACAGTTCGGCCAGGGCCCGGCGTCCTTCCGGCGAATCGGCTTTGGCCCGGTTGACCTGGGTCCAGCGCGTTGTTCGAAAATCCCCGCCCGACGACTCCTGCAAAGAGTGGCAGGGTGTCGTGGGTGTCGGTTCAGCGGTCATCGGATTCTGGACTGATCATGCCACAGTTGCCTGACGTGTTGGAAGCGAATGGTTACGCGTTTTTAACCGTTTGTCCCCACATCTGGGGACAAGCCGGGGGCAGGGGATATGGTATTTTAAATTCGTTGTTGTGGTGCAGACGCACCGGAATGGTTTTAGAGCGCTCGTTCTCATCAAGAGGCCGGAGTAGTGTCCGGCCTCTTTTTCTTTTCCTCTCAGCGTTTCTCAGGTTCTTGAAAATCGCCACCCAGCAAATCACCGTTGGCTTTTGGCGGTTGGCCTGTTAATTTCCGCGCCCATGCCCGACCCGGCCAGCCCCACAACAGCGCCCAGCAAGGTGCAGGTTTTTCTGCGCCGGTCGGTGTCCACGCTGCTGTTGTGGGCGGTGGTGATCGGGGCGATGTTTTCCAGCAGCCACATCATATCGGACGGCGTCTTCGTGCTGCTGATCGCGACGTTATCGGTGGCGGGGCTGGCGGAATTTTACGGGCTGGCGGAGAAGCGCGGCCTGGCGTGCTTCAAATACTGCGGGATCATCGGCGGCATGTTGCTGATGGTGGGGACGTTCCTCAACGTGACGGGGCATCTGGGGATGAACAATTCACCGGCGCGGGTGAATGATTTTGAAACGAGCTTCCTGATCCTGTTCGTGCTGGGATTGTGCCTGCGGCAGCTTTTTGCGAAGGACAGCCCGGCCGGACTGTCCGCGATCGCCGTGACCTTGTTCGGCCTGATGTATGTGCCGTGGCTGCTGAACTTCATCCAGAAGATCAATTTTTTCCCCGGCGTCGAAGGCAAATATTTTCTGCTCTATTTCATCGTGCTGACAAAATTCAGCGACATGGGGGCGTATCTCGTGGGTTCGCTGATCGGCAGGCACAAGATGATCCCGCGCATCAGCCCGGGCAAAACGTGGGAAGGCTTTGCCGGGGCGATTGTCGTCTCGACCGGCACCAGCCTGGTGTTTGTGCATTTTCTGGGCAGCCACATGGCGGGCATGAACACGTTGCACGCCATCATCCTGGGGATCATCCTGAGTTCCACGGCGGTGATCGGTGACCTGATCGAGTCGCTGTTCAAGCGTGAATGTGGCGCGAAAGATTCCGGGAACATCCTGCCGGGCATCGGCGGCATCCTGGACCTGCTCGACAGCATTCTATTTAACGCGCCGTTGATGTACTTGTATTTGCGGCATATCCTCACTCATCCCTGATCTTTGGCCACAGATGGACACAGATGAAACACAGATAAAGACCGGGGAGAAATTGGTAGGACAACCGTCCTCACCCCGGCCCTCTCCTCCAAGGAGAGGGGGAAACGCTCCCTGCGCAATTGAAAATACGCGCCGTGGGCACTATTAAATCGTATATCTAAATCGCAAATGAAGAACGTAGTTTTACTTGGTTCGACCGGTTCCATCGGCACCAGCACGGTGAAGGTGGCGGAAGATTTGCCGGACCAGATCCGGTTGATCGGCCTGGCGGCGGGGAACAATTCCGAGCTGTTGCTGGAGCAGACGCGGCGGCATAAGCCGGCGGTGGTGTCCATCGCAGACCCGGCGAAGGCGAAAGAATTGCAGGATGTGCTGGGCGCAGCGGCCCAGGTTTATTCCGGGAGCGAAGGGCTGTTGAAGCTGGCGACGTTGCCGGAGGCGGACATCGTGCTGATCGCGATTGTGGGCACGGCGGGGTTGCAGCCGGCACTGGCGGCAATACGCGCGGGCAAGGATATCGCGGTGGCATCCAAAGAAATTTTGGTGATGGCGGGCGAGACGGTGATGAACGAGGCGCGCAAGCATGGCGTGCGCGTGCTGGCCGTGGACAGCGAACACTCGGCGATCTTTCAGTGCCTCGACGGCAAGCCGACGGCGTCTGTCCGCAAGTTGTTGCTCACGGCGAGCGGCGGGCCGTTCCGGAGCAAAACGGACTGGCCGAAGGAAAAATTTTCGGAGATCACGGTGGAGCGCGCGCTGAAGCATCCGTCCTGGGTGATGGGCCGGAAGATTACCATCGATTCCGCGACCCTGTTCAACAAGGGGCTGGAGATGATCGAGGCGCGCTGGTTGTTCGATATCGAGATGGCGCGGGTGGGGGTGGTGGTGCATCCGCAGAGCATCGTCCATTCGATGGTGGAGTTTGTGGATGGTTCGCTGATTGCGCAGTTGTCCACGCCGGACATGTGCCTGCCCATCCAGTACGCATTGACCTATCCCGAGCGGGCGGCGAGCGAGCGCGTGCAGACGAATTTCCCAAAAATCGGCACGTTAACGTTTGAGGAGCCGGACACGGAGCGGTTTCCGGCGATCGACCTGGCGCGGCGGGCAGGGGAGATCGGCGGAACGTTGCCGGCGGTGTTGAACGCGGCGAACGAAATTGCGGTCGAAGCGTTTGTGAACCGTAAAATCAACTTCCCTCAAATCACGGAAACCGTTCGCCGTACGATGGATGCCCATAAAATCGTGGCACACCCGACTTTGGAGCAAATCCTCGAGGCGGATGCGTGGGCGCGGCGTGAGGCGGCAATTTAAAGCTCCAAATTCCAATCCCGCAGTGGCGGGACAGGCCTCCAAGCACCAAACAAACACCAAGAACCCCGGATTCCAGACATCTACCCAGTTGAGACATGATGGGAGTTTGATTTGCGGCGAAATAATTCCCTGATACACTTAACAGACAATTTAGCATGAGCGTTTTACATTACGTCCTTATCGCACTCGAGGTGATTCTTATTTTCAACCTCATCATCGGGGTGCACGAGCTGGGGCATTTCCTCGCGGCCAAGTGGCGCGGGCTGAAGGTGGAGAAATTCGCCATCTGGTTCGGGCCGACACTCTGGAAGAAGAAGATCGGGGATGTGGAATACGCCCTGAACTCGATTCCGTTTGGCGGCTATGTGTCTTTGCCGCAGATGGCGACCATGGAAGGCATCGAGGGCAAGGTGGAATCTGATGTGAAGCAGCTTCCCCCGGTTTCGCCGCTGGACAAGATCATCGTGGCATTTGCCGGGCCGCTGTTCAGTTTTTT
>DATHQS010000367.1:0-6417 GCA_035482455.1 Candidatus Acidiferrales bacterium | reverse complement strand
AGTTTGGATCCTACTTCACCTTGCTGAAGCATCCGACGTGGTCCAAGCATGCGTGGCTGGGGCTCATCCTGTGTGGGGCGGGCATCGTCGGGCTTTGGGGGATCGGCAATTTCCACCCGAAAATCGTCCGCGCCATCATCGGCGCCCATCTCGCCGCCGAGAACCTGTCACCGGCGGCGCTGGCCAGCAAAAAAGCCTACTGGAGTTCACTGGGCCTGTTGCTCCAAAACATCGGCGGGTTTTGCGGCATGCTGGCGCTGGCAAAGTTTGCGCAGGTCAAAGGCCGCAAGCCCGCATTTGCCCTGGCTTTGACGCTTTCCTTTTTCTGTACCCTGCTGGTCTTCAAATATCTCCGCGAGATCGACCAGATCTATTGGATGCTGCCGATCATGGGGTTCGGCCAGTATTCCGTGTTTGGCGTCTATGCGATTTATCTGCCGGAACTGTTTCCGACGAGCCTGCGCAGCACCGGTACGAGTTTCTGTTACAACTTCGGCCGGCTGATCGCGGCGACCGCGCCGTTTACCATCGGGCGGATCACCAAACGCCTAGGTGGAGACATCGAAGGGTTCCGCACCGCCGGCATGTGGGTCAGCCTCGTGCTGTTGGTGGGGATTTTAGTGCTGCCATTTCTGCCGGAAACCAAGGACAAACCGTTACCTGAGTGAATCCCAAACTTATTTTATGAAAACAATAAACCTTATCGCCTGCTTCTGCATCATCACCAGTCCCCTGTTTGCCGCTGACACGCCGCCCGCCGCCGCCAAACCCGCGCCGCCGGGCAACGGCCGAAAAGTCGAGAAGGCGCCGAATTTCATCCCCACCAAGGCCGACCCGCTGATGGGCGACTGGCAGGGGAAGAATGGAATCGTGGCGCAGGTTTTTCCGACGGCGGACGGAAAATATCAGGCGAACTTGCTGATGGCCTTCGACGCGGAAAGCAATGTGGTCGCCGTTTTGCAGGGAACGGCGGCTGATGGCGTCATCACGTTCAGCGCCGACGGCTGGAGCGGCACGATCAAGGATTCGCATTTCACCGGCAGCAAGGGTGACCGGAAATTTGATCTGCAGCACATCGTCCGGGTCTCGCCAACCGAGGGTGCGAAGCCGCCGGCGGGTGCGATCGTCCTGTTCGATGGCAGCAATCAGGACGCCTGGGCGAAAAAATCCGGCAAGGACTGGCTGACCGAGGATGGGCCGTCAAAATGGAAGCTGGTGGAAGGCGGGGCGATGGAAGTGGTGCCGGACACCGACTGCATCATCACCCACAAAAAGTTTGGTGACTGCCACGTGCATGTGGAATTCCGCACGCTGGGCCTGCCGAGCAACAGCGGTGTCTTTCTGGAGGACCGTTACGAGGCAAACATCAATGAAACGTACGGCCGCCTGACGGGAACGCCGAACGGCGGTTTTGACAACTGCACGGACAAGGTCGAACCGCGCATCCGCCCGTGCTTTCCGCCGCTGGCGTGGCAGACATTCGACATCGATTTCACCGCTCCCAAGTTTGACGCGGGCGGAAACAAGACCGCCAGCGCGCGGGCAACCGTCTTGTTCAACGGCGTCAAGATTTATGACAACCAGGAACTGGACCTGCCACACGGCGCGGCGTCCCGCATGGGTGAAGCACCAACAGGTCCGCTGATGCTGCAGGAACACGGCATGCCCGTGCAGTTCCGCAACATCTGGCTGGTGGAGAAAACCCATTGAAAGCGGGCTGGTTTTTGCTGTCCTAATCCCCGATTTCAGTGCTATTTAGCTTGATGACACTAAAAATTGATTCTTGGCGGAAGAATTGTGACCAGCGGGAATGAGCCGGCACCACGGACGCAATGAATCAGTTTTCCGGAACCGAGACCATGGATCCTGAATTACAGAAAGAAACCGAGCGGCGCAAGCAGTTGATGGCGTTAATGACGCGGCATCAGCGGCAGATTTTTTGCTACATCTATGCACAGGTGCCGGACCGTTACGATGCGGAGGACCTGTTGCAAGAGACCAGCCTGGTGATCTGCGAGAAATTTGATGACTTCGAAGTGGGCACGGATTTTGTCGCATGGGCCTGCCAGATCGCCTACTGGCGCATCCGCTATTCCCGGCAGAAGTTCGCGCGGTGCAAAGTGGTGTTTGACGAGGAGGTTCTTGAATCCGTCGCCCACACGGCGAGCGAGATGGCGGCGGAACTGGATGACCGGCACGTTGCGCTGGCACATTGCCTGAAAAAATTACATGCGCGCGACCGTGAACTGGTGCTGACCCGCTATGAGCCGGGCAGCGGGGTGGAGGAAGCCGCGCAACGTTCCGGGCGCTCACTACCCGCCGCCTACAAGGCATTGGGCCGGATCCGCAAGCTGCTGATGGATTGCGTCTCGCATCAGACGAACATGGAGGGCGCCGCATGAACGATCTTACCGACAAGGAAATCCTGGCGCTGCATGCACTCTGCAACGCCGTCATCGATGGCAACATCACGGAAAAGCAGAAGGCGGAACTGTCGCACTGGCTGCTCACCTCCCGCAAGGCCCGGCAATACTACATCCGCACGATGGGGCTGTCGGCGAGCCTTTATAATTACGCCAGCGAGATGCAGGCGGAAGCGCCGGACGTCTTTAGGCCCCGGCCGCAAATCAGCCTGGTTTCAATCCTGTTCCGCTGGCTGGCCCCGCTGGGGGCGGCGGCCGCGGTTGTCCTCGGGTTTTGGCTGGTGAACCTGAACCAGGCCAAGTCCGAAACGCCCAATGACGAGTCCGTGGCGCAGATTACCGCCTCGAAAGAATGCCAGTGGGCGGGCGGAGCGGCTTTGGTGCCGGGCGCACGGCTGCACAAAGGACAGGAGATCGAATTGACCCATGGTTTTGCGGAGGTGACGTTTGATTCCGGTGCGCGGGTCCTTTTGGAAGGGCCGACGAAGCTCGAGGTAGATTCAGCCTGGGCGGCGGTTTTGAAACGCGGCACGCTGAAGGCGAATGTGCCGCATGAGGCCATCGGGTTCAATGTTGTGGCCGCGACGGTCAGCGTGGTCGATCTCGGCACGGAATTCACCATGATCGCCGATGCCACCGGCGCGACGGATTTGCTCGTGTTGAAAGGCGCGGTCGAAGCCAGCCCGCAAAATTCAACCAACCAGCAGTCCATCCTGTTACATACCGACGAGTCGCTGCGTTTCGGACATGCCGGCGTGTCGGGCGTGGATGACAGCAAGGAGAAGTTTGCCCGGTACACACAGAGCGTGTCGCTGGATCATTTTGCACCGCCCACGGAATATGTGCACTGGTCGTTTGATGAAACGGATGGAAAGAGGCTGCACGCGGACGCTTCGGGCATTCCCATGGGCAATTTTGACCTGGCCTTGAAGGCCGCCGGCTACAAGGCCGAGGTGGCCGGCACACACGTGGCCGGCCGCTGGCAACAGGCATTGGATTTTGACGGACGCGATTATGCCAAAGCGGCTTTTCCCGGCCTGTCGGGAAATTCGCCGCGCACAGTGGCGTTCTGGGTGAAGATCCCGACGAACGCCCAGCTCTCCGACGCCTATGCGATGGTGGCATGGCGGGCCGAAAGCAAAAAATTCGCCGCACGACCGGTGCATATCTGTTGGAACCGGAACCCCGCCGAGGGCACGATCGGCGTGCTGCGCACGGATTACGGCGGCGGGTTTGCGCTGGGAACAACTTCTTTGCGGGACGGCAACTGGCATCACATCGCCGTGGCATTTGTGCCGGGGGAAAACATCGATACCCCGGTGCAGGTGAAACAGTATGTGGACGGTCGGCTGGAAGGCGAAGGCTATCCCTCGCCGCCGGGTGAAAAGATGATGGAAACAGTCACCAGCCTGGATGATCCCGCAACGGTGAATGACACGCTCTGGCTGGGCTGCCGGCTCGGGTTGAGCGGCCCAAGGAAGGACCATTTTCGCGGCACATTGGATGAATTGTTCATCGCCAACCGGGCGCTGGAACCCCGTGAAATCGTTGAGCTGATGAAAAACAACCAGCCGTTGCAAGCCGACCCGGTGGCCGTGGCGTCGGCCGAATGATTTGCCCCGCCGCACCCAAGCCTGAATGAAAATCAAAATCGCCATGCTCACCGCGCTCTGTTCAGCCCTGCCGTTGCTGGCGGCCGACGAGCCGAAACGTCCGCATATTACCGGTCTTTCACACATGGCACTGTATGTGCATGACATCGACAAGTCGCGGGCGTTCTACAAGGATTTTCTGGGATTTGCCGAGCCGTATTCGCTCACAAACAAGGACGGCAGCCTGCATCTGACCTGGATCAAGATCAATGACCGGCAGACCATCGAACTTTTCCCCGAAGGGACCAACAGCGGCGACCGGCTGTATCACGTTGCGCTGGAAACCGATGATGCCGTGGGCATGCGCGATTATCTGGCGTCGCGCGGCGTGAAGGTGCCGGACAAGGTCGGCAAAGGGAAAATCGGCAACCTAAACTATTTCATCAAGGATCCGGACGGACATATTGTGGAGATCGTGCAATACGCGCCGGACAGCTGGTCCACGATCAACCATGGTAAGTTCATGCCCGACACGCGCATCGCGACGAACATCCCGCACATGGGCATTTTGGTGGGCGATGTGGATGCGGCAAAGAAATTTTACGAGGACATCCTCGGCTTCCACGAAATCTGGCGCGGGGCAAAAAATCCGGCCGTGTTGAGCTGGATCCACGAGCAGATTCCCGATGGCAAGGGTTTCTTCGAGTTCATGCTGTATCCCGAACTGCCGGACGCGGACAAGCGCGGGAAATATCATCATTTCTGCCTCGAAGTGCCCGATATCACAAAGGCCAAGGCCATCCTGGATGAACGCGCGGCACGCTGCCATTACACGAAGGCGATGGAAATCCAGACGGGCATCAATCACAAACGGCAGTTGAACGTGTATGACCCGGATGGCACGCGCGTGGAACTGATGGAGCCGAACACGGTGGACGGGCTGCCAGCAGCATCCTCAACCGCACCGCCGCCGAAGCCGAAATAATCATCAAGCAAATCCCAATCAGACCCTGTTTATTGTTTATGAAACCTGACCAACTCATCATGGCTGCCACCGGTGCAAAAATGCGCCGCACGAAAAAAACAGGCGCCTTCACGTTGATTGAACTGCTCGTGGTCATCGCCATCATCGCCATCCTGGCGGCGATGTTGTTGCCGGCGCTGGCCGCCGCCAAACAAAGGGCGTATGCGATCCAATGCCTGAACAATGCAAAACAACAGGGCGTGGCCACGTTCATGTATATCGGGGACAACAAAGATAACTACCCTTTTGGCATCAAGGTCAACAGCGCCACCGCAGTGACGGATCCCACGGCTTGGGACATGCTGCTGCTGTCAGCTTTAGGCGCCAACACCAATGCCGCGAACATGGCCGGCAGCGCCAAGATTTTTGCCTGCCCGGGTGAAAGGTCTGCCGACATGGATGGATATGGGTTTGCCCCGCCCCCGCTTTGGGAATTCCAGATGAATTATCGTGCCAACGGCTACATGTTCCGGAACGTCACGGATGCGCCCAAGGCGGCCTGCCGCAGCACCGCCGTGCATTCCCCGTCCTCGATGCTCATGATCACCGAGAAGAAATGGAACAGCCCGGGCGGCTCGATCACCTCGGACGTCTGGTTTAACACCTGGCTTAGCTCGTGGAATGGCGGCACCCAGAGTTATATGACCTCGGGCCTGAACAATCACAAATACCTGCCCACGCTGACGGCGGCCGATGGTCACGCCAAACACTGGAGAGTTCCGCCTTATACCGGAGCCGGCGGGCCGGCAAGCCCGTTATATTTTCCGGGTCTGGGCGATACCCGGCTTGATCCGGCCCCCAGCACCACGTGGACCAGCCCGAATCCTGAATATTTCATGCGGGACATGGCTACGCAGTCTGGATTCTAGCCGTCGCGCGGTAAACGAGCACGCCTGACTTGATGAAATTCAAATCCGTCTTTGAGCATTTTCAAAAATGTTATAGCCATTTGGCCGGGGAAGAAACGAGGGCGGTCTTTTTGGGTTTTGGCTTCGTTTCGGCTCAGTTACAGGGTTCTTTGGAACCTGCGCCTTCGCCAAAGGCCGATGATCGGCACCGCTCGTCAAACCCAAAAATCCTCGCTCCAAATCGCTATAACATTTTTTCAAACGCTCTCGTGATAGCCGGGTGCGTAGCGCTCTGGCTGGCCGGTAGCCGCAGCGCGACGGCCGCCGATGTGGAGACGCCCGAGGAAGTCCGTCAACCACACACGCCGACGCTGATTTTTTATCTCACCGGAGCCGCCGGCCAGCCGGATGCGGACGCCATCCGTACCGCCGTGCAAAAGCTTAAAAGCGCGAGCACCGTGGAGGTCAACACCAACTGCAGTTATACACGCATCCGTTTTGATTCGCACGTGGTCAGCTATCATCAGGTC
>DATHQS010000366.1:0-10061 GCA_035482455.1 Candidatus Acidiferrales bacterium | reverse complement strand
CGCTCAGCGCGATCGCATACGACGGGATCAATTCCATCTCATCCGAGACCTCCGCTTGCGCTGAAAAATAACGCGTCTCCGCCCCCGCATGGCACAGGCCCTTTTCACCCGCCAGCCGGTTCACCCCGCAGTCATGCCCGCACAACCGGCAATCCGCCAGCAGTTCGCGCGCGCTACGGGCACGGTCGGCCGCAATCTCCGCGCGGCCGGCGGAGACGCTAAAAATTTTGGCTGGTGTTGCGGTGCCGATCATAGTTCCAGCCGGTTGATGCGCCCGGATTCAACCGTGTGGCTGTCCTTGACCATCAGCCATTTGTACCGCAGCCACAGGTAAAGCCACCCCGCCACTCCCCCGGCAATCGTGCTGCCCGCCCGCCGCCAGCCGCCGGAAAAAACCATCACCGCCAGGCTCACCGCCACCGCGATCCAAAATATCTGCCGCACGCTGGCCTGCCCCATGATGGGCAGGTTCACCGTTTCATGGCCGGATACAAACACCCATGCGACCGCCAATCCGAGCATCAACGGTGCCGCTCCTACCAGCGGCAGCGGGCTTATCAAAACCTGCACCAGCCCCGCCACCGTTGCGGTGATGCCACAGTACCGCCAAAATTCCCGGCGCGACCAGTGCCGTTCCAGTTGCCAGCCCAAAATTGCCAGCCCGAACCCGGTCACCAGCAAATCAAGGATTCCCGTCGGCAGCACCGCATACGTGACCACCCGCCAGACTTGGCCGTGCCAAAAATCCGCCGCCCGCACCGCCAGCCACTGTTCCAAATCAAACGCCTGCGTCAGCCTGCCGGCCAGCGCCGCCACGTAAACGGTCACCCAGGCCGTCAAAACCCCCCGGACTCCGGGCGTCAACGCCGCGACGGTTCGTTGCCAAAGCTGCTTCATGTTTATTGGCCGAGCAGGTTTTTCCACCATGAACGGCGGGGCGGCGGCCCGGACTTGCCGGTGGACTCCTCCAGCCGCCGCGCGATCCGTGGTGGCACCATGGTTTGCGCGGCGTCAAAGCGCAGCAGCTCATCCGCGCCGGCAAATTCCTGCCCGGCCTGCTGCCGGGTCTGGTGCGCCTCGGCGTGCTGTTGTTCCTGCGAAAGTTTGGTTTGATGTTTCATGGGGTTTAGGCGTTGGTTCCGAAACGCGCGGCAAAGGCTTTCCGGGCCCGGTGCAATTTCCCGCGCACCGCGTCGGCGGACTGCCCCACGAGCGCGGCGATCTCCTCATAGCTCAGTTCCTCGTCCGCCACCAGCAGCAGCAGCAGGCGGTATTCTTCCGGCAGGCTGTCCAGCGTGGTTTGGATGCGCTGGCCCAGTTCCTTCGTTTCGAGGACGCGCAGGGGTGAATCGGTTTTCGCCGCGGAATTTTCCCAGATGGAATCGTCCGCGGTCGCATGGACGTTCCGGCTGTGCCAGGACTGGGCCAGGTTCTGGCAATGATTGATCGCTATCCGGTACAGCCAGGTGCGCACCGAGGACTCGTGGCGGAACTGGTCCATCCGCTGGAAGGCTTTCAGAAAGACGTCATGCGTGGCGTCTTCCGCTTTTTGCTCATCCCCGAAAAAACGCAGCGCCAGATAATAGATCGCCCGGCTGTGCTCGTCATAAAGGCTGCCAAAACCCGACCCCGCCCATGCGCTTGGCTCCGTAACTTCGGGGCTTTGGCCGGTAACTGGCGGATTCATAAGTGCTTTCACTTCCGATTAGACAATGCCGCCCGCAATATGTCACGCCCGCCCGCACACTTTTTCACGCATACCGGTATGGCCTGCTCAGCGGAAACGTGTTCGGCAGATACCGCAACTCCCGCACCGCGCCGTCGTGCAGCAGCACCTCCACGATGTCGAACCGGAATTTCACCTGCGGATTGTTCAGCAGCTTCAGGTAATCCAGCGCCGTCTGGGATAGCAGCCGCTTCTTCCGCGCATCCACCGCGTCCGCCGGCCGGCTCCATTCCTCCGCCGACCGCGTCTTCACCTCCACGAACACCAGGCAATCCGCCTCCCGGAAAATCAAATCGATCTCCCCGCGCGCCGAGCGGAAATTCCGCGCCAGAAACTTCAACCCCTGCCCCTTCAAAAATTTCTCCGCCGCCCGTTCCCCCAGGTCGCCCCGTCGCAAATGCTCCGGCTTCGCCTTGCCGGCGAACTTAGCCTTTATTTTTTCCAGAAGATTCATTTCTCCGGCCACAGATTTGCCTCTGCCGGTTTAAGCGGCGCAAATGTCATCCGGTGGATCGGACACGCCCCGTGCTTGGCGATCGCCGCCAGGTGCTTTGCGGTGCCGTAGCCCTTGTGCTCCGCGAATGCGTACTCGGGCCACTGCGCGTGATACTTTAGCATCAGCCGGTCGCGCGTCACCTTGGCCAGCACGCTTGCCGCCGCGATGGAATAACTCCGCGCATCGCCCTTCACGATGGCCGTCTGCGGCACCCGCAAGGTCTTCACCGGCCGTCCGTCCACCAGCGCGTGCGGCGGCAGCGGCTGCAACTGCGCCAGCGCCTCGTTCATCGCCCGGTGCGTCGCCTGCAGGATATTGATCGCATCAATCACCCCCGCCTCCACCAGCGCGATGCCAAATTCGATCTCCGCGCACGCCGTCAAAAACTCAAAAAACTGTTCCCGCTGCACCTCCGTGAGCTGCTTGGAATCATTCAAGCCCGCCAGTTCCGGCGGCAACCCGGCCTGCGCCCAACGCGACGGCAAGATGGCCGCCGCCGCCACCACCGGCCCCGCCAACGGCCCGCGCCCCGCCTCATCCACCCCCGCCACGCGCGCAACATTTTGCTGCCACAGCACGCGTTCGAATTCAAATTGGTCTGAAAATTTTGCGATCATGTAGGAAAATTCTAAATGCACATCGACCAAAACACCAAAGTCCGATGGCTAAAAGCAAAAGTGCATAACTTGTTGGCTCTGGCACGGCCTGAAATTCGAAATTAGGGCCGAGGTAAAAGAAATTCGAATTATCACCAGCTGGATTTGGTGACCATTGGCCACTCTGTGAAAACTGATAGCCTGCGAACTGTGTGATATATGGAGAGTTGGTAAAAGTGGCCAATCCAGATTGTCCCTGGCTTGAATACACGACAACATTCAAGCTCGAGCTTAAGTCGGAATTTTGGGCAGATACAAAATAAGTTTGCCCTGCGGATAAAAGTAAAGATGTTACAGGCTGAAAACTCCCAGACGAACTCGTGTAATCGAAATTTGTAATAATCTGGCTTGCACCCTGCCAAAAGCTAACTTGAGTCCCATTGTAAGCATAAATAGCGGCAACCGACAAATCAGTCGTCGGGACAAAAGACCAACCAACACCACCCACTACGTAGCTTCGAAGCCCTCCTGGTCCAAAAACCCCTCCACTTGGAGGAATGTAGGTCAATGCATTCAAAGTTCCCTGTGCAGTCAGAGACAGAGGGAGTGTGATCGCGAACAAAATTGCAAATCTAACGAGTGAGCATACCCAAAGCTGAAATAATTTTCCGAAATCTTTCATTCCTGCCTCAACTCTACCGCCTTCCCCAAACCTTGTCGCCACGATTTTTTAAGCCGCGAAGCGACGCCCGGAGCCCCGCCCATCCGTTTTTGGCTTGCAATCAAACCCCGCCCGAGTTGTAGTAGGCGCGTCAGCAAGAAACTCGGGCAAACCCAACTCTCAGAAGGACTATGATTGCCGTTAAAATCGAATGTGACTGCGGCCAGCACTACGCGTTTGATGTGGAACCGGTAAACGGACGGATGGGCACCACGGTCGCCTGTCCCTGTTGCGGTGCCGACGGCACCCCCGCCGCTGACCACGTCATCGCCCAAAAACTCGGTCCCCCGCCGCCCGTCGAGCCCATCATCCATATCCCGCCGCCAAAACCCAAACCCGCGCCGGAAACCATCATCCCCATTCCCCCGCCCCAACCTCACGCCGCTCCGCCCACCATCGCCCCGGCCGCCCCGCCACCGCCGCCCATCGCCCCCGTCGGCATGGGCTTGAAGATAAATAAATCCGCGGAAGCCGCCCCGGCGACCGAACCGCACAAGATTGCCGTCAGCGACCGCGAACTTGGCATCGTCAGCCGCGAACAGGCCCAGGCCGAGGCCCGCGCCAAGGTTTCCTGGGGCGATGCGGAGGACGAAGTCATCAAGTATCTGATGGTCCAGCGCTTCACCGCGCAGGAAGCCAAGGACATGGTCGGCGAAATGTTCAAGGAACGCCTGGTCACCGTGCGCAAGACTGGCGTGCGCAAAATCATCACCGGCAGCGGCCTCATGTGCGTCCCCGTCATCGGCTACCTCTGTTTTGCACACATCGGCATCATTCCGATCAAGCTCATGGGCATCTTGATCATGGTCGGCCTGTATGGCGCGTGGCAGGTGCTTAACGGCATCATCGCCCTCATCGCCCCCAAAATGGAATCCGGCGACGTCGCCGAGCAATAAGCGGGGTGGACCAGGTTCGCGCCATGCTAAAACGGTGGGTGTCCCAGCGACACTTCTATGCCGGCGTGGCCATCCCCTGCTGGGCGATGTTTATCTTGTTGCTTGGCGGCTTCAGGAACATCGAAATCATCCTGCACGAAGCCCGCACCACCGCAACGGTCACGGACATCCAGTCCAACGGCCGGGGACGGAGCACCCTGTATTACCGCTACGAGATTGCCGGCCACGCTTACACCGGCACGGGTGGGCCCGATCATCCACTGGAAGGCCCGCCCTACACCAACGGCACCACCTTCGAGATCCGGTATTCGACGGCGCATCCGTCCTTTTCTACGGCGCAAAATCCGTGGACCATTTTCGGCCAGTTCCTGGTTGGCAGCCTCTTTCTCCTCTGGGCGGATTACATGGCGACACGGCAGAAAAAGAAACAAGAAGCCGGCCGCTGACTACATGCCAGCCGTCAGGCACCCCTCATCCGCATCGAACACAACGATGCCGTGAAACAAATTATCAATTGATGGTTTTCACCTGAAACCCGATATGCTCGGCGCATTCAAATGAAAACCACCATATGTCTTTTGTGTTCCACTTTATTGCTGACGGGATGTGTTTACCACACTGGAGCGCTTCGCAGCCAGGTACGCTCCTACGCGGGTGACGGCGTCATAACCGACGTTTCAGTCGGCTCACCTCCGTTTTTTTGGAGTCCTGGCTTTCGCATAGTCCTCCCCGCTTTTGACCCGGCCAAGCCGTACGAACAATCTTATAACTTGAAGAACGTGCCAAAAAACAGTGACAAAGAAGTATCGATGATCAACGTAAGCTTCTTGGGTGACTGGTCAATGGACCTTGACCAGATCAAGCAAAAGACCACCTCAAACTTGTCATTTGAAATCTTGGACGATACTGGCGCGATCGTTAAATCACTGACGATCCCTTTCAACGATAAAAATACGATCTGGTCCTGGATGCAAACCAGTGAAGGTGGGGAGTTTGGGCTCTGGGTTCATGAAGAACCCTGTTCTGAAAAGAATACTTTCTATTTCGATCCGGCCAAACATTACACCTTGCACATAACGTATATTCCCGGCGAAGTTCCGCCTTCAGCCAACCGGATATGGATCACAATAAAAAACGGAGGCACAATATAACACGAACCGTTCATTGTAAGCGCGACATTGATTATTGAAGTTTCTCTGGAGCTTGGATGTTGGACACTTGGAGCTTTGACACCTGCCTTCGTCATTAGACATTAGCGCTTAGTCATTGCCCCGCTCCTTCGCGTCCTTCGCGCCCTCTGCGTGAGAGTCACCACTCCTTCGCCCCTAACATCTCCAGCAACCGTGCATCCGCCGCCGGAAAATCGTGGTCACCCAATCCCGCCTTGTCCACCCACTTCACCGCCGCGCAATCCAGCGCCTGCGGTTCGCCGGCCAGCAACGTGCACAGGAAGAATTTCAGGTGGACGGATTTTTCGGGATAGTCATGCCGCACTTCTTCAAACAGTTCGCCCACGGCAATCGCCACGCCCAATTCCTCGCGGATTTCGCGCACCAGGCATTCCTCAAAGGTCTCACCGGCCTCGCGTTTGCCGCCCGGAAATTCCCACAGCCCGCCCAGATGCGACCCCGCATGCCGCTGCGTGATGAGAAGTTTGCCGCCGTGAAAGATGAGCGCCGCCGAGACCTCGATGCAGTTTTTAGTTTTTAGTTTTGAATTTTCAGTTGAATCAGAAGGCGGGTTGCTCATCTCAACTAAAAATTAAACATTCAAAACTGACCACTAACGCCCGACGCTCTTGTACGTCCATCCCTGCTTCGCCATCTCGGCCGGGTCGAACAGGTTGCGCCCGTCGAACATGATGGGATGCGTCAGCGCGGCCTTCGCCCGCGCGAGGTCCAGCTGCTTGAACTCGTCCCATTCTGTCGCGACCACGATCGCATCGCAGCCTTGGGCCACGTCGTTCATGTCCTCCACGTAAGTCACGTTCGGCAGCAATGATTTCGCCTTGTCCATCGCCTTCGGGTCATGCACGCGCAGGGATGCGCCGTCCTTGAGCAGGCGCTGGCACAGGTCGATCGCCGGCGAGGAGCGCACGTCGTCCGTGTTCTGCTTGAACGCCAGGCCGAGCACGCCGATTTTCTTGTCCTTCAAGACCCACAGCGTGTCCGTGATCTTCTTCACAAAGCGGTCCATCTGGTCCGAGTTGATGCGCTGCACTTCCTTCAGCAAACGAAATTCATAACCCACCTGCTCCGAGATCTTGATGAACGCGCTGAGGTCCTTCGGAAAACAACTGCCGCCAAAACCGATGCCAGCGTTGAGAAAACGGCGGCCGATGCGTTCATCCAGACCGATGCCGTGCGCCACTTCCTGGACGTTCGCCCCGGCGGCCTCGCAGACGTTCGCGATGGCGTTAATGTACGAAATCTTCAGCGCGAGGAACGAATTCGCCGCGTGCTTGATGAGTTCCGCCGAATTGATGTCCGTGATGATGATCGGCGCCTTGAACGGCGCGTAGATCTCCTTCATCGCGGCGGCGGGCCGCGGCGAACTCACGCCCACGACCACGCGGTCCGGGTTCATCAGATCACCCACCGCAAAGCCTTCGCGCAGAAATTCCGGGTTGCTCACCACGTCGAACTCCACCTTGGCCGTGCAATAGCGCTTGATGGTCTCCGTCACCTTCTCGCCGGTCTTCACCGGCACCGTGCTCTTGTCCACCACGATCTTGTAGCTCGTCATCGCGGCGGCGATGTCCCGCGCCACGCGCTCGATGTAGCTCAGGTCCACCGAGCCGTCCGGCTGCGGCGGCGTGGGCACGGCGATGAAAATGACGTCCGAGTTCTGCACGCCTTCGGCCGTGCTGTTCGTGAACTTCAAGCGGCCGGCGGCGACGTTCTTTTTGACGAGTTCTTCCAGGCCGGGTTCGTAGATGGGTATCCCGCCCGCCTGGAGCATCTTCACCTTGTTCGCGTCGTTATCCACGCAGATCACGTGGTGGCCGACTTCCGCAAAACAGGTGCCGGTCACCAGACCGACGTAACCGGTGCCGATGATGGAGAGCTTCATTTGGCAGCAGGAGCGGTGGCGGGTGCGGGCGTCACGGCGGGCATGGTCGGCGGCGCAGCCGACGTGACCGGCTTGGGCGTCATGGCGGCCACTTTGGGCTGCAATTCTGTTGCGCGCATCATGGCCTCTTGCGCCAGGGTGCCGCTGCCATTGCTGGCGCGGTAGGCGGTTTCATAACGGTCCAAGGCCTCCTTAAATTTGCCCTGCGCCTCCGCGATCCGGCCCTGTCCGCACAACGCCGGAAGGTAGGACGGGGTGTTGGCATATATCGACACCACCCTTTGGTAGGCCGCGGCCGCCAGGTCGGATTTCCCCTGGGCTTCCAGGCTGGCTCCGATGCCGAGCTGCGCCGTTGATGCCAGCGAGCTGCCGTTGTTGTCGTTCACAAATTTCTCGAACATCGCCTGCGCGTCGGCGTATTTCCCGGCGCCGAACTGCGTCGCGGCCGCCTGCAGCTGCGCGCGTTGCGCCGCCACCGTGCCGGAATATTTGGTGGCCAGTTGCGTCAGGGCATCCGCCACGCTCATGCCCGCCGGCGGGTTCAACATGAGCTGCGTCAACGCCGCGCCGGCCGCCCGTTCATTCTCCTCCCGTTGCGAGGCCATGAAGTAATAGACGCTGATCGCCACGAAGATGGCGACCGCCACGCCAATGAGCTTGTTCCGGTTCTGCTCCAACCAGGGCCAGAGTTTAAAAATGATTTCTGCGGGTACGTCCTGGGTTGTCGTGGTTTCGATGGGCATATGTTGAACAATCATTTTTTCCGCGGACGTGCCAAAACGCAAGCGGAAAGCATGACGAATTGAACCCATCCCGCCGGGCCGGCGCCGCTTGTCCGGGGGCGGCAGCATCTTTACCCCTTGCCAAACGCCTGATTCCGCGCAACTTTGCCTTCTCAAATGAAATTGAACCACGGCCTGCATCTCGCCTATTGCACGAACATCCACCGGGGCGAAACGTGGGCTGAAACATTCAAATCCCTCCAAACCCACGCGCTGGCCGTGCGGGAAAAGGTCTGCGCCGGCAAACCGTTCGCCATCGGCCTGCGCCTGAGCGAACTGGCGGCGGTCGAATTGAGCGAGCGCGACCTGATGCTGGAGTTCCGCCGCTGGCTGGATAAAAACTCGTGTTACGTTTTCACCATCAACGGTTTTCCCTACGGCCAGTTCCATGGCACCCGGGTCAAGGAGCAGGTCTACCGCCCGGACTGGTCTTCACCGGAGCGCCTGGCGTACACCAACCTGCTGTTCAACCTGCTGTCGGAGCTGTTGCCGGGCGATATGGAGGGCAGCGTCAGCACCCTGCCCGGCTCGTTCAAGGAATTTCATCCTTCCTTGGAATCACTCAAAGCCATCCGCCAAAACCTCTGGCGCAGTGTCGAGCACATCGCGCGCCTCAGCCAGAAAACCGGGCGCAAGCTGCACCTCGGCCTCGAGCCCGAACCGCTCTGCCTCCTGGAGAGCAGCGCGGAGACGATCCATCTCTTCGACCAGCTCCGCGCCGAGCATCCCCACGACGAACGGCTCGCCGAGCATCTCGGCGTGAACTATGACACCTGCCACTTCGCCGTGGAATTTGAGGAGCCATTGAACGCCCTGCCCTGCCTCGTCCATCACGGCATCAAGATCAGCAAAATCCACCTGAGTTCCGCGCTCAAGGTGCCGCCCACGCCGGCGGCCCGCGCCGAATTAAAAAAATTTTCCGACGATGTCTATCTGCATCAGGTTTGCGCCCGTGACGCCGCCGGCAACCGTTCCATCTTCCGCGACCTGCCCGATGCACTGGCCGCCGATGTCCCGGCCGAGGAGTGGCGCATCCACTTTCATGTTCCGCTGCACGCGCCTGCCGCCGCGCCGTTCGAGAACACCAACGACCATCTGCTCGGCATTTTGGACATTTTGCAATTGAACCCGCAGATCTGCTCCCATCTCGAGATGGAAACCTACACCTGGGAAGTGCTGCCGCCGGAGTTGAAATCGCAGAGCGTCGTGGACCAGCTGGCGCAGGAATATCAGTGGACCCTCGGGGAACTTGGCAAACGCGGGCTCGCCAGCTGCTAATTTTTTTGGTTTCCTTCGGCCCGCCATGAATCTGTCGCCGCAATTCCGCACCCTGCTCGTCCTCGGGCGGATGTCGAATTTGCCGACGGTCTGGTCGAACTGCCTCGCGGGCTGGTGGCTCGGCGGCGGCGGCAATTATTGGAAGCTCCCCTTCCTGCTGCTCGGCATGAGCATCCTGTACACCGGCGGGATGTTCTTAAACGACGCCTTCGACGAGGAGTTTGACCGCCAACGCCGCTCCGAGCGGCCCATCCCTTCCGGCAAAATCTCCGCGGGAAAAGTCTGGCAGCTTGGGTTCGCCCAACTCGCGGTTGGCATCTTGCTGCTGCTGTTCTGCGGAAAACTGGCCGCCTTCTGTGCCGTGCTGCTGGCGTTGACAATTCTGCTCTACGATTTCACGCATAAATTTTTCACGGAGTCGCCCTGGATCATGGGAGCGTGCCGGTTCTGGGTATATGTCATCGCCGGCGCAACCGGCGAGGGCGGCCTGAACG
>DATHQS010000365.1:0-24337 GCA_035482455.1 Candidatus Acidiferrales bacterium | reverse complement strand
GAACGAAGTTGGTGGCTCCAAATCATTGAAAAACTTAACTCTACGCTGCCACCGCTCAACTGCAATGCAGTTGAATGGTCCAAAATCTAAGCCGCCGCCAACTCATGAAAATCGACATTCAACTGAATCGTTCCGGCTTGGGGAGAGGGCTGGGATGAGGGCGGTCGTCTCACCATTCAATGGCGCACGACAAAATGCGTCTCCCCCTACAACTTCACCCATTTTCCCTTCGCCGAAGATTCCTCCACCGCCGTCAGCACGCGCTGGTTTTTCAACCCGTCCTCAAACGTCGGATGCACCGGCTTGCCATCCGCACAGGCGTTCACAAAGTCCGCCACCGTGTGCACAAACGTGTGTTCGTACCCGATGCCATGGCCCGGCGGCCACCAGTTCGCCACATACGGCTGGATGCCGTCGCGCTGCGACACGATGATGTCACGGAAACCCTGCCGGTCTTTCGGATCGTCGGCGTTGTAATACTTCAGCCGGTTCATATCCTCGAAGTCGAAGTAGATGGACCCCTTGCTGCCGTTGATCTCGATCTCGATGTGGTTGCGGCGGCCGGGGGCATACCGCGTGGCTTCCAAGTTCGCCATCACGCCGCCCTCCATCCAGCCGAGAAACGCCGCCGAGTCCGGCGCCGTGACCTTCCCGAGTTGGCGTTTGCCCTTGGCCAGCATGTCCGCGCGCGGCCGTTCTGGCACAAACGTGTGCACCAGGCCGGAGACGGAAGTGAATTCGCCTACGAGATAACGCGCCAAATCGATGATGTGCGAATTGATGTCGCTATGCACCCCGCTGCCGCTGGTCTCCTTTTGCAAGCGCCAGTCCACCGGAAATTCCGGGTCCGCCAGTCGGTCCTGCGCGTAGCGGGCGCGAAAATGATGGATCCGCCCCAGCGCGCCCTCTTCCATCATCCGCTTTGCCAGCGCGATGGCCGGGATGCGCCGGTAGTTGTGGCACACCATGTGGACACGCTTCGATTTCTTCGCGGCGGCGAACATCGCCTCGCATTCCTTCAGGTCGCGCGCCATGGCCTTTTCACACAACACATGCTTGCCGTTCTTGAGCGCGGCGATGGCTATCTCCGCGTGCGTGAAGGTCGGCGTGCCGATGTCCACGATGTCGATCAACGGGGATTCTACGATATCCCGCCAGTCCGTGGTCGCAAACTGCCAGCCCAGTTTCGCCCGCGCGGCGTTCACCCCGGCGGCGTCACGGCCGCAGATCGTGTGCATCTCGATGTTCGCCCGGAGGTCAAAAAACTTCGGCGCCTGCCGCCACGCATTGGAGTGCGCGCGTCCCATGAACTTGTAGCCGATCAGCCCGACGCGAAAAGTTTTGGCCATAAAAGTAGAGGTTGAACTGGATGCTTTCGGCTTTATAGTAAGCCGCAACAGGCAAGTCAATCCAATGACTCTTACCACAGCAGAAATCGCACAACAGCTTGGCGGCGAGGTGCTCGGCGACCCCAATGCCCGGCTCACCGGCCTTGCTGGCGCTGACCAGGCCCGGCCCGGCGACCTGACGTTCGCGGACAGCGCGGCTTATTTCACCGCCGCCGAGGCCAGCGCCGCCACGGCGGTCATTGCAGGCAAGGAGTTTACGTCGGCCACCAAGGTCATCATCCGCGTGGCGAATACCCGCGTGGCCTTCGCCAAGGCCGTTACCATCTTTTTCCCGGAACCGGAGTTCGCCGCCGGCATCCACCCCACCGCCGTCGTCGCCAAGTCCGCCCAGGTCGACCCCTCGGCGCACATCGGTCCGCACTGCACCATCGGCGAACGCGTGAAGATCGGCGCCAAGGTCGCGCTGCTCGCCGGCGATCATGTCGGCGATGATTCGGTCATCGGTGACGAGTCCCGTCTCTTTCCCAACGTCACGCTTTATCCCCGCACGCAGATCGGCCAGCGCGTGCGCATCCATTCCAGCACGGTCATCGGCGCGGACGGCTTTGGTTACGTTTTTGATTCCGGCTTCCACCGCAAGGTGCCGCAGGTCGGCCATGTTGTCATCAGCGACGACGTGGAGATCGGCGCGAACTCCTGCGTGGACCGCGGCGCGCTCGGCGCCACCGTCATCGGGCGCGGCACCAAGATCGACAACCTCGTACAGGTCGCGCACAACGTGCAGACCGGCGAACATTGCCTGCTCATCAGCCAGGTGGGCATTTCCGGCAGCACCCGGCTTGGCAACTACGTGGTAGTCGCCGGCCAGGCGGGCCTGGCCGGCCATCTCAAGATCGGTAACCAAGTCACCATCGGGGCGGCTGCCGGCGTGATGTCAGACATTCCGGACGGCGTAAAAGTTCTGGGTGCACCCGCGCAGCCGGACCGGGAAAGCAAGCGGCAGATGATCGCCATCCAGCGGCTGCCGGACCTGCTCAAACGGTTCGCCGCCTGGGAAAAGAAGCTGGATGGGAAATAATTTTCACGCGCGCCTCATTTGAACGCCAGTTCCCCAACGCAAACTCCCCGGCGCGGCCCCGCCCCGTTCACCGAGGCCGATGCCTGGCGTGACGTCGGCAAGGGCTGGCAGCCGCTCTTCGGCAGTTTTCACGGCGCGGGCTACAGTTTTGAGTGGCACGATTTTTTTGCGAAGCGCGAATTCGATTGGGGCGCCAGCTTCCACCCCGGCTGCGTCGAGCTGTGCCTGAACCTCGACGGCCATGGGTTTGTGGAGGGGAGGGACGGCCGCACGGAGCTCACGCCCGGCACCGCGGCATTTTACCACCGCAAGGCCGCGCCGCTGAATGCCTGGCGCGCGATTAACGAACAGCACCAGTTTCTGACGGTGGAATTTTCCTGCCCGTTCCTCGCCAAACATCTCGCGGGCATGGAGGGCGTGCTGCATCCCATCGCCAAGGCGGCCATCGAAAACTCTCCGTGCGAACAGGTCGCCAGCTCCACCGTGCGCCTTAACACCGCGCAACAGCAGCTCATCGCCACCCTGCGGCAGCCGCCCGTGTACGCATCCGCACAGCCGCTCTGGTATCAATGCAAGGCGCTGGAGCTCGCCGTCACCTTCCTCCTTCAGCCGCCCCCGGAAAAAGAGATGTTCTGTACCCGCCAGCAGCGTGTCGCTCAGGAGCGCGTGGAACAGGTCATCTTCCTGCTGAAACAAAATCTTGCCGAACCACCGTCATTGGAAGAGCTGGGGAAAAAAATCGGCTGCAGCCATTTTTATCTGAGCCGCATTTTTTCCGCGCAGACCGGCCACACCATCACGCAGCATCTCCGCCAGTTGCGCATGGAACGCGCCGCGGAACTGCTCAAGTCGGGCGAGCACAACGTCACCGAGGCCGCGCTCGAGGTCGGCTACAGCAGCCTGAGCCATTTCAGCGCCGCGTTTCACGAAACCTTCGGTTGCTGCCCGGGGCTGTATCCGTTGAAGACGCCCGCCCAGAAAAACGGCTGATCTCAAGTGCCGGAGACCGTCACCAGCAGGTTGCCCTTTTCATCTATCGTGGTGGCGTACACTGGCAGATTACGCCGCGCCGGACCCTGGGTCACCTTCCCGTTCGCATCAAACGTTGAGTCGTGGCAAGGGCAGTAAAAAGTCTTGTCCGGCTCGGCATTCAGCTTGCAGTTCCGGTGCGTGCAAACCGCCGAAACGGCAAATAACTCCGCGCCGCGCCGCACGATGAAGACCCCAAGATCCCGGAAGCGTGTATAAACGCCGTCATTGAGATACAGGCTCGCCGGCCCCGCGTTGATGGTGCGGCTGCCGCTGGAAAAATTGCCGCCGGGCGCAACGCACCCGGCGGCAAACACCGCGCTCAAAACCAGGAAAGTGCGGCGGGTTACGTGCATTTCAAAATTCGAACACGAAGCTGGTCATGATGCCCCAGTGTGTTTCCGCGTGGGCGCCGTTGTCCACCGGAAAAACGAACAGGATGCCCGGGCGCGCCTGCACCCGGCCGATCGTCTTGAGGTTCGCACGGAGGCCCACGCCGCCCGTCAGACTGTTTTGGCCGCGGCTGTCGTGGTTCAACGCCGTTTCGCCGGACAGCTCCAGGATCGGGATCAGCCGGTCGATGCCCGGCAGCGGCATCGCCTTGTGTGGAATGGCATAGCCGAGCGTGAAGCCGTATTCAAACGTGTCCAGGCCGCCGTCCTCATCCGGTCCCGCCAAGATCGAATAACCGGCCACGGATTGCACCGTGAAATCGCCGATCCGCGTGTCATTGAAAATTTTCGGCACGAACTCCGCGTCATGGCTCACCGCCGAGGTCGTGGGGATGCCGATCTCCATCGCCGTGCCGAACGTCGTGTCCACGAGGCCCCGCTTGGAGACAAGCTGGAAGAACGGATACCGCGCGCCCACATCGATGTTTGCCAAACCGGAAACGGTCATGCCATCCGCCACATCGCGCTCATAAGGCACTTCCAGTTCCAGCGTCAGCAGGCCAAAGCCGTATTCGATTTCCGCCTTGGCGTTGTCACTGTGGTCGGCGCCGTTGGCCGTATGCAGCCAGTCGAAACGCAGCTCGCGCGTTTCCTGATCGGAGTCGTCCACGAGAAAAGGTTCCGGAAAAACGCCCTGCCCGTAGCTGCTGCGGTGGTCCAGCCCGTTGAACAAACCATAGCGCGTGTTCAGTGCCGTTTCTTCACCCGCCCGCACACTGGCGCTCGCAAACACCGTCAGGGCGGACACTAAACCATACACCATCAATTTTTTCATGCCGCAAAGATAAGTAATCACGAACCGCCGCGCTGTCGCAGGGTTGCAATTTATTGGCGGCGCATTGTCATGCCATCCCGCCATCGCAGATTGCCGTACCGCGTACTATGAAGCGGGCAACAAACCCGCAAAATATTCCCCGAACCTTATCCACAACGGAATGGTGACCAGACCCAGCAGCGAAGTTCCCAAAGCCACCTGTATCGCGGTCCGCGCATCCCCGCCGAAATGCTTCGCAATCACGATCGGCAGCACCGCCGACGGCATCGCACCCTGCAACACCAGGACGCGTTTCAACTCGATGGAGCACGGCAGAAATTTTGCCAGCAGCAGGAACAGTATTGGCAGCAAACCCAGCCGCACCAAGGCGGCCACGGCCACCACCCGTCCGGCGCGTCCGCCGCGCGCCTCGCCCAGATGATCCGCCACGATCGCGCCGATGAGCAGCAGCGCCATCGGTATCGCGCTCTGCCCGAACCAGTGGATGACGGTCAGGATCATTTTCCCCGCGAACAATACCGGCCCCGGCGGCGTGAAATGTTGTCCGAGAAAATTCAAACCCAGCGCCAGCAGCAGCGCCGCGAGCGGCGCATTCAAAAACTTTTTCCAGTTGGACGCCAAACCGCCGCCGGACACAACCGCCACTCCCAGCGTCCACATCGCGATCTCCGTGCCGACGTTATGCACAAACAGCACGCCGGTCGTGCCCGCGTCGAACAGCGTGATGCAGAGCGGAATCGTCAGGTAGGCATAATTTTGCAGTCCGGCCAGAAACGCAAACGTCCGCCGTTCCCGCGGCTGGGTCAGCCCGGTCAGCGGCGCGAACAGATAGGCCACGCCCACGCCCAACGCCATCATGCCGAAGCCCAGGAGCGGAGGGAGCAGCAGATTTTCCGGCCGCCGCAACGCCGCGTTCCCCAGCACGGAATCAAAGATGAGCGAGGGCAGCAGCAGGTTGACGGTCACCCGCATCAGGCTCTGGTCCGCGTCCGCGGTCAGCCAGTCACGCCGCCGCAGCCACAGGCCGATCACCATGATGCCGAACACCGGCAACACGGCCGTCAAAACGGTAAGACTTTCGTTCACTCGCCGGATGAAATCATTTTTTCGCCACCATTTGAATCAAAACCGCACCAAACACGGTCACGTCGCATCCGTGACCGGCCCCGCCGGCTTCTTCAGCTCCCGCTCGCGCAGCCAGCAAAAAATCACCGGCGTCACGATCAGGATGCCCACCAGGCTGCTCAGCATGCCACCGATCACCGGTGCCGCAATCGGCTTCATCACTTCCGCCCCGGTGCGCGTGCTCCACAGGATGGGCAGCAGCCCGGCCACGATCGTCGCCACCGTCATCACCTTCGGCCGCAACCGCAGGCGCGCGCCGTCCTTGACCGCCCGGATCAGGTCGGTCCGGCCAAAATTCCCGCCGCGCTCCGCCATTTTCTTTTTCACCGCCTCGTCCAGGTAAACCACCATCACCACGCCGGTCTGGATCGCCGTCCCGAACAGCGCGATGTATCCCACCCATACCGCCACGCTGAAGTTGTACCCCAGCCACCATTGCAACAGCACGCCGCCCGTCAGCGCGAACGGCACGGCGAGGATGACATTCGCCGCCTCTTTGAAATTGCCATAGATGAAGTACAGCAAAACAAAGATCACGAACAACGCCGCCGGCACGATCAGCCGCAGCGTGTTCTGCGCGTGGATTTGGTTCTCATACTGCCCGCTCCACTCAATGGTCATGCCCGGCGGCAACGAAATCTCCTTCGCGATGCGCGCCTGGGTCTCCTGCACAAAGCCCGCGAGGTCGCGGCCCTGCACGTTCGCCTGCACAAAAACCCGCAGCCGCCCGTTCTCGCTGGCGATTTCGCTGGGCCCGACCTCGCGCCGGATGGTCGCCACCTGTCCCAGCGGGATGAATTTCCCGTCGCCCAACGCCACCGGCAGGTCGCCGATGCGCTCGATGTCATCGCGCTCGCTGCGTTGCACACGCACCTGGATCGGCCAGCGTTCCCGTCCTTGGATTGCCGTGGACACATTCACGCCGCCGATGCCGGACTCGACCAGATCGAGCACATCCTGCACGCGCAAGCCATGATGCGACATCTTCAAACGGTCCACCTCGATGTCGAGGTAGGGCTTGCCCTGCACGCGCGACGCCGCCACGCCCACCGCTCCCGGCACCTGCCGCACAACGCGCTCGACCTCGAACGCCTCTTTTTGCAACGCGTCCAGATTGTCGCCCAAAATCTTGATACCCACCTGCGCCCGGATGCCCGTGCTGATCATCAAAATCCGGTTTTCGATCGGTTGCAAGAATCCCGGGATGTAGCCCGGCATCTTTGACAATTTATCCTCCAGCTCGGTGATGAGCTTGTCCTTCGTCATGCCCGCACGCCATTGCGATTCCGGTTTGAGCATGATGGTTGTCTCGATCATCTCGACCGGTGCCGGGTCTGTCGCCGTCTCCGAGCGGCCCAGCTTGCCGCCCACGGATTCCACCTCCGGCGTCTGCCGGATGGTCGCATCCTGCCACGCCATGATGCGCTTCACTTCCGTGATCGAGGTGCTCGGCAGCAGCACCGGCATGAACAGCAGGCTGCCCTCGTTCAACGTCGGCATGAATTCGCTGCCCATGCCGTGCGGCAGCTTCGCCGCCAGTTGCGGATCGTGCGCCGCAATCTTTTCCACCAGCACCCGCGGCACGCCGAACGCCAGCACCAGCGCCGCGATGACCAGCAGCAGCGCCAGGCCCACCACCGTTTTCCGGAAGCGCAACGCCAGGTCCAAAACCGGGTTGTAGATCGCCAGCAGCAGCTTCATCAGCGGATTCGCGTTCTCCGCATGGAACGGCCCGCGGATGAATGTCGCGCACAACGCCGGCACCAGCGTGATCGCGAGAATGGTCGAGCCCAACATCGCAAACGTCTTGGTGAAGGCGAGCGGATGGAACAGCTTGCCTTCCTGTCCGCCCAGCGCGAACACCGGGACGAACGCCAGGATGATGATGACCATCGCGAAAAAGATCGGCCGCCCGACCTGTTGTGCCGCCACGAGCGTCACCTGAAACGACTCCGCCCGGCTTAACCGCCCGCCCTTGGCCTGCTCCGCCTGTTCGCAGTGCCGCACTGCGTTTTCCGCCATCACGATGCCCGCGTCCACCAGCACGCCGATGGCGATGGCGATGCCCGACAGCGACATGATGTTCGACGTGATGCCCAGGTGCTGCATGAGGATGAACGAGAACAGAATCGAGAGCGGCAACGGCAGCGTCACGATGAGGATGCTGCGGAAATGAAATAGAAAAATAATGATGACCAGCGTGACCAAGATGATTTCCTCCGTCAGCGCATGCTTGAGCGTGTCGAGCGTGCGCGAAATCAGGTCGCTGCGGTCGTAAAAGGACCGGATGCTCACGCCCGGCGGCAGGCTGGGCGAAATCTGCGCGATCTTCGCCTTCACGTCGCTGATGACCTGCATCGCGTTCTCGCCGGTCCGCATCACCACGATGCCCCCGACGGCCTCATGCCCGTTGATGTCCAGCGCCCCGCGCCGGAAATCACCGCCGACCTGCACTGTCGCCACATCCTTCAGAAAGACCGGCATTCCGTTATTTTGCTGCAGCACGATGTTTTCCAGATCCTTCACCGAGGTGACCAGGCCGATGCCGCGCACCACGAACTCCAGCCCGTTTTCCTCGATCACCTTGCCGCCGACGTTCAAGTTGCCCTGCTTCACCGCGTCCATGACCGTTTGCAACGTCACGTTGCGGTCGCGCATCCGCAGCGACGAGACTTCGATCTGATATTGCCGCACAAAACCGCCCACGCTCGCGACCTCCGCCACGCCATGCACCGAGTTCAATTGGTAGCGCACGAACCAGTCCTGGATGGAGCGCAATTGCCCAAGGTCGTAGCCGCCGTCCGGCGAGGCTTTCGGGTCCACATCGAGATAATATTGGTAGATCCAGCCGAGCCCGGTCGCATCCGGCCCAAGCTGCGGCGTCACCCCCGCGGGCAGCGTGTTGCCGAGATAATTCAGCCGCTCCAGCACGCGCGAACGCGCAAAGTAATTGTCGATCTTGTCGTCAAAGATGACCGTCACCAGCGAGAAGCCGAACATGGAATTCGCCCGGACGGTTTTCACCCCCGCCAGCCCTTGCAGGTTCACCGATAGCGGATAGGTCACCTGGTCCTCCACCTCCTGCGGGCTGCGGCCGGGCCAGTCGGCGAACACCACCACCTGGTTCTCGCTCAGGTCGGGAATTGCGTCCACCGGCGTCTGGTAAACCGCACGCACGCCGAGCACGGCCAGCAGCGCGACCCCGCAGATGACCAGGAAGCGGTTGCGCAACGACCATTCGATGATGCGGTTGATCATAATATTATCTTCCGCTCGTGAGCTGCGCCTCGGCGTCGATCAACAGGCCGCCGTTGGTGACCACCTTGTCGCCCTCGGTCAGCCCGCCAAGCACCTCGGCAAAATCATCGCCGATGCGCCCGAGTTTCAACGGCCGCGCCTCATAGCCGCCGCCCTTCTTGTCCACATACACGAGCGGTCCGCTGCCGCGCCAGATCACCGCGCTGCGCGGCACCGCCAGCACCTCCGGCGTCGCCGCCCGGATGTGGGACTCGGCGTGCAGCCCGTCAAAATAGGCCTGCCCTTCAAAACCGGGCACCTCCACCGGCGCATCGGTGATGCGCGCGCGGATTTTCGTGCTGTCGCTCATCTCATCCAGCTTGCGGTCGGCAAACGCCTCGGTGCCGTGCGATTTGATCTCCGCCTGGTACGTCCGGTCCGGCACGGAGGGCAGGGTGACCTCCAGCGTCTGGTCGAGCTTGATCCAGGGCAGGTCGCGTTCGTAGATGTCGAACACGAACCATGCCGTCGTCGCGGAATTTTTCTGGATGGTCCCGATGACGTGCAGCGTGTGCACCAGCGGCCGGCGGGAAACGGCTTCCGTCTTCACGTTGACGGCCGTGACGCTGTCCGCATTTAGCACCACCATGTTTGTATCGCCCGTTGCGCCCGCATCCCCTTCATAGACCGGCACCAGGTCCATGCCGCAGATGGGGCATTTGCCCGGCTTGTCGGACTTGATCCACGGATGCATCGCGCTCTGGTAATAAAGGACCTTCCGCCCGGAAGCGACCGCCGCACCGCCGGCCGGCATGGCGGAATGCGTTTTGAAATACCAGAACGCGCCCGCCCCGGCGGCGACCAGCAGCAACAGGATGATTTTGGTTTTCATGCCGGATTCAGGGTTTGTTGGTGGCCGTCGCTGTCATGGCGCAGCAGGACGCACCGCATGGCGCGGCGGAACCGCTGTCCGTTTCCGCATAGGCCGGGGTCAGTTTCATTCCGCAAATGGGGCAGTCGCCCGGCTGGGCCACCTTGACCGATGGATGCATCGGACAGGTGTAATAGATGGGCTTGGACGATTTGGCCACCGGCGACACGTTGTGGCAGGCCACTCCGACCAACGCGGCCACGAACAGCAAAAATGCGATTTTAAGTTTCATAATATCATTCAGACAAATTTTTGGTTTCAAACGGGACCACGCCACGCGTGGCAACAAACGGACGCAGTTTTTGGGAGCTGAAAGCCGTGGTGAAAAGCGGGAAGTGGACCTCACGCAACAGCGCAAGGCACACCACGGGCGTCAGCGGAGAGAGTTCAGATGAGCCGGATGCAGATGCGCGCGAATAGCGGCGCATCCGCGGCGGCCAGGGAAGGAGAAACGGTCGGGGAAATAAATGGTGTCCCGGCGGCGGCCAAAACCCAAACCACCGTCGCCGGAACTGGGGACAAAATTTGATTCTGTGAAACGGCCGGAGCCGTGGCGTCAACCGGCGCAGAAGGCGCGGCCGGGGCCGCCTTGCAGCAGGCCATCTTGCCGTGGCAGCCGCAATCCTGCGCCACCGGGTTGGTGGCCGGTACAGATGCGACCACCGCCTGGCTCCAGAGGAGCATCAGGCTGCAGAGGATGGTCAGCGCAATCTTCACAATATATTCATCGTCCGTCCGGCGGGTTTCCGCCGGACGGATTTTGTCTTTGGCCTGTCAATTTTTGTCGGCCTTGTCCGCCGCGCGGATCTTGGCCATGTACTTGTCCGGATCCTTGTCGAAATCTTTTTTGCAGGACTTGCAGCACAGCTTCACTTCCTGGTCTTTGTAGGTGAAGACCATGGGTTTGCCCATGTCGCCATCCAGCTTTTCGCCGGAGACCGGGCAGGTGGTCAGCTTGTCCGGCGTGGGGGTTTTGGCGTCTTCGGCGCGCACCGTGAGGCCGGCCGTCACGGCAATGGCTGCGATCAAAAGTAGTTTTTTCATGGCGTTCATTCGACGTCACTGTGGCACAAACCGTTCAAACTGCAAAATCTTTTGTGCCGGGGCGGTGATGTCCGGCCGCAGCCGCGGCGGTAAAATCACTCCTCGTACTCTTCGGTCCACTTGACGATGGCTTCGCAATCCGGGTGGCTGCAAATATTTTTTGTCTCGTTGAGCAAACGGTAGGGGCACAGGCTCGCATCTTTGGTGATGCACCAGGCGAGTTTTCCATTTTCTGTAATCCGGGTGGCCCGGCAATCACGATTGGGAAAACCCGGCGAAGCCGGTACGCCCGGGCGGTTCATAGCTCGGCGGTTTGAAAGATTGCACTGATGGGAACCCCCAGGGCCTGGGCCAGCCGCCGGACGGTTTCGATGGAAGGATTGCGCGCGCCGCGTTCAATGTCCGCAAGGTAGGTGCGGTGGGTCTGGGATTTTTCCGCCAACTGCTCCTGGGTCAAATCAAGCCGCTCACGATGTTTCCGAATCGATTGCCCAAGGATCTTCTGAATCTCATCTTTTGGAATGTCTTTCAATAATGCTTAATGAACCAACAGGCAGTCTACCAGTCCATAGGCTATCAGAGACATTATATCTCCGTAAATTTGCGGGGAAGCACCAGGCGTGATGTCATTTGTGTCAAAACACTGGGGTGTAACACCATCCGCCGGGCTAAGGGTGGCGGGTTGCGAAGGGAAATCCTGAAATAACCCGGTTTGTCGGGGTTTTGGTTAGGTTGAACCCCCCGCCATTCTGGTCGTTCGTGAAGTTCGACGATAACTTAACCGGCCGCTTCCGCCTCAAGCGCTGCCAGCTCAGCCCCGGCTTTTTCCCATTCCGCGGTGGCGGCCTCCAACCGGTCGGAGGCGATCATCAGCTCACGGTTGATCTGCGTCGCCCGGCCGCCGGAATGGTAGGTCTCCGGCTTTTCCAGTTCCGCCGCGTAGTCGCGTTCCTTCGCCTCGAGATCGGCGATCTCTTTTTCCAGCGCGGCGGTGCGTTTTTGGATCTCCTGCTTCTTGCGGGAACGCGCCTGCCGCTGCTCCGCTTCCAGCCGCTTCTGTTCCTTGCGGTCCAGTTGCGGCACCGCCGGCTTGTTGTTCGCCGCCGGGGCGAAACTGGAACTCGTCAACGCCGCGCGCGCCGTCTGCGCGGTCTTGTCCAAATAATACTGGTAGCCGCCGGTGAAATGCCGGAGCGCACCCGCCTCCACGCGGATCACGTGCGTGGACAGGGCGCGGATGAAATGCACATCGTGGCTGATGAAAACCAGTGTTCCCTGGTATTGTTTCAACGCCTCGATGAGCGCATCCACGCTCGCCAAATCCAGGTGCGTCGTCGGCTCGTCCATCAGCAGCAGGTTGGGCGGATCCAGCAGCAGCTTCACCAGCGCCAGCCGGCTTTTTTCGCCGCCGCTCAGCACGCTGACCGGCTTGTAGATGTCATCCCCACGGAACAGGAAGCTCCCCAGCACCGTGCGGATGGCCTGCTCCGTGATGCGTTGCGGCGTGTCACATGCCTCCTGGAAAACCGTGTGCTTCGGATTCAGCATCGCCGCGCGATGCTGCGCAAAGTAGCCGTACTTGGCGTTGTGTCCGAGTTTGTGTTCACCCGCCTGTGGCGTGAGCACCTGCGCGAGCAGTTTTAACAATGTGGATTTGCCCGCGCCGTTCGGCCCGACGAGCACGATGCGCTGGTCGCGTTCCACTTCCAGATCAATGCCGTCGTAGATCAGTTTTTCACCGTAACCGAACTTGATCTTTTCCAGTGAGATGACGCGCTGGCCGCTGCGTTGCGGCTGCGGAAAGTGAAATCCCATGGTGGCCTCGGAGCTGTCCGGCACCACGACCATGTCTTCCTTGATGCGCTCGATTTGCTTGAGTTTGCTCTGGGCTTGCGAGGCTTTGCTTGCCTTGGCGCCAAAACGATCGGCGAACAGTTGCAGGCGGTCGATGTCCCGCTGCTGCGCCTTGGCGGTGGCGATCATGATCTTCTCGTTCGCGGCGCGCTGTTCGAGGTAGCTGTCGTAATTGCCGGTGTACCGCATGATGCGCGAGGCGCGCAGCTCCGCGATGTGCGTGCACAGGTTGTTCAAAAATTCGCGGTCATGCGAAATCATCAAGATCGCGCCCGGATAATATTTGAGATAGTCCTGGAACCAGATGAGCGTCTCGAGGTCCAGATGGTTCGTCGGCTCGTCCAGCATCAGCAGGTCCGGCTCCTCCGCCAGCAACCGCGCCAGGTGTGCGCGCATGATCCAGCCGCCGGACATCTCGCGCGCCGCACGGTCGTAATCCGTCAGCTTGAAACCGAGGCTGTTCAGGATCTGCTTCGCCTTCGCCACAAACTGGCCGTCGTGTTCATGCTCGTGCGGCACCGCGATCTCCAAAACCGTTTCGTTGGCGGCCGGCTCGCTCTCCTGCGGCAGATAGCCCACGCGCGTCCCGCGGATGAACGACACGCTGCCCGCATCCGGCTCCTCCTTGCCGAGGATGATCTTGATGAGCGTGGATTTGCCCGCGCCGTTCGGCCCGGTGATGGCGATGCGGTCGCCCGACATGATGTTCAACGAAACATCGTCAAACAACTCGCGCCCGCCAAATGATTTTGAAAGTCCGGCAACAGTTAACATAATTATTTTTTAAATTGAATACGCTAGGACGCAAGGCTTGGCAGGCAAAGTAAACCCCAATAGTAAAGTCAAAGCGTTCCACCATCCGGCCAATTATGCCAATGAGTATTTGGCTGAAGGGTGGGTTGATATTTGCGAACGTCGCCAGAAACGATCACCTCAGCGAGTTGTTGAAATGTTTCAGACTTGCTCGGCCGGCAATCATTGTTCACTACGTCGGGGTGGTTCCATTCGTCGAGCCGTAAAATTTGCTGCATTTGTGGATCGATGTTCCCCCGCAACTCATCCGGAGTGGCGAGAAGTGCTTCGCGTCGGATTTCTGTGAGAAAGCGGCATAACTCATAAATCCGCATCTCGGGCTCATCTTCTAACTCGATGCCGAATTTCTTAAAATCGCCCGGTGTCGGCAATGGAACTGATTCACCGCGTACCATCACTACGGATGAATTTGCAGCCACATCTTCACCATCAATCCAATCACCTTCCTCGACCGGAAAAATAAACCGTGATTCATTGTTAGGATTATTCGCCAGATAATTTTCGTAAGCTTGTCGGCTGACATAGTTTTCTGGGCGTTTTAAATTCCAGAGCTTGCCAGCAAAGGTGTAGATATGTGTGTCCGGAATGCCCGATCTTGGAGAAAAACCGAAAACTTCGATTGTTATGGCCCAGTTTTCTTCTGATCGAAAAACTGACAGTCGGGTGGCTCCCAAATATACGTATCCGTTATCAAGCATTGGGAAAGTAAATTTATCACAGCAGGCATCAAGCACTGATAAAACTTCTTTCGCTGTGTATTTCATGTGCTCGAAAGCAATTCTCACTTCGGCTTCAACTGCGGGAACAAAATCACGTCCCGGATGCTTTCCTGGCCCAGCAACATCATGCACAGGCGGTCGATGCCAATGCCGATGCCGCCCGCCGGGGGCATGCCATGTTCGAGCGCCACGAGGAAATCCTCGTCGAGCTTCTGCTGCTCGCCGCCCGCCTGGTGCTCCAGCGTGGAGCGCTGCGCGATGGGGTCATTCTGCTCGGTGTAGCCGGGCGAAATCTCCTGGCCGTTGATGCAGCACTCGAAGACTTCCACGGACGCCGGGTCTTCCGGCGAAAGCTTGGCGAGCGGCACCAGTTCCTTCGGCAGATGCGTGACGAACGTCGGGTTGATGAGCGTCGGCTCGATGAATTTGGAGAACACGGCGTTCGTGACTTCAAAATCTTCAAACTCCTTGCCGATCTCCGCGCCCATGTCGTGCGCTTTCTGACGGCGTTCCGCCGCGGAAATGGTGAACCAGTCCGCGCCGGCCTTTTCCTTGACGAGGTCATTGTACCGGGCGCGCTTCCACGGGCTGGTCAGGTTGATGACTTTGGGCGTGGACAGTTTTTCGAGCGCGGCGACAGTGCCGTCGAAGCGCACGGCGGCCGAGGCGAGGATGTCTTCGATGGATTTGTCACCCGTCGCGAGGTTCATCTTATGCAATCCGATCGTGCCGATGGCCGTCAAGATGGCGGTGATGGCCGCCTGGGCAACCTCGTGGGACGGTTTCTTGCCAATCTCGTCCTGCGCAGCCACGAGAGCCGTGCGCGCATCACCGATATTCTTCACAAAGGCCGCGGCGGTATTGCCATCGGTGGCCTTGAGCAACGTCCCGGTCATCGTGGTCGAAATCGCGTCCACTTCCTGCAAGGCATGCTGGATGGCCGCCTTCTCGGTCACGTCCTGGTTGTGCTCAATGACCAATGTGCCCACGACCTTCTGCGCCACGGTGGTGATGAGCGATTCCACGGTCTCCATCATCGTCTCGTAATCGCCAAACGCCTGGTACGCCTCGAGCATGGTGAACTCCGGATTATGCCGGCGCGACAGGCCCTCGTTGCGGAAATTTTTTCCGATCTCGAACAGCTTGTCGATGCCGCCGACGAGCAGGCGCTTGTGGTAAAGCTCCAGCGCGATGCGCAGGTAAAAGTCGCAGCCGAGCGCGTTGTGCTTGGTCTTGAACGGCTGCGCCGCCGCACCGCCGGGAATCGCCTGCATCGCCGGCGTCTCCACTTCCACATAGCCGCGGCTGTGAAAAAACGCGCGGATCTCATGGACGATGGCGCTGCGCTTGAGAAAAACATCCTTCACTGCGGGATTCGCGATCAGATCGAGGTAACGCTGGCGGTAACGGATTTCCGTGTCCTCCAGCCCGTGCCATTTCGCCGGCGGCGGACGCAGCGACTTCGCGACGATGGTGAACGATTCCAGCTTGAGGCTCGGCTCGCCCGTCTTGGTGCGGAACAGCGTGCCCGTCACGCCGATAAAGTCACCGAGGTCGAGGTGCGTGAAGATGTTGAACTGGTCATCGCCCAGCGCGTTCTTCTGCGCATACACCTGGATGCGTCCGCTCTGGTCGCGCACGTCCACGAACATGGATTTGCCCATCTCGCGGTGCGCGGTGATGCGGCCCGCCACGGACACGCGCGTGCCCTCCGGCAGCGCCCCGGATTCGAACCCGCTGCGGGCGTCGTTGCATTTGCTGTCCGGCGTGAACTTGTTCCGGAACGGAAAAATGCCCTTCGCTTCCAGCGATTTGAGCTTGGCGCGGCGCTGTTCGATGAGTGAATTCGTATCTTCCATAAAAAAGGCGGCGGTCATTAAAGCATAAAATTAGGGGCAAAACCAAGCAGCAAAAGCGGGCGCGGCGGCAGGCTGCTGGACGGTGAATTGCTTCGTCGCAGCGGGCCGCACAACAACTTCCCCAAGGGGTAGTTGCCGCACCGTCTGGAGAAGCGATAGGTTGTTGCCACAAACCCCATGAATACCAGCGCGATGCTCGCCAACCCTTTTGTGGAATCCTGCCCGCCCATGGCCCCGGTGCCGGATGGCCTCCGCATTCTTTACGTTGATGACAGCGCACTGGTGCGCGAAGGCATCTGCTCGGGACTCGTCAGGAAAGGCTGGTATTGCCGGAGCTTCGCCAGCGGCGCGGAGGCGCTGCAATGGCTCGCCACCGGACTGGAAACCTTTGACGTCATCATCACCGACCACCAGATGCCGGAGATGAACGGCCTGGAGTTCGTGAAAAATGTGTGCGCCAGCGGTTTTACCGGCAGGATTTTGGTGCATTCCACGATGCTGACCGCCAGCGAGCACGCGACCTATGAAGAATTGAATGTCGATGCCATCGTTCCCAAGGATGGCAACCTGCAAAGGCTGACGCGGGCCATAGCGGAACTGCAACAAGCCCAATAAGCGATTCAAGCCAGTCATGAAGCCGAAGAGATGTACCGCCTGCGCCCGGCAATGGTTTGGCAGCAGTAATTCCTGCCCGGACTGCGGCGCGCCCAAACGAAGCCATCAAAATACGCCGCCTCAAACCAATTCAAATCTCAAGAATGTGCTCTGGGTCACCGCCGCGGTGATGCTGCTCATCGTGCTGTTGCACAGGACCTGAAAAAGCGGGCTAGCGGGCGCGCAACCAGCGGGCGAGCCTGTCTGCCATCCGGGCTATTTTCTCATATTGGTTCTTCCGCGCCAAGGCGGGCAATGATTTGGGCCCATGCTTGATGAGCGGCACCATGCGCTGCCAATACAGGCCGGCCGCGCGCATTTCCGCGGCGGGATTTGGCGGCTGCTGCCGGTGCTCCGCCAATGCGTCTTCATAAATCCGGACGATCCGGTCAACCGTTGCCCGCATGTCGGCCTGGCTTCTCACCAGCCGGCTGACGGCCGCGGCATCTGCGGCATTGTAGCCGGCGATCTGCCCGGAAAGGAATTGCCGCGTGACCGGTTGATCGGCCGTGCGGAAGCCGAAATTATAGGCGCGGAGCCGCTCAAATCCCTGCGTCGTGACCAGCGGTCCGCAACCGCTCGTGTGCCACACGATCACGGCACAGCCGGTGGCCATGGCTTCCAGCGCTGCGCGCGCCTTCGCAAAAACCAGGTCGTATTGCGGCAAAATTTTTTCCGGGGCGGCGGTTGCGTTATCCGCCGATGAACCGACCACGTCCAGGGTGATCCCGTGTTCGGCGCAGGTCTCATGGATGATCCGGAGGGTATGGTTGCGGCGCGCGTAATTGCTGAACACCAGCGCGCGACGCGGTCTGTCCGGCAGGGGCGGGCGCGGTTGAAACCGTTCCAGGTCCACAAAATTCAGCAGCGTGGTGATTTTTTCCGGGCTGATGCCGGCTTCCTGGACAATCCGCTCATGACAAGGTCGGTCAACGGCCACATACCGGTGGATGCGTGGAAACACCGGCGGCATCTCCTCCCAAGGCAGGGCGCCGTGGCAAAAATAAACCGCAGGAATTCCGGGCAAGGTCAGCAGGGCGGTCATGGTGTCCAGATGATGCTGGCCGTGGATGATGTCGGGCTGGAACGGCAATTGCGCCAGATCATCGGTCACGGGAATGCCTGCGGCCTTCAACTCATCAGCCACATCGCCGAGACTGGTGCTCCACGCGACCGGCTCGTGTCCCAAAGCGCGTAACTGCAAGGCCAGATCACGCACGTAGAGTTCCGTGCCCGAACGGCCCGCCAGGGAATTGTTGGTGATCAGGATGCGCACGGTCAACGGGTGGCAAAGCTCCACATCGCCCCTGCCAGCGGCAGCATGTGTTCGCCGGCGCGGATGACGTGCTGGTAATGCCCGGCCGCCATTTGTTTTTCCCCGTGTGTTTCGTAAAACGGCTTTGCCTCCGCGGAGTCCAGGCCCGCATCGTTCGCCACCGGCCGGAGCCATTCCTGGGCGAAGATTTTTTCCCCGAACTGTTTCAACGCCGCCGCCACCTCATGCTGCAGTTCCGGATAGCTTGCCGCCGCCGCCAGTTTGCGTTTGATGGCCGCGTCGTCGAGTTGCAGGTGGATCGCCTTGCCGCGTACCGCCTCCGGGCATTCATCCGGCCGGCCTGTGAGCAGAAAATCGTAATTCGGCAGGGAACGCCCCGTCCGGCGGCGTACCAGTTCACAGGCCGCCCCGGTCATGTATCGGCAAAATTCGTGGGAAGTGTTGTAACCCTCCAGCGCATCCCCCGCGACCAGGTCAAATTGCCCGGCGACCAGCCAGTCCGCCACCTCATGGACGAGGTTCACCGCCACCTCTGATTTTCCCGTCAGCATCACCTGGTACAGTTCCGCATCGGTAAACCGCCCGTAGACCGGCCCCGGCACCGCGCCTGCGCCCTGCAAAACTTTCGATGTCGAGGGCAGCCGGGACTGGTTGGTGCGCCCCGACCCGTCCGTCAGCACCAGCACCTCCGGCCGCGCCGTTTCCACCCAGTGATGCACCCGCAATTCATGCCCCGGATGCGCGATGATCATGGCCGCCTTGACTGCCTTCATCCGTTGAAAATAAATCATGCCCCCCGTCAAACAAGAAGAAATTCCCCCGCCGGCCTGATGCGATGGCCAGACACGCAGCGGCGGAAAAGCAGTGGGCTGACATTGCCATGCGGTATCTACCAGCTTCCAACTCTGCACCACCGCATCCATGTCAGCCCACCGCAACCTACGCCCGCCGGTCAAAAGCGCAAGTGACAAAAATCATTTTTTTGGATGGCAACCGCGGCCCGCAAACGATACTTGCCTTGCCCGCCGTTGCGCCTACGATTTGAGGCAGCCGAGAAACATTCATGATCCGCTCATTTGCATTCACCACTGCGGGCAAGCTGCATACGAAGGACATCGAGCCCTTCCTCATGCCCACCCTGCTCGCGGACACGAATCTGTTCCTCTGGGTGGACCTCGAAAATCCCAACCAGGCCGAATGGAAGGAAGTCCTGGAGAAGATCTTCCACTTCCATCCGCTCTCCATCGAGGACTGCGTCCAGCCCAGCCCCTCCCCCAAGGTCGAGGAATACTCGCCCAAAGAGGGCGACCTCTTTACCCAGTACCTGTTCATGGTCATCCATGCTGTCGATTACGACCGCAAGGACGGCTGTTTCGCCACCAGCGAGCTGGATTTTTTCCTCGGCAAAAATTTTCTCGTCACCTACCACGAAAAGCCGCTGCGCAGCGTCTCCTCCGTGGAGGAGCGCGCGGTGAACGGCACCATGGGCATCGCCCGCGCCCCCGACCGCGTGGCGCATTCGTTGCTCGACGCGCTGGTGGACAATTACAAGCCGGCGCTCGACGAACTGGGGCTGGAAATCGCCGAACTCGAGCAGGAGGCGCTGCAAAAGCCCACCAAGGAAACGCTCAACAAGATTTTGCAGGTCAAAAAGGAGGTCATGCACCTGCGCCGGATCATCGGCCCGCAACGCGAGGTGCTCGGCCGGTTTGCCCAGGGCGATTTCAAACTCGTCCGCCCGACGCTCGTGCCTTATTTCCGCGACGTTTACGACGGGCTGTTTCAGATCGGCGAACTGGCGCAAAGTTACGCGGATTCGCTCACCGGCATCCTGCAGGTTTATTTGAACATGTCGTCCAACCAGACCGGCGAAGTCGTCAAGCTGCTCACCCTCATCACCGTCATCACCACGCCGCTGATGATGATCGGCACCTGGTACGGGATGAATTTCAAGGACATGCCGGAACTGGACTACAAGCACGCCTACCCCATCGCCGGCGCCGCCATGATTCTTTCCACGATCGCCACCTACCTGTATTTCAAGATGCGGAAATGGTTTTGAACTTCGGAGCCTTTGTAGAAGACGACGTAAGGAGTCGCAAAGGTCACATTTGCCTGAGTCAAAAATTGCACGTTCTCCTCGTCGGTCTATGTGGACATTGGTGCTTGGGATTTCTCTGGAGCTTGGATGTTGGTGCTTGGAATTTCCCCCGCCCTATTGGTTTAACCAGTTATACTCGCTCCCGAACACCGGCAGATCCGTCGCCACCTCGGACCCGAGCATGAAACCCAGCAGCAGCACCAGCAGAAAGATTTTTGTCGGCATCTGAAAATTCGACATCAGCCGGTCCAACCCCGCCGCGAACACCAGCAGGAACGGGATCAGCATCCCCAGCAGCAAACGGCCGGAAACGAAATATGGGTGCTCGCGCGACGGATAAAAGCAGTCTTGAAAGTCATATTTCACCGAGAGCAGAGCGAAAAACGCCAGCATCGCGCCGCAACACAGGAAGCCGAAAGCCACCGCCCGCCGTTGCGATGTGGTGAAACGTGAACGCGGACGCACCAGCGCCACCAGCGCCAACGCCAGCGCTCCCAGCGTCAGCACCACATACGCCTCATCCACCGCCGGGTTCGCCAGCGGCTGGCGATGCCACAGCTGTTCGCCCTGCCAGAACGTCGCCAGGTTTGTCTTCAGGAAGTACCAGAATCCATGCTCCGTGAACAATGGATGGTGCAGCCATTCGCCCACCGGCTTGTCCGTCCAGTTCAGGAATTTTATTTTCAACGACGACCCCGTGAGGTCGCCGAAGTTGGTGCTGCACCAGGCCATCCAGGCCGCCACCGGTCCGGCCGCGCACACCACCAATGCCGCCAATGGTGATACCGCCGCATTCAGCCGCTTCTGCCAACCCAGGCTGATCACTTTCGATATCAGAAAAAGACCGGCCACCGCCAGCAGCGGCAGGTTGCTGATCTTGGTCAGAAACGCCGCCGCCAGCGCCAGCCCGGTCGCGACGGCGAGGCCCAACGTCGGTGTTTCCGCATCCCAAAACTTCAGCACCAGCACAAACGCCGCGCCAAAGGCCAGCGGTGAGAGGATGTCATTGTTCACCGCATAAAACATCGTCTGCGGCAGGCACGCGATGAACGCCGGCACCATCACCTGCATCAGGGGATTTTCCGGGAACAGCTTCCGCGCCGCCGTCCAACCGAGCCAGACCAAGGCGATGACCAACGGCACATTTAAAAACCGCAGCCAGTAGAGAAGCGTGAGGCCGTCCAGGCTTAAGGCTTTTCCCAACCGCCACCACGCGCCCGCCAGCGCATAGTACAACGGCGGTTGCGAGGCCTCATGGTTTTGGAACTTCTCCTGGTATGCCACCTGTTTGGCCACGAGCCGGTCGCGGACGGCATCCATCGGCTGCTTCCACGGCGGCGGCGCGATCGGTCCGTCTACCTGCAAAAATTCCGGCGAGGCGTAGATGACCAGGAAAGGCAGTGCGTTGGTGTCCGGCGGCGTCAGGCTGCGCGGGATATCGGCATGGGAATAACGGACCGCCAGGTCCACGTGCATCTGCTCATCCACCACGCTGTAGAACGGGAACGTCGCGGCATAGAAGAAGACATGCGCCGCCGCCAGCAGGCCCAGTAAAACAGCAATTTTACCGGTGCCAGTTCCCAGGGGGCGGGCGGTTTGTTTCACAGCTACGGAGAAGCTAGAACGACTCGCCCCGAACCTCAAAGAAATTCCCACTGCGAAAACATCGCCGCCTGCCCGCGGTAAACCCCGCCTTCATCGACCAGGTTCCAAACCGTCGCCTGCGCGATACGGAAACGCCGGCCAGTTTTCGAGATGCGGATGCCGGAGTAATCATCAATGAACCCGTTCGCCGTCACCGCCGCCAGCAAGCGTGCGCGTTCTTCGCGGTTCGGCGCCTCTGCCGTCAGCCGCGACGGCGTCCGCGTGAGTTCCTCCCACGTCATCTCCCACAGCTTCAACGCCGTGGCGTTCCCGTAGTTCAAAACCGGGTCCGCTTCGACACCATGCGACACTTGTACAAAAGGCGCGTGAAACAGTTTATCAGCAAACTCCGCGGGCGAACCGCCGGCCGGAAATTCCGGCAGCAGCTCGCGACCCGTCCAACGCTTCAGGCTTCGCGCCAGCAGTTGCGAGTGGACGATGATGGATGGGTTTTTCCAGGGCGCGTCCATATTCAAATCACAAGGCCAACCGCAGCGTCGCCGCCAATTCCTCTTGCGTGAGCATGATCGGGTTTGCCTTCATGCTGCTCGCGTTGGCCGCTTTGGCGACGATGTCCGCCACATGTTCTTCGCGGATGCCATAAGCCCCCAGCTTCGGCACCAGCAGGTCCGCCACCAGCTTTTGCACCCATTCCACGCCCGCATCGGCGGTCGCATTCGGGTTGCCGGTCAACAGCGAGGCCACCCGATAATAACGCTTCAACGCATAGCCTTGCGGGTCGCGCTCGCGTAGCGCACGGAGATTCGCGGCCATCACATGCGGCAGCAACGCCGCGCACACCGCCCCGTGTGGTGCGGGAAACATCCCGCCGATCGGCCCGGCAAAGCCGTGCACCGCACCCAGGCCCGCATTCGCCAGTGCAAGTCCGCCAAACAAGCCCGCCACCGCCATGTCCTCACGCGCCGCCTTGTTTTGTCCGTTGAAAACCGCCTCCCGCAGCGAGCGTGCCGCACGCTGCATGCCCTCAACGCAAAAATTATCCGTCATCGGATTTGCCCGCAGGCAGACATACGGCTCGATGAGTTGTGTCAGCGCATCCAAACCAGTCGATGCCGTCAATCCCGGTGGCAAATCATACGTCAGCTCCGGATCGACCAACGCAACGCTCGGCAGCATCAACACGCTGCGCAGGCTCACTTTGACCTTGTGTCCGGGTGAAGCCAGCACCGCGTTGCGTGTGACCTCGGCACCGGTGCCGGCGGTGGTGGGTATGGCGATAAACGGAGCCGGCCGTTTTTTTAAAGCCTGCCCGCCACCGATGACTTCCAGATAATCCAGCAGCGCCCCATCATTGGTCATCATCGCAGCGATGGCCTTCCCGGCATCGATCACACTGCCGCCCCCGAGACTGATGACAAATTCGCAACCGCCATCTTTCGCCCGTGCCACACCGTTTTCCACCGTGGTAATCTCCGGTTCGCCAGTGACGGAAAAGGTGTTCGTGCCGATGCCGGCCGCCGCCAGGCTGGCCAGCAATTTTTCCGCGCGCGCCGGGTTGCCGCCGGTCACCACCAGCGCCCGACGGCCACAACCCTTCGCCAAGGGGCCGGTCTGCTTGATGGCACCCGGACCAAAGACGATTTGCGGCGCCGTGGCGAATTCAAAGTTCATGTCGCGCCCTCACACGCTGCCGTTCTCCGGGAAAATGTCGCTGTATTTGGTGCTCGTGCGTGTCACGGCCATCATCGGTGCCGCGGTGTCGCGCCATGCGAAATAATGCGGCGTCTCCCGGTGCGCCGCCTGCGCCGCGGCATCGCGGTAGATCTCGACCAGCACAAACCTTGTCGGGTCATCGGCCTGCTGGAGGACATCAAAGCGCAGCACGCCGGGCTCCAGCCGGCTGGCGCGGGCGTTGAGCCGCGTCGCCGCCATGAACGCCTCGAGCACTTCCGGTTTCACCTGGATCTGCACGTGAACAATCAGCATAGGCGCGTGATAGCCTAAAAAATTTCCACACACAAGCGCGCTGGCAAAAAAAAAATCTTTTGGTAGGCTGGCGGTACTATGGCTCCAAAAATCGTCATTCCCGAGGAACTGAAGAAGGAACTGCCGCAATCCAAATGGGGTAAAATTTTGGGCGTCACCCCCATCATCATGACGGTGATCGCCACCATGCTTGCCGGCCTCGCCTCCAGCGAGATGACCAAGGCCCAATATGACCGCTCCGCCGCCGCCGAACTCCAATCTAAGGCCGGCGACCAGTGGAGTTATTTTCAGGCCAAAAAACTGCGCAGCGCCTCCGCGCGCAATTCGCTGGACCTCCTCGCCGCCACCGCCACCGGCGGCCTGCAACCTCTCGACCCCGCCGTTCTGGACAACTCCGACGCCGCCACGATCACCGCCCTCACCAAAGGCGAAGCCCCCGCCGCCACACCC
>DATHQS010000364.1:0-18185 GCA_035482455.1 Candidatus Acidiferrales bacterium | reverse complement strand
TACGTCGCCATCCGCGGCGCGGACAACATGAACGAAAATTCCGACGTGCCGAGCGACCGGATCAAGATGTATTCCAAGGTCATCCGCCCCGTCCTGGACTACCGCGTGAACAAGACCCGCTGGTGCGTGTTGCGCTGGCCCTCGCCCAGCATGGCGCAGGCTGCGGGCATGAGCACCGAGGCGTTCGAGAACCTTTACTTCGACGTCTGCACGATGGATTACGCCAAGATGGCGAAGGCCATGACGCCGCTCGAGAAACGCATGAAGAAAACGGACCGCGTTCACCTCGTCGGCCCGGGCACCGATCTGACCTTCAGCATCAAGGGCATCGGCGCGAAGAAATGCGAAGGCACGCGGAACATCCCGGATGGCGAAGTGTTCTCCTGCCCCACCTTAAAATCCGCCAACGGCGTCATCACCTTCAACACGCCGACGTTATATTCCGGCACCAAGTTCGAAGGCGTAAAACTGGAACTGAAGGATGGCAAAATCGTCACCGCCACCGCCAACAACACCAAGCGCCTCAACGAAATCTTGGACACCGATCCCGGCGCCCGTTACATCGGCGAATTTTCCCTCGGCTTCAATCCGCACATCAAAAGTCCCATGTGCGACATCCTGTTCGATGAGAAGATCGCCGGGTCGCTGCACTTCACGCCGGGCCAGGCCTACGAGGATTGCGGCAATGGCAACAAGAGCGCCATCCATTGGGACATGGTCCTCATCCAGCGCAAAGAATGGGGCGGCGGCGAGGTCTGGTTCGATGGCGAGCTCATCCGCAAGAACGGCATCTTCCTGCCCAAAGACCTCAAGGGCCTGAATCCCGAAAATCTGAAGTAACGCTGGTAGGGATGGCGCGCTGCGCCGTCCCCGCCCGAAAAGCGAAGCTGAGGGCGGAACGAACGTGGTAAGACATCTGCCCCGCCGCGCGGCAACCATCGCGACCACCTTTTCGAAAAGAAAAAACGGGCGGCAATTTCCTGCTGCCCGTCAAACCTGCCTTTCTGTCAGATGGAATCCTTCAAAATCGAAAGGAACTGCTTCATCTCCACTTTTTCCGCGAATCCTTACATCCTCCTGCTCCAAGACCGTCTCTTCATTGCTCGTCAGGTGAATCCTTGGTGACACCTTTTAATTTGAATTTGCTTTTCTTTTAGCCGAAGGGTAGAAAACAGAAATTAAGGTGATTGCGCGGTTAGGGCAATAAAATGGAATCAGCCAATTTATATTGAAAACAAAAACGCGCATCGGATATTTGTTCCTTGTTCCCGCTCTGGCGGTGGCGTTAATGTTGCCAGTGGCGGATCAGGCGGTAGCGGCGGCTTTCACGACCCTGCATAGTTTTGCCACGACTTCTGGGAATGGAACCAATAGCGACGGAGCTTTTCTGTTTGGTGGATTGATTTTATCGGGCAGCACGCTGTATGGGACGGCTAATACTGGGGGTACTGGAGGCGAGGGCACGGTGTTTGGCATTAACACCGACGGCACAATTTTTACGAATTTACATAGTTGTCCCGTACTCGCATCCACTCCTGCTGGCATTGCAACCAACAGCGACGGAGCTAATCCATTTGCCGGATTAATGTTATCAGGAGGTGCCTTGTATGGGACGGCCACTGTGGGCGGCACCAATGGCAATGGTACGGTGTTTGCCATCAACACCAATGGCACTGGTTTTAGGGTCATCCATCATTTCATGGCGTCTGGCCTCAATAATTTGTCTGGTTTATTTACCAACAACGATGGAATTAGTCCGTATGGAGGATTGATTTTATCGGGCAACACCCTGTACGGAACGGTTGCAAATGGTGGTACCAATGACAGCGGCACGGTGTTTGCCGTCAACACCAATGGCACTGGCTTCACCATCTTGCATGCTTTCAGCGCTCGCGCCGGTTCCAATGCCACGAACAGCGACGGAAAGTTTCCCAATGCAAGTTTGGTTTTATCGGGCAACAGCCTGTTCGGAACAACCCAGACTGGCGGCACCAATGGCAACGGCACCGTGTTTGCCGTCAACACAAGCGGTACCGGTTTTACAACTCTGCATACTTTTGGGCCATCGAAAACAAATCCTAATGGTGTTTTTACCAATGCCGACGGATATCTGCCGTTATCCTCATTAACCATATCCGGCAATACTTTGTTTGGGACGACTTTGGGCGGCGGCACGAATGGCACCGGGACGGTGTTTGCCATCAACACGAACGGCACGGGTTTCACAACTCTATATGCCTTCTCTGCGGCTATCTACACAAATTCTTTTGGCGTTAAAACCAACAGTGACGGAGTGAATCTTTTTTCCGGATTGCTTCTATCGGGCAATACACTGTACGGGACGGCGAAATTGGGCGGCACGAATGGTGTTGGAACGGTGTTTGCCGTTAATACCAATGGCACAGGTTTTACAACTCTGTATACTTTTACCGCAGATATCTACACAAATTCTTCGGGCACCAAAACTAACAGCGATGGGGCTGATCCCCGGGGCGAATTGGTTCTATCAGGCAATACCCTGTATGGCACCACGAGTATTGGGGGCATTAATGGCAAAGGCACGGTGTTTGGCCTTTCTTTCCCGGCACCGCAGTTGACGATAAATCTCTACGGAACCAATGCTGTTTTAACTTGGCCAACCAGTGTTGCCGGATTCTCGTATAGTGGACTGGCTTTGGAATCGGCAACAAATCTTGGTAATCCATCTGTTTGGAACAGCGTTGCCTTGCTGCCAGCCGTCGTCAATGGACAAAATACCGTTACCAATCCTATCATAAGTCCTCAGCAGTTTTTCCAGTTAAGCCAGTGGTGAATCCGTGCGCGTTTACGCTTATTCCGCCAATATTTTGCAATCTCCTTTTTTAGTCCAGCCAGTCTTGATCACCCGCGAGATTGACCATTCCAAAACCTCACTCGCAGCATCCGTAAACCACGCCTTACCCAATAAAAAAACGGGCGGCAGTCACCTGCCGCCCGCTAAATGATGGCGCTCAGCGCCCTCAGATCGAATCTTTGAGGATCGAGAGGAACTGCTTCATCGCCGGTGACAGCACCTTGTTCTTCTTGTAGATCGCCGCCAGTGGCCGGTAAAATTCGCCGTCTTCGATCGTCACGGAAGACAGCGTCTGCTTGGCGAGTTCCTGCGTCACCGTGCCCAGCGGCACGATCGAGATGCCCGCGTCGATCTCCACCGCGCGCTTCACCGTCTCCACGTTGTCGAATTCCATCACGTGCTTCACCTCGACATCGTGCTCCTTCAAGATCTTGTCCAGCGCCTTGCGCGTGGGGATGTCCGGCTCAAAACCGATGACCTTCTGCCCGGCGAGCTGCTTCAGCTTGATCGCCTTCTGCTTCGTGAACGGATGCTGCGGATGGCAGATCAGCACCAGCGGCTCCTTGCGCAGCGGGATGATCTCCAGCTTGGAATCCTTGACCGGATACGCCACCAGGCCCAGGTCCACCACGTTGCTCAGCACATCATCATACACCTGGTTCGCGCGGCGGTACTCCACATGGATGTTCACCGTCGGGTAGCTCTTCATGAACTTCTTGATGTACGGCGGCAAATCATGGAGGCCGATGGAATAGATCGTGGCCACCCGGATGGTGCCCGAGATGATGTCTTTCAATTCGGCCAGCTTATTGTGCAGGGAATCGTAAGTCTGGATGATTTGCTTGCTGTAATCGTACAGCACCTGCCCCTCGCGGGTGAGGCGAAATTTCTTCTTGCTGCGCTCGATCAGCAGCGATTTGAACGTGCGTTCCAGTGCGCTGATCTGCTGGCTGACGGCGGACTGCGTGACCCCGTTGATGGTCGCGGCCTTGGTGAAACTTTCGGTTTCCGCGAGGTCGCAAAAAACTTTTAAGCTTTCGATTTGCATAAGCTTAATTAAACCATATTACGCAGCACAGTCAACTGGCGTTATGCTCCACGACCGCCCAGATGCCGCCTTTCTTGCAACGGATTTTGCCGAAGCAGGCCATCCGTCCTTGATAATATCGATGTTTCATCGTGTCTCTTGCCTCAGTTCGGCGCCAATTGTGCGGCTTCCAGCGTCGCCTTCACCTTGCTCAGCAGTTCCGTGCTCGTGAACGGCTTTTGGAGGTAGCCAGCGCCCGCCTGCTTGTCTTCCGGCAGCACATAACCGCTCGTGCACAGGATCGGCACGTCCAGCCCCTGTTGGCGGATGCGTTCGATCAGCTCCCGCCCGCCCATGCCCGGCATCACCAGGTCCGTCACGATCAAATCAACCTTCGACGCCGGCTGGGCGAGCACCTGCAGCGCCTTATGCCCGTTGTTCGCCGTCAAAACCTTGTAGCCAAAGTCCGAAAGGATCGTTTCCGACATCGTAAGCAATAGGCTCTCGTCATCCACCACCAGCACCGTGGCCGTGCCGCGCAAACCGGTGTCCGCCAGTCCCGAGTTGTGGATGCGGCTCTTTTCCGCCGGCAGATAAACCCGCGCCGAGGTGCCCTTGCCCGGCATGCTCGAGATGGCCACGCCTCCGCCGTGGTTGGAGATGATTCCGTACACCAGCGCCAGCCCCAACCCCCGGTGCGGCGCCTTCTTCGTCGTGAAAAACGGTTCAAAGATCCGCGGCAACGCTTCCGCCTCGATGCCTGTGCCGGTGTCAGAGATCTCCACGCACACGTACGCGCCCGCCGCGAGCCGCACATTCCGGTCCTGCGTCGCCTGCGTCAGCTCCACGTTGCGCGTCTGCACCGAGATCTGCCCGGACGTCGCCGCCGGCCCGAACGATTCCATCGCGTTCTCCAAGATCTTCGTCAGCGCCTGCTGCACCTTCGCCTCCTCAAAGCGCGATTCGAACAGCGACCGCTCCAGGCTCTGGTTCCAGTTGAAACGCGCGCCCTGGCCGTTGCGGAAAACGTCCACGCAGCGGATGACCAGCGCGTTCACGTTTCCCGCCGGGGCGCGTCGCGATTCCTTTTCCTGCCGGCTGAACATCCCCAGTTCACTCGCGATCTCCGCCGCGCGCGCCGCCGACTTCTCCACTTCCAGCAGCGAACGCCGCCAGGGATGATCCGCCTCCGCCTTGCCCAGCAGCAGCGAGGTGTGCGCCAGCACGCCCGTCAGGGCGTTGTTAAAATCCAGGGAAACCGTCCGCGCCAGTTGCATCACGCAATCCAGCTTCTGCTTCAGCGCCGCGTCGCCTTCCGTCGCGGATTTCGCCTCCGGCACCGCCTCCGCGCCGGCCACTCCGGACAGCAGTTGCAGCACCAGCCACTTCTCCCCGTTGTTGTTGAACTGGCAGATCGCCGTCATGAAAGTCGCCATCGTCCCGCTGGAGGTTTTGAATTTCAGCGTCGTCGTCGCCGCGGGTGATTGCATCCACAACGAGACAAATTCCGTCGCTCCGCCCCCGTTTTCCGGCGACCAGATCGCCGCCAGTTGCGCCGGGGAAGCCGTCACCGACTCGCCAAAGACATTCTTCGCCGCCGTGTTCGCCAGCATCACCGCCCCCGCCGTGTTCACCAGCAACGCCGGCCACGACGCATTCTCCAGACCAAATACAACTTCAGGTTTCATCAAGCAAACAAATCAATCGAGCGCAACAGGCTACAGCTTTTTCCGCAGAATTCAAGGAACGAGGACGAACGCCGACGGCAGCAGCCCTTTTACGGTGAACTTGCGGATGGCCTTCAAGTCATCGCTGTCGGCTATGAACACCTTCGCATCGGGCGCGTATTCGCGCAACAGCTGCCGGCACGCTCCGCAGGGCATCGGCCCGTCGTCGCACCGCGCCACCACCGCCACCGCCACAAAATCCTTCTTCCCGCCCGTCAGCGCCTTGAACAGCGCGATGCGCTCCGCGCAGCACGTCAGCCCATAGCTCGCGCTCTCCACGTTCGCGCCGCCGATCACCTCGCCGCGCTTCGTCAGCAACGCCGCCCCCACCTTGAACTTGGAATACGGCGACACCGACCCCAGCCGCGCCTTCGCCGCGGCCGCCACCAGTTTGCTAGGATTAATTTTCATTTTTGTTATACCTTTGAATGGCCGAATAAACCCATGGCTGGTAGGGCGCGTCGCTCCGCGCGCGCCGCATCAACCCGTGATTAACGTTGTCCGTAAAGCTCCACAAAACGTTTCATCAGCGCTGCGCCTGATTTCTTCACGCGCTCCGCCGTCTCCAGCACTTCGGTATGTGACAGCTTGTCCTTGCTGATGCCCGCCGCGAGGTTAGTGACACACGAAACCGCCGCCACGTTCAAACCCAGCTGCCGCGCCGCGATCGTTTCCGGCACCGTGCTCATGCCCACCGCGTCCGCGCCCAGCGTCGCGAACGCCCGGATCTCCGCCGGCGTCTCGTAGCTCGGCCCGCTCACCGCCAGGTAGACGCCGCGTTGCAGCTTCAACTTGCAGCTCTTCCCCGCCTGAAACAAAAGTTCGCGCAGCTGCTTGTCATAAGCCTCCGTCAAATCCACAAATCGCGGCAACCCGGGAATCGCCGGCCCGCGCAGCGAATTGGCACCCATCAGATTGATGTGGTCCGTCAGCACCATGAAATCTCCGGCACGGAACTGCTTGTTGATGCCGCCCGCCGCATTCGTCAGCAGCAGGTCCGTGATGCCGAACGCCGCCAGCGTCCGCACCGCGAACGTCACGCGCTCCATCTCATGCCCCTCGTAAAAATGCGCCCGCCCGCTCAACACCAGCACCGGCGTTTTGCCCAGATGTCCAAAATACAACTCCCCCGCATGGCCGCTCACCGTTGGCTTGGGAAACCCGGGAATCTTCGCGTAGGCGATCTTCTTCGTCACCTTCAGCTCGGCGAGCACATGGTGAAACCCGCTGCCCAGCACGATGGCCAGCTTCGGACGCAACGGGGAGACCTTTTTAAGCCGCGCGGCGGCGGTTTGGGGACTGGCTTGCTTCATTTTCGTTCTTTCGATTTCAAATCCTCATCTTCGGCGGACAATAAAATTTCCAACATGCGCTCGTGCCGGTTCAGAAAATCTCTCGTGACCTGGTAATGTTCGGTTTCGGTATATTTGACTTCTTTTATGCCATCTTCGGAAAATTGGTAAATCCTTGCATTGGGGTATGCTAACAAAATTGGCGAATGGGTGGCGATGATGATTTGCGATTGGTGGTAGACCAACCGGTGCAGCAGGGTCAATACGCTCAATTGCCGTTGCGGCGAAAGCGCGGCCTCAGGCTCGTCAAAAAGATAAACTCCGTCGCCTTGCAGCCGGTTTGCCAAAAGAGAAAGAAACGCCTCGCCGTGTGATTGGGCGTGCAAGGACTTGCCGCCATAGCTGAATGCGGCGCTCAGATCGTCAATTTGCGAGGCCAGATTATAAAAGCTTTCCGCCCGTAAAAAATAATGGTCGGTCGGCCGGCCAATCCCGCGTTCAACCCGGATGAACTCATTCAAACGAGAATGCGTTTCCCTGGTGGCAAAATTAAAATTTTTGCTGCCGCCTTCCGCATTAAAGCCCAGTTTCACCGCCAACGCTTCCAATAAGGTGGATTTGCCGGAACCGTTTTCCCCCACAAAAAACGTCACCGCCGGGTGAAATTCCAGCCGGTGCAAATGCCGGATGGCCGGCACGCAAAACGGATATTCATCGAAGCTGGTGACGGCATCGCGCTCCAGCCGGACCGCGTTGATTAGAGAACGCTTGATCACAGCCTCGCCCGCTTTGACCTTTGTTTTGCTCACTTTATGACAGTTAATCCTTACTCCAGTATCAGGTCAAGGCGCCGTCCGTCACCGGACAAAGTTGCCAATCACCGCGCATTCCGTTAAGTTGCAATCATGAAGCAAACGGTGGTCAAACATGACAAAGCCTGGCGTAAATCGCGCCTTGCCGCGCGCTTGTTGATTCGCAAAGAGTCCCGTCCGTTAGGTCCTCGCGAACAGGCGCTGGCTCACCAATTGAGCCAGGATCCCGAGGTGACAAACCGCCTCATTGAACAGGCGCTTTATTTTCTGGGCATCGGTCCACGCAAACGTGATTTTGACCAAAATTTAATGGGCGGACGCGTTTTTTCCCGACATTGGAAAATTAAACACGGTGCATTTTGAGTCCCGGCCTCGTTATTCTCATTTCCTCCCCGCCACCGCCACCACCGCCGCCACGTGCCGCTCGATGCGCGTCGCCGCCTCCACGAGTTGCTCGTAGCTCGTCGCAAAACACGCGCGGCAAAATCCCTTCCCGTTCTCGCCAAAAGCCGTGCCCGGCACGATCGCCACCTTCTCCGTCTGCAGCAAGCTGATCGCAAATTCCTTCTCCGGCATCCCCGTCATCGACACGTCCGGAAACGCGTAGAACGACCCGCGCGGCAAATGGCACTTCAGCCCGATCTCGTTGAACCGCCGCACGATGAAGTCGCGCCGCCGATGGTACTGGTCGCGCATCTTTTTCATGCCCTCCTCGCCGCGCACCAGCGCCTCGATCGCCGCTTCCTGCGCGATGATGGACGCGCACAGCATCGAATATTGATGCACCTTCATCATCGCCTCGATGAGCGTCGCCGGGCCGCATGCGTAACCGATGCGCCAGCCGGTCATGGAAAACGCCTTGGAAAATCCATGCAGGAAAATCGTGCGCTCCTTCATGCCGGCAATGCTCGCGATGCTCGTATGCACGCCCTCAAACGTCAGCTCCGAATAGATTTCGTCGCTCAACACGATGAGGTCTTTTTCGATGGCAAACTTCGCGATGGCCTCGATCTGCGTCCGGTCGCACGTGCCGCCCGTCGGATTGCACGGCAGGTTCAGCATCAGCAGCTTGCAGCCCGGCTGCCACGCCGCGCGCAACGCCTCCACCGTCAGCGCAAAACCGTCCTTCGCAAACGTCGGCACCGGCACCGGTATCCCGTGCGCCAGCGTGATGCTCGGTGAATAGCTCACGTAACACGGTTGGTGATACATCACCTTGTCGCCCGGATTGATCAGCGCGCGGCAGGCCAGGTCCAGCCCCTCGCTCACGCCAACGGTGATAATGATTTCATTTTCCGGCACGTAACTGACCGCGTAATTCGTTTCGACGTATTTGTTGATCGCCCGGCGCAGTTCGATCAGGCCCAGGTTCGACGTGTAATGCGTCTTGCCCTTCTCCAGCGCGTAGATGCCCGCCTCGCGGATGTGCCACGGCGTGTCAAAATCCGGCTCGCCAACGCCCAGCGAAATGGCGTCCTTCATCTTCGCGACGATGTCAAAAAAATCGCGGATGCCTGACTTGGGCAGGTTGACGACGTGCTTGGCGATGAATCGTGATTGGTCCATGAAATTTCTGTTCAAATGATGCGTTAGCTTGCCCCGTTCAGGGCGGAAATTCTTTCCCGCCAAACTTCCGGGGCATCACTAGATGATGAGCCCTTCGCAATCTTTGCTGAGGTACTCGGATAAAAGGCATCGAGCAGGGTCATCCCCAAGGCCCGTTGATTTGCATTGGGAGACGTTAACAGTTCAAATAATGACTCAAGAGACGGATGGACGTTTTTAATTCCACGACGCTCAAGTTCACCGATGGCAAACCCTATGTCACGGTTGGTCGGATCGGTGGCAATTTTTTTCAGCTGTTCATCGGATAAACCGGAGATTTCCTGCGATTGTTTCTGAAATCGTGCCTTTGCTTGGAAATAGTATATGGCCATCCACGACAACAACCCTATCGCGCATCCAATGACAAAACCGATGATTGCACCCTGCCAGTGCCCCAAATACCAACCGAGCCATGCCAGAATTACCACGATTAGTCGCGGCGCATAGCGAAGCAACAAACTGTGTGTAACTGGTTTTTGATCCAGCGTCATGAATCACCCGTAGTTTTCAACATTTACGGCGCCACCTTCAGCCGTTCCGACTCCACGGCCTTGCCGCCCAACATGAAGCCGTGTTCCTTGTACGCGCGCAGCATGAAATGCGTCGCCGTGGATAGCACACCCTCGATCGTCGAAAGCTTTTCCGAAACAAACGCCGCCACCCGCTGCAAGCTCGCCCCGTTGACGAACACCAGCAGGTCGTACCCGCCGGACATGAGGTAGCATGATTCCACCTCGTCGAAGCGCGAGATGCGCTCCGCCAGCCGGTTGAAGCCGCCGCCGCGTTCCGGCGTGATGCGCACTTCGATCACGGCCCGGACCACGCCCGTCTCTTCATTGGACATGTTCAGCACCGGGCGGAAGCCCAGCAGCACGCCCTCCTTTTTCAAGGCCTCGAGCTGGCTGTTCAATTCGGCCTCGGACAGCTTCAGCACCTGCGCCATCTGCGCCGTGTTCAAGCTGCCGCCATCGAGCAAAAGTTTTACCAGTGGATTCATCGGCCGCGCAGTATCGCATAAAATCCCCCCAAATCCATTCCAAACTTGCGGGGCCAAAGGTCGTCCTCGTTCTCGTCCTCGGAATAAGCCGTTCACCGATTCAACCCTCGCCCCATTCGTCATTCATTAGACATTAGGATTTAGATTTTAGTCATTCCGCCCCAGCGGCTTGATTTCCGCCGGAACTGTTCTACTATACTCACCCTTTGACTATGCAATTGAACAACGAAGAAATCCGTCGTTACTCCCGGCACCTCATCCTGCCGGAAGTCGGACTGGCCGGGCAGAAGAAGATCAAGGCCGCGAGCGTGCTGTGCATCGGCGCCGGCGGCCTCGGCTCGCCCATCGCCATGTACCTCGCCGCCGCCGGCATCGGCAAGATCGGCATCGTGGATTTCGACACCGTGGATTACTCCAATCTGCAACGCCAGATTTTGCATACCGATGCCGACGTCGGCCGCTCCAAGGCCGAGTCCGCCAAGGAAACCATCCACGGCATCAACCCCAACGTCGAGGTCGTCATCCACAACACCCGCATCTCGTCCGAGAACGCCCTCGACCTCATCCGCCCCTACGACATCGTCGTGGACGGCACCGACAATTTCCCCACGCGCTACCTCACCAACGACGCCTGCGTCCTGCTGAAGAAGCCCAACGTCTACGGCTCCATCTTCCGTTTCGAAGGCCAGGCCAGCGTCTTCGCCCCGCACCTCGGCGGACCCTGCTACCGCTGCCTCTATCCCGAACCCCCGCCGCCGGGCATGGTTCCCAGTTGCGCGGAAGGCGGTGTGCTCGGCGTCCTCCCCGGCATCATCGGCTGCATCCAGACCACCGAGATCCTCAAGCTCGCCTTGGGCAAAGGCACCTCGCTCGTCGGCCGTCTCGTCCTCTTCAACGCGCTCGACCTGAAGTTCCGCGAGCTGAAGCTTCGCCGCGACCCCGCGTGCCCCATTTGCGGCGATCATCCCACCATCAAGGAACTGATCGATTACGAAACCTTCTGCGGCATCGTCCCGGAACCCGAAAACCTCGGCAACCCCGATGAAGTCACCGTGCAAGACATGAAGAAGGCGCTGGACAACCCCGGCCTCGGCATCAGGGTCCTCGACGTCCGCGAAGCCGACGAATACGAGATCGCCAAAGTCGACGGCGTCCCGCTGCTGCCCCTGAGCCAGCTCCAGCAACGCTTCACCGAGCTCGACCCGAACGTGCAATACTACCTGCACTGCAAAGTCGGCATGCGCTCCCTGCAAGCCCTGGGCTTCCTCAAGCAACAAGGCTTCAAGTACGTCAAGAGCGTCAAAGGCGGCATCGCCGCCTGGTCCACCGAGATCGACCACAACGTCCCGCGCTACTGACCAGCGCCTCCGCGTTTCGGGTGGCAAAGCAAACCTTTGCCACCCGCACTCTGATTCCCGGCAATTAGCGCGACTGCCTCTTGGCATTCTCCGCCGCGCGGAAGATCCGCAGCCGCCCATAATCAATCTTCCCACCCAGCGACTCAAATACGCCGACGATGTTGCCATATCCGTTGCGTTCAAAGGCGGCGGCCACTTTTTCCTCTTCCTCAGCCGTAAAAAACTTTTCCAACTCCACCGGCTCGCCGCGTTCGATGCCCTCGGCGATATGCCCCATGATGGTGCCGGTGGTCACGTCACGTTCGCGGGCGATCTGCTCCACGCTGATGCCGGCGCGAAAGCGGCGCAATGTTTCCCGCGCGGAATCACCTAGGCCCTTGCTTTTGCGCGGCGGTGGCGCGGCGGGCGCGGCAAAGGAATCATCCGCAAAAATCTGCCGGGCATTCGTCTGCAAATGGCTGGCGATTTCGCCAAGAAAGGCCGCACCGAACTCGTGCAGCTTCTTCTCGCCCACGCCGCTGATGCGGGCAAAATCACGCTCGTTGGCCGGATAATTCCGCGCCATCTGGCGCAGAGCGACATCGGAGAAAACGATGTACGCCGGCACGTCGCGCTCGTCCGCCAGTTGTTTGCGCAACTGCCGCAGCCGCGCAAACAGCACTTCGTCGCACGAAATCTCGCCGACATGGCTGACGGCCTTCTCCGGTGCGGTGACTGGCTTGGTGAGCGTGACCTTCGCGCGCGATTTCAAAATCGTCGCGCCCGCCTGCGTGAGTTCCAGCACGCTGAATTTCTCCGTCGTTTGCCGCAGATGTCCCAGCCGCACCAGTTCGCGCCCGATGGCAGCCCATTCCGGACGGCTGTGTTCCTTGCCGATGCCATACGTGGACAGCGTCGTATGCTCCCACTTGCGGATCTTCTCCGTGTCCGCGCCCGTCAACACCTCGACCACGTGGTTCAGTCCCACGCCAAAACCGGTCTTCTCGCGGATGCGAAAAACGCACGAGAGAAATTTCTGCGCTGCCAGCGTTCCGTCAAAGGTCTGGCGCGGTGAAAGGCAGTTGTCGCACCCGCCGCAGTTTTCCACCTCGGAATCCTCGCCAAAATACGCGAGCAACTCCTTCCGCCGGCACACCGCGCATTCCGCGTAGTGCACCATCTGCTGCAATTGCGCGCGGGCGATCTTCTGCTCTTGTGGATCGGGCTTTTCGTCGATGAACCCCGTCTGCTTCACCACATCTCCAGCGCTGAAAAGTAACACGCATTCGCTCGGCAGCCCGTCGCGCCCGGCACGCCCCGTTTCCTGATAGTAGCCCTCGACGTTCTTCGGCAGGTCATGGTGGATGACAAACCGTACGTTCGGCTTGTTGATGCCCATGCCGAACGCGATGGTCGCGCAAATGACGCGCACGTCATCGCGCAGAAACAGTTCCTGATGCTTGCTGCGTTCGTCCGGCGTGAGCCCGGCATGATACGGCTTTGCCTTCACGCCATCCTCGGTCAGGTTCGCCGCGACGTTCTCGGCGGACTTGCGCGACTGGCAATACACGATGCCGCTGTCATTCGGCCGCGCCCGCAGAAAATCCAGCACCTGGTCGTACGGCTTGCTCTTGGCCAGCACGCGATAGGTGAGATTGGGCCGGTTGAAACTCGCGACGTACGTCCGTGCCTCGCGCAGTTTCAGGTGCTTGATGATGTCCTCGCGCACGCGCCCCGTGGCCGTGGCCGTGAGCGCCATGAACGGCACATCGGGAAACAGCCCGCGCAAATCGGCGATCTGGCGGTATTCCGGACGAAAATCATGGCCCCACTCGCTGATGCAATGCGCCTCGTCCACCGCGATGAGCTTCACGTTCCACTTTTGAAGATCGCTCAAAAAGCCGGACAACATCAGCCGTTCCGGCGCGGCGTAAAGCAGGCGGTACTGGCCGGTATGCAACCCGCGCAGGCGCTTCCGCGATTCATCGGCGGTGAGCGAGGAATTGAGAAAAGTCGCCGCCACGCCGCTGGCCTGCAATGCGTCCACCTGGTCTTTCATCAACGCGATGAGCGGCGAGACCACCACCGTGAGCCCGTCCCGCGCCAGCGCGGGCAGTTGAAAACAGAGCGATTTGCCGCCGCCCGTGGGCAGCAGCGCGAAGACATCCTTGCCCGCCAGCGAATCACGGATGATTTCCTCCTGCAACGGACGGAAGGACGTGAAGCCGAAATATTGCTTCAGCAGCGGGAGCAGATTAGGCGGGCCGGGTTTCAAACGCGCACACGGTAGGAAAACCCCGTTGGAGTTCAAGCTTTAGCTTGGCCGGGGATTTTGGAAGTCGGTTGGTTTATCGCACGTTCTCCCTCACCCCGGCCCTCTCCCGCTGGGAGAGGGAGAATGGCGCCCAGCGTCTTGGCGGGGCTATGACGGACTTCTGCTCGATGGCGTATGAATTTTAAGAAATGGTCCAACGGCTGTTCCCTCTCCCAGCGGGAGAGGGTTAGGGTGAGGGAGAAAATCCACTCAAGGCTTCACGGCAACCGCATGCACTTCCTTGATCTCCCCCGGCCCACCGGCCTCCGCCTCGCTGTGGATGATCTTTCCACGCGTGCCGTAGGATTGCACCGCATCAATCAGCCGCGCATCCACGGAATCGCGATGCAGCGAGCAGCCGGCATTCGCCAAAACATTTTTCAGCGCGTCCTCGGCGGATTCAATCTTCAAACCCTCCAGCGGTCCCACGCTGGGCGTTTGGACGAATGTCGGAGCCTTTTCACCACCACCGAAATCGGCCGGAACGAGTTCACGGCCCTTCAGTTTTCCATCCTTGTCCACATCTACGAGATTACCCTTTTGATAAACATGGTCGGTATCCGCGAACTCACCGACCGCATGCACCCCGGAATTCGGCCCGGCGATGAAATAATTGCCCACGACATCCTGGAAATGGTCCGCGCCGGAATGCCCGCCCACCAGCCCGCAGACGCCCCAATTGTACACGACGTTGTTGATGTATTGGATGCGTCCTTTGGCCTTCGGATTACGGCTCTGGTTGTTGATCCAGAGATTGTGCGTGTACGTGATGTTCGTCACGGAATCAGAGAGCGAACCGAAGCGTTGCGGGTCCACGCCCTCGCCGATGATGCAGTTCTGGAACGTGATGTCGTGGCTGCCCTGCGTGAGGCCGAGGCAATCCCAGCGACCCCATTCGATGCTGCAATGGTCAAAGATCATGTCATGCCCGCTGGAAAGGTTCACGGAACACTTGCCCTTGTCGCCCGCGATGCCCTCGCGAAAACGCAGGTAGCGCACGATGACATTGTGCTGCCCGCTGAACGAGGTGGAGCGTCCGTACAGCATGACGCCATCACCCGGCGCCGTCTGCCCGGCAAGCGTGATGTCGCTCTGGACGGCCACGTTGGATTTCAACTGGATGATGCCGCTGACGTCAAACACGACCAACCGGTTCGGCTTGCTCACCGCCTCGCGAAATGAGCCCGCGCCGGAATCATCCAGCGTGGTCACGTGGAAAACCTCCCCGCCATTGCCGCCGGTGGCGAACTGGCCGAAACCTTCGGCGCCGGCAAAAGCCGGTGCCGGGCCGGGCGCCGCGACCAGGCGCACGGCAAGAAGAACTGGAATCGTGAATAGGATTTTTGATTTCATTTTAATTTTTGCAGTTGGGAGGAAAGCTTTCCGGTCAGGACATGGAATTTGCCTGTTTTGCATTGGGTGACTAGCAGGTGTCATGGGCGAATAATACCCGACTGAAAATGTTTTTTCATCAGATATGAATCTGATGCGGATGCAGGGGTTGCGCTGCTCATTTAAGCGCGTTTTTCACCAATGCCTGGTTGCTTACCTGTTTCCCACCGGGAATGACCATGACATGGTTGGTGCCGTTGTATTCATATTGGACCGTCAACCGCTTCTTTTTTCCCGCCGCTGCATCCGCCCCCAGCGTCTGGGCACTGATGGTGAACCCGTCCGGATGGGCTTGCAACTGTTCGATCAATTTGGCGGTGACATCCGCCTCCTTTTTGCCCGCGCCGAATTTGGCGGACTGGATGGTCACGTTTGTTCCGGCATCATCGGCGACCACGGCGGCCGGCATCGTTGGTGTATTCGTGATTTCATTAACGCCTCCCGGCTGCGCCGGCTGCGGATGCGCCAGCGCATATCGTACGGATTGCACCATCCGGAATCCCACAAACGCCGCCAGTGCCAGCACGGCAACGAAGACCATGCTGACCACCCAAATCCATACCCGTTTCTTTTTTACCGGCGGCGATGACGGCAAAGGCGGCAATACTGGTGTCAATCGGGGCGTGGGCGGCGGGGATGGCGGTGCGGACGGAATTGGCGGTGGGGTTGCCGCCGGAGGAAGCGGCGGTGGGGCCGATGAAGTTGGAGCGGCCGGTGGCTCCGAGCCTGGCGGGTTCTGCCGCTTGCTGAGTTCTGTCCAGATGACCTGGTAAAAAAATCCAAGCGAATCTTCTTTGCCGTTCAGAAAGCGTCGCCGCACTTTGGCGAAGGGAAAAACTTTCATCCCTTCGATTTCCAGGTGAAACCCCATCTCATCGCTGTGACACCAGTCGCCGCCGTGAAGTGTCCGGATGGTCTCGCCCAGATAACTCCCATAGGCCAGCACCATGTTTTCGAGATGGATGGGCGGGCCGTCCGGCCAGTTTTCCGCGATCAGGTCATCCAGGCGGGGAATGCTTTCCGCGCTGTAATCCAGCACCGTTCCGTTCAGACTCCGGGCCAGTTCGCAGGTTTTTTCCGAATGCGCCGGAATGGTGCCCACGAAGTCGCGCACCTGCGCCTCAGTCAGCGGCGTGTAGTCCGCATCCGCCGGCATTTCGCCGTCTTCGGGTTCATCGGGTTGCGGATTCATGGCAAAACATGTTGCGGCGTGGAGTTCGCCAATAAAAACAACCGACCCGCACCCGGATATCCGGCGGATTCGCTCCAAAGGAACATGTCGGCGCGGCTCCTGCCACGGTCACACAATACTCCCCGCCGTAGGGACAGGAAGGAATTTTTTCGTGGGCGTCCAGTTTAAGATACGGCTTGAGCTGTTCAAGGCTGACCGGATCGCCCGCGCGTCACTTCTTTCCGTACAACGCCGCCGCGCGCTTCATGATCTCTTCCCGTGAAACATCCTCCTGGTGCGAGCCGAACATCCACACGTGGCCGAAGGGGTCGGCCACCTTGCAGTTCCGGTCGCCGTAAAACTGGTCGGTGACCGGTTGAAGAACCGTGGCGCCCGCAGCCACCGCGCGCGCGATGAACGCATCCACATCCGCCACATAAATCATCATCCGCACGGACGTGCCGCCGAGGGTTTGCGGGCTGATTGCGCCCATTTCCGGAAATTCATCCGCCAGCATGATAGCGGCACCGCTGATCTTGAGTTCGGCATGCCCCACGCGTCCGTCGGGCATCGGTATCCGCAACATCTCTTCCGCTCCGAAGGCGGCTTTGTAGAAATCGATGGCCCGGCTGGCCTCCTTGCAGATCAGGTAAGGCGTCGCGCCTTCATGACCTTCGGGGATGGGTTTGGGTTTCATGTTAAAAGGATAAATGTTGCCGGCTCAGTGATACTCTTGCAAGGTCCTGACCGCGTAGCCAGATTTTTTCAGCACGGCAATCACGCCAAGAGGAAGAAAACAGGTTGTCATTTTATGGATTTATAGCGGCTTTCCATTTTTCATATCGTAACCAAAGTAATTATTTAACACATCCGCATTGTTTGTCTTGCGCAAATCTTGCAGTTCAAACCACAGGGCGCGAAATTTTTCCAAGTTGCGGTCCGCCTTGTGGACGATCAGCGAGGCCGGATAGAGATACTTCTGGTCAAAATGTTTGTCACCGCTCCTCGCCATCACCTGCGTGTAGGTTTCGTCACTGAACCGGTCCAGTTTCAAAAACCAGCTTGAACGCGGCTCGGGCAGGTATTTCTTTTCCATCATGTACCGGAAGGCGTCGCAGAAGGCTTCCGCCCAGGCTTTGTCTTCACCCTGGTTGAACCGGCTCCCGTGGAAAGTGTCATGGAAGATTTCATGAAAAATGGCCGCACCCGAATTGGTGTTCATCCGGATCCGTCCGCTGGTGACGTAGATCGGGATGCCCTTGCCCAATGTCGCCGTATGGATCGGCTTCCAGTGGTTTCTGGTTCCCGCAAAGCCTTTTGCCTCACGCTCAACTTCCAAAAAATAACGCCACATCTCCGCCCGTTTGGCCTCGTCCGGGTGCCCGGCCAGGAAATTGGTGTAATCCATCGTCGGCCACAAAAGCACATTCGTGTCTGACTCCGGACTGCCGGCTTCAGTTGGTGCGCCAAACGCCACGCCGGCTGCCAGGAAAAAAAGGAGGACCGGGAGAATGAGTTTGGTTTTCATGGAATTATTTTGATCGCGCTTTCATCACATTTGGTGTGAAGCGCCATCCGTCAACAACCGCCAAAAACCAAACCCGCTGCTCAGTGATACTCCTGCACCGTCTTCACCGCGTAGCCGGATTTTTTCAGCGCGGCGATGCCCAGCGCGGCG
>DATHQS010000363.1:0-32302 GCA_035482455.1 Candidatus Acidiferrales bacterium | reverse complement strand
CGTGGCCGGGGACGCAGGGATACGTGGTGCCGCCCCATTCGTTGCGGGCCTGATGGACATCGGTGTGGCAGATGCCGCAGTAGAGGATTTGAATCTCGATTTCGTGGGCGCCGGGGTCGCGATACTGAAAGGAGAAGGGGGCGAGCGGGGCGGTGGCGTTGAGGGCGGCGTAGGCTTTGGTGGTGCGCATAGAAAATTTAAAATAGTTTTTTGGCGTTGTGAATGTACGGCGTGGTGGGGATTTGTCCAGTGGAAGGGGATAACATTCAACATTTAACACTTAACGCCCAACTTTGAAGGAGGGGGCGGTTGGCGCGCCCTACCTTTACCGCGAGACATTCACGCATGTATGTATGAAAAACACGCAACGGGTGAGAGTATTCAGCGCAGCGGACAAAAGAATTACGTTTCAATTTGAGGATTTATTGCCTTAATCTTGACGCATGAACATTCAGGTGGCCGTGCTTTGCGATGCGGCGACGGAAGACAACGGCAAGCTGAACCTGCTGGGCTCCTTTGACACGATTTACGCGCCGCAGATGCCAGCGGTGCATCCGCAGTGCTCGGTGGCGTTGCGGGTGACGTTTGTGCCGGGCGACGAGGGGACGCGGAAGCTGACGCTGAGCTTCATCAACGCCGACGGCCGGTCGATCATGCAGAGCATCGAGATGCCGGTGCCGGTGGCGTTGCCGGATGACGCGCATTTTCTGACGCGCAATTTCATCGTGAACATCCAGCAATTGAAGTTCGAGGAGCCGGGGCTGTATTCGGTGGATGTGCGGCTGGACAACCTTTCGCAGGCGAGCATCCCGTTGCTGGTGAAGCTGATTGAGCGGCCAGTGGCGTAGGGCGCAAGCGCCCAAAGCTCCAAATTCCAACATCCAAAATTCAGAGAAAATCCAATAATCAAGGTTCAAACGCGGCTTGGTGAGGTCGGATGGTTCCGGTTTAGCAGCACGTTCTCCCTCACCCTAGCCCTCTCCCGCTGGGAGAGGGAAACCCGTTGGACGGTTGTTTTAATTGCGTGAGTCGGGAAGCTGAAGGCTGCCATAAATTTGATGGAAACTTCCGCCGTCCTTTCAGGACGGACGATTCTTAGGCGACAAACCAAACACTGCGTGTCTGGCTAATTTCCAGTTGTCCCGCTGGGACGAACGGAACGGTCGGGCGACAGGCCGGGTGAGGTGCCCAAATTTTTACCAAAGAATCAACGGTGCCGGGGCAATCAGGTGTTCACCCCATATACCGATGGTGACGATTACACGACAATCAGGGTGGATTAGTTTATCAACATCACCCATTTGCATGAAAAAAAGCGGCCCTGGCCGGGTCAAAAACAACGGTCACAAATCCGCCGCGTTGGCGGTTCAATTGCCCAAGTGCCCGACCGGCATCCAAGGGCTCGATGAAATCACGGGTGGCGGATTGCCGCGCGGACGACCGACGCTGGTATGCGGCAGCGCGGGCTGCGGCAAGACGCTGCTGGCGGCGGAATTCCTGATGCGCGGGGCGGTGCAGTTTGACGAGCCGGGCGTGTTGATGGCCTTCGAGGAGACGGAAGCGGAGTTGAAGGCCAACGTTGCTTCGCTCGGGTTTAACCTGGACCGGCTGGTCCGGCGCAAAAAAATTGTGATCGATTACGTCCACATCGAGCGCAGCGAAGTCCAGGAAAGCGGCGAGTATGACCTGGAAGGATTGTTTGTCCGGCTCGGTCATGCGATCGATTCCATCGGCGCCAAGCGCGTGGTGCTGGACACGTTGGAGGTATTGTTTGCCAGCCTGCCCAACGAGGCGATCTTGCGCAACGAGCTGCGCCGGCTTTTTCGCTGGCTCAAGAACAAGGGCGTGACCGCCGTCATCACGGCCGAGCGCGGGCGCGAATCATTGACGCGCCACGGGCTGGAGGAATATGTGTCCGACTGCGTGATCCTGCTCGACCACCGGGTGAGCGACCAGATCGCCACGCGGCATCTGCGCGTGGTGAAATACCGTGGCGCGCTGCACGGCACGAACGAGTTTCCCTTTCTGATCGGCGAAGAGGGCATCAGCGTGCAGCCCATCACCTCGCTGTCGCTGAACCACCAGGTATCCAACGAGCGGATCGCCACCGGCGTACCCCGGCTGGATGCGATGCTGGGCGGGCGGGGATTTTTTCGCGGCAGCAGCATTTTGCTGACGGGCACGGCGGGCACGGGCAAGACGATCATCTCGTCCAACTTTGCGCAGGCCGCCGCCCGGCGCGGGGAACGCGTGCTCTTCTTTTCGTTCGAGGAATCACCCAACCAGATCATGCGCAACATGCATTCCATCGGGTTGCGCCTGGAGCCGCTGGTCAAAAGGGGGCTGCTGCGGTTTCATTCGGCACGGCCCTCGCTGTGCGGCCTGGAAATGCACCTGGCCACGATGTTCAAGGAGATCGCCACGTTCAAACCCCACGTCGTCATCGTAGATCCGATCACGAGCCTGATGGACCTGGGCACCGTCTCCGAAGGCAAGGGCATGGTCACCCGGCTGATTGACTTTTTGAAGGCCGGGCAGGTCACCTCGCTGTTCACCAGCCTGACGCAGGGCGGTCATGCACTGCAACAAAGCGAGGGCGGCATGTCCTCACTGATGGACGCCTGGCTGCTGCTGCAGGATTTTGAGGGCAACGGCGAGCGCAACCGGGTGCTCTATGTGCTCAAGGCCCGCGGCATGAAGCACTCGAACCAGGTCCGCGAGTTCCTGATCTCCGACCACGGCATCGACGTGGTGGACGCCTACATCGGCGCGAGCGGCGTGTTGACGGGTTCCGCGCGCATGGCGCAAAATTCGCTGGAAAAGGCCGCCGTGCTGGCGGGCCAGCAGGAAGCCGCGCGGCTCAAGCGCGAGGTGGAGCGCAAACGCATGGCGATCGAACGGCAGATCAGCGGGCTGCGCGCCGACTATGAAAGCGAATCCGCGGAACTGCGGCGCATCGCCGACCAGGTGGGCATCAGCACGCGGATGTTGACCACCGAGCGAACCGCCTCCGGCATCCTGCGCCAGGCGGATACCAAGGTGGCGGCCGGCCCGCGGGTGCGCGCCGGCAGAAACGGGAGGGGGTATTGATGAAAACAAAAGCTGCCAAGCGCCGCGCCGCCGCCCCGCGCCGGCCCGCCAAACTCTGGCAACTGCGCCTTTATGTGATGGACCAGACGTCCAAATCAGAGGCGGCGTTCACAAACCTGAAGACATTTTGCGAAACCCACCTCAAAGGCCGTTATCGCATCAAGGTGATTGACCTGGTGAAACAGCCGCACCTGGCCAAAGGCGACCAGATCCTGGCCATCCCCACAGTGGTGCGCCGGCTGCCGCAACCCATGCGAACCATCATCGGCAACCTTTCCGACACCGCGCGCCTGCTCGTGGGCCTGGATTTGCGAGCGGCGAATTAACCGAGACTTTTGTGCCGATGAAACCAAACAAAACCCGCCGCGCGGTCAGAGGCGTGGCGAAGTCCCCGGCCACCCGGCCCGCCGGCAAATACCTGTTGCGATTGTTCGTGGCGGGGGCCACGGCCAGATCGCGCCAGGCCGTGCTGCGCGTCCGGGAACTATGCGCGGTGGAATTGAAGAACAACTGCAAACTGGAGGTGATCGACATCTACCAGCAGCCCAAACTGGCGCGGCTGAACCAGATCGTCGCGACCCCGACACTGATCATCGAACTCCCGCCGCCGCTGCGCCGGTTCATCGGCAACCTGTCGAACCTGGCCGGCCTGATGGTGGAACTGGACATGATCGCCAAGGGCAAGATTGTGCTGTGAAGATTTCCCCCAAAAAAAACTCCGCCCGGCCGGTGCCGGTCCGCGTAAACGCCGGCGAGACGTTTGGCGAACTGGCGGAAATCCGCGCCCGGCTGGCGGCAGCGGATGAAACGCTCCGGGCCATCCGCAGTGGAGAAGTGGATGCGGTCATGGGCGCCGGCAAACAAGGGGACCGGGTGTTCACACTCGAAGGTGCCGGGCACGCGTACCGCCTGCTCATCGAATCCATGAATGAAGGGGCGCTGACGTTGACGGCGGACAAGACGATTCTTTTTGCGAACCAGTGCTTTGCGACCATGGTCAAATGTCCGCTGGAGGAGGTGACGGGCGGTTCCTTTCGCCGTTTTCTTTCCGTCGCGGACCGTGCCCTGCTCCGGCCGCTGATGAAACGGGCCGCCAAAACCGGCTCCCAAATCCAGGTGTTGCTCCATGCCGGCGACGGTTCGCTGGTACCGGCGCTGCTCTCCATCCGGGAACTGGCCAATCAAGGTTCCGAACAGGTGATTATCGGCATGGTGGTGACGAACATGACCGAGGCGCGGCGGACGGAGGAGCTGCTGCGGGCCCTGACGAACCGCGTGGTGGAGGTGCAGGAAGCCGAGCGCGGGCACGTGGCCCTGGAATTGCACGACACCATCACCCAGATGCTGTGCGCGGTGCTGGTCCGCAGCCAGACGCTGGCGGACACGCTGCCGGCGAGCGAAAAGACCGCGAAAAAGGAAGCGGTCAAACTTTGCGAGCTGCTGGGGGAGACGGCGGAGGAAGTGGAGCGCATCTCGCGCAATCTGCGGCCCAGCGTATTGGACCACCTGGGATTGGTCGCCGGCCTGCACGACGCGAGCACGGAGTTCTCGCACCGGACGGGCGTGTCCGTGAAGCTGACCTGCGTGGAGCTGACCGTGCGGCTGAATGCCGACACCGAGCTGGCGCTGTACCGGATTTTACAGGAAACCTTGAAAAACGTGGGGCTGCACGCCCGCGCCAGTCACGTGACGGTGCACCTGACGAAGCCGGCCGGCTTTGTGCAGTTGAGCATCCATGACGACGGGGTCGGCTTTAACCCAGAGCACCGGCTGGCCCGGCGAAAAGACAAAGAAAAGAACGGTTTTGGCCTGCTGGGCATGCGCGAGCGGGCGGCGTATGTGGGCGGCGCCTTGAAGGTCAAATCCAACGGGCGGACGGGCACGGAGATTGAGATACGGATTCCGGTGCCGGCGACCGTGGCGGGGAACTGATGGGGAAGCGCCGAAAGCTCCAAATTCCAATATCTAAGCCGTAACGAGGCGGAAAACTTTTAACGCAAAGTCGCCAAGGCGCAAAGACGCAAGGATTTAAAAAAATTTGGTGCGGCGGTGAAACTTCACCATTGGGTTATGCCAAATTCAGCAGCCTTGATTGTCGTTTGCCTTGCCCGCTTTGCGGCTTTGCATCTTCGCGCCTTTGCGTTAATTCTGACTGCATGGTTCCGGCCAAGCATCCGCCTTCGCCGAGGCTACGGCGCGACAGGTCAGAGAAGATCCAATAACCAAATTACAAACGGATTAATCATGACCATGGCTTGATGTTGGCGGACCCGTTCTCCCTCACCCTAACCCTCTCCCGCTGGGAGAGGGAACAGCCGTTGGGCGCCGCTTTAAAGTTCGTGAGTTGTGGAGCAGGAGGCTGTAGCGGGATTGAGCTTTTTTCACTTTCGGCTTTGAAGTTTGGGGCGGGGTCTTTATTTTTCTGCGCGATGAACAATGCTCCCATTTTGAAACTCGATCTGCCCGGCATCAACAAGGTCCGTTCCGGAAAGGTCCGGGAGGTGTTTGACCTGGGCGACAGCTTTTTGCTGGTGGCGAGCGACCGCATCTCGGCGTTCGACGTGATCATGCCGAACGGCATCCCGCGCAAGGGCGAGGTGCTGACGCAAGTGTCGCATTTCTGGTTTGAGAAGTTTGCCGCGCTGGTGCCGAACCATCTGCTGGCGAAGGCGGATGATCCGTTGCCGAAAAATTTGCAGCCGTTCGCGGAGCAGCTGGCGCGCCGCTCGATGATCGTGAAGAAGGCGAAGCCGCTGGCGATCGAGTGCATCGTGCGCGGATATCTCTCGGGCAGCGGATGGAAGGAGTACAAAAAATCGCAGACGGTATGCGGCATCAAGCTGCCGGCGGGGCTGACGGAATCGGCGGAATTGCCGGAGCCGATCTTCACGCCGTCCACGAAGGCGGAGGAAGGGCATGATGAAAACATTTCGTTCGAGGAGGCGTGCAAGATCGTGGGCGAGAACCTGGCGACGCAGGCGCGCGATTTGAGCCTGAAGATCTACAAGGCGGGGCGCGATTATGCGCGGCAACGCGGCATCATCATCGCGGACACGAAGTTTGAATTTGGGCTGTTCGAAGGGAAGCTGATCCTGATCGACGAGGTGTTGACGCCGGATTCTTCGCGGTTCTGGCCGGCGGACCAGTATGTGCCGGGCAAGGGGCAGCCGAGCTTTGACAAGCAGTTCGTGCGGGATTATCTGGAAACGCTCACGTGGGACAAGACGCCGCCGGGGCCGGTGTTGCCGGGAGATGTGGTGGCCAAGACGAGCGCGAAGTATCTGGAGGCGTATGAACGGTTGACGGGGAGGAAGCTTTAGGGCGGGTGGTGGATTTTTGGATGGGCATTTAGGAAAATGACTAAGTGCTAAATCCTAATGACTAATTAAATTCCAAGCGTCCAACATCCAAGCTCCAGAGAAGCACCAAATAACAACGTCGGGCGTCCTTCCGCCTTCGCCAAGGCTACGTTGCGACGGCCCGGACTTCAGTTAGAGCCTCCTCACGTCGGCTGCTACGAAGCAAGGGGCACGCCGGGGCGGTGCCTGGCGCTCCGGAGGTTGCGGAACTTTGGTTCACTTTTGCGTTTAACCCACGGTTTAAAACCGTGGGTTTATTTTTTGGGTTGGACAGCCTTTGTCCAACCGGGGGCGTTAAAGTTGAAGGAAAAATGAAGAATGAAGAATGCAGAAACGGAGAATGGGCGGCCGGGTCCGACGCCGGACGGGGACTTTGCAGTCGGCCACCAAATCGCGGGTCGAGGTCGGAATGTGGACGGAATGAATCGGAATCTATTCGGAATGAAGGTTGTCCGGATGAGTGGCAGGATGGGGGCGACATTGAATGAAAAATGTAAAATTAAAAATGAAGAATGGGCCGGCGCGGGATGCGGGGTGGCCGAACCCCGACTTGGCAAAGATGCGCGCCGCCGGAGCCTGGCAAAACCGGGTTGCGCAAGTGATTGGGAATCAGGGGCGGTCAAGCCCCGTCAAGCTTTGTCAAACCCCAGAATTTTTAGTGCGTGCCGCACTGGCAATCGGCCACGCAGGACACGGTTGCCACAGAGGCGCAGAGGCACAGAGGTTGCCGGCAGAGACCGGTTTATCCGCCGATATCCGGCTAAATCCGACCTAATCCGACCAAAATAATTTTAAAACTGTGAAAACAGGTCATTGCGGACGATCACCGGGCGCAGGACGGGCCATAATGGGTCGGGCCTTCAGCCCTCGGTCCGGTTCGGGGGCGTTTCCTGGGGCGTTGCCCCAGGCTGGAATGGACCGGGCCTTTGGCCCTCTAAACGGCCGCGGATACGCCAGAGAAAAACAACGATTAACAGCGATTAACAGTGATTAACAGACATGACATTTTCGTGAAGGCTGACCTCATGAATCGAGGACGAGGAGGATTCTTTCGCAAGGAGAAATCTGATGTTGCGGGCGGAAATTTTTGGATTCCGTTCGCGCGGCGGGGAAGTTGAACTAAAATGAAATTATGCAGGCGGAACGAATCATAGCGGCGCACCGGGGTGCGCTGGAGAATCCGGCGAACCGGTTCGAGAAGATTTTTCTCGAGCCGGATGCGGACTGGAATCCGGAGGAGGATGTGCTGCCGCGCACACAGTTCCTGAAGGATCACAGCCAGACGGTAATCACGATGAACGACAGCCCGGACATCGGGTTCCGGGCGGGGCTGAATCCGTATCGCGGTTGCGAGCATGGGTGCATCTATTGTTACGCACGGCCGACGCATGAGTATCTGGGTTTTTCCGCGGGGCTGGATTTTGAGAGCAAAATCATGGTGAAGGAGGATGCGCCGGAGTTGTTGCGGGCGGAGCTGTCATCGCCGAAGTGGCAGCCGCAGGTGATCTTCATGAGCGGGGTGACGGATTGTTACCAGCCGGTGGAACGGAAGCTGAAGCTGACGCGGCGTTGCCTGGAGGTGCTGGCGGAGTTCCGGAATCCGGTGGCGATCGTGACCAAAAACGCGCTGGTGGCGCGCGATGTGGATCTGCTGGGGGAACTGGCGCGACATAACGCGGTGCAAGTGATGATTTCGGTGACGTCGCTGGACCCGGCACTGCGCTCAATCATGGAACCGCGGACATCGCCACCGGCGGCACGGCTGGAGACGATCCGGAAGCTGGCGGCGGCGGGCATTCCGGTGGGCGTGCTGGTGGCGCCGATCATCCCGGGGCTGACGGATCATGAGGTGCCGGGAATCCTCAAGGCGGCGGCGGCCGCGGGGGCGACATCGGCGGGATACACGGTTATCCGGCTGCCGCATGCGGTGGCGCCGTTATTCGAGCAATGGTTGGGGACGCATTTTCCGGACAAGAAGGACAAGGTGTTGAACCGGTTGCGGGCGATGCGCGGCGGGAAGCTGTATGACGCGCAGTGGAACAAGCGTTTCAGCGGCGAGGGGATATTCGCGGAGCAGATCGCGCAGATGTTCGAGGTGGCGCGGCGGAAAGCAGGTATCGCAAACGAGGGCGGGGAGCTGTCGACGGCGGCGTTTCGTCGTGCAGGGAGCACGCAATTATCACTATTCTCCTGACGTGCAAAACCTCGTTGAAGATTTTCTGCAGTATCTGCGCCACGAGCGCGGGCAGTCGGACAACACGGCGAAGACGTACGCCGCGTTGCTCGGGAAATTCACAGGGTGGGCGGAGAAGCAGGGCATCACGGACTGGAAACAGGTGGAGCTAAAGCAACTCATGGCGTTTTTGCAACATGAGCGGATGCGTCCACTGGCGGATGAGCCGAAGGAATCGACGAAGCGGTTGAGCGGCGAGAGCGTGTACCTGGAGATCGCGGCGCTGCGGGCGTTTTACAAATTTGCGGAGCTGGAAAAGATATTGCCGGTGAACGTGGCAGAGAACCTTTCGCTGCCGCGCCGGTGGAAGCGGCTGCCGAAGGCGTTGAGCCATGATGAGATCACGAAGCTGCTACAGCCGGAGGTGCCCGAGACGCCGGAAAGTTTGTGCGACCAGGCCATCTTGGAGCTGGCGTATGCGTGTGGTTTGCGGCTGTCGGAGATGAGGAATTTGCGACTGGAGCAGTTGCATCTGGACGCGGGGTTCATCAACGTCATCGGCAAGGGTAACAAGGAGCGCGTGGTGCCGATCGGGCGCAAGGCGGTGGCAGCGTTGAACCGATTCATCGAAGCGGGGCGGCCGAAGCGCATCACGCCGAAATCGCCGGCGAATGTTTTTCTGACGAAGCGCGGGACGCCGTTCGCGGCGGTGACGTTGTGGCTGCGCATCAAGAACCGGGTGCGGCGCGCGGGGGTGGAGCGGAACATCACGCCGCACATGCTGCGGCACAGTTTCGCGACGCATCTGCTGGAGCATGGCGCGGACCTGCGGGTGATCCAGGAGTTGCTGGGCCATGCGAACATCGGCACGACGGAAATCTACACGCACGTGGCGGGAAACCGGCTGCGGGAGGTGCACCGGAAATTTCACCCAAGGGCGTGAACCTCCCTGATGAACGCTTTACTCAAAATCGTAGACGGTGACTTTCTTCACGAAAGGTTTTACGCATTGGTCGACGAACTTGAGGTGCTCCGGATGCACCTGATAATCATCCTGCGCCTGCTTGCTGGTGAAGGCGGTGTTCAGCGCGACCTGATAGGTCTGGTCCACGACGGGGCGCGGACTGCCAACCATCTTGCCGATGTGAAAATGCGTGAGGCCGGGGATGGGCTTGAGAAATTTGTTGGCGCCGGCGATGACGGCATCGGCGGCCCCGGGTTTGGCGGGGTCGGTCCAGAAAATGACAACGTGGGAGAACATAAATTTATCCTGCGGAACATTTTCATCGGAATGACGGCGAGGGCAAGCAAGGAATTTGCAGAGTGGAAAATATGGTACATGCATCGTCGTGAACTAAAACGCGTTGGTTGGCAGGCGCGGCGCGCGCGGAGCGACGCGCCTTACCTAAAATGCTTTCGTTCGCGGGAAAATTCGGGTTGAATTTGCAGAATCTATGAGCAAAACCGCACTTCTCTTTGCCGGTCAGGGCGCACAAGTCGTTGGCATGGGCAAAGACCTGGCTGAAAAATATCCGAGCGCGAAAGCGTGGTTCGACCGCGCCAACGCCGCGGTGGGCTACGATCTTTCCGGGGTTTGTTTCAATGGCCCGGAGGCCGAATTGACCAAGACCGAGAACGCGCAACCGGGGATTTTCCTCGTGAGCTGGGTTGCACTGCAATTGTTGCAGGAGCAGGTGCCGGGCTTGAAATTTGAGGCGACGGCCGGTTTGTCGCTGGGGGAATTTACGGCGTTGACGGCGGCGGGGGCGATGAGCTTTGAGGACGGCCTGCGCGTGGTGTGGCAGCGCGGAAAGTTCATGCAGGAAGCGTGCGAGGCGACGAAGGGCGGCATGGCGGCGGTCATCGGTTTGGACGAGGCGCCGACGCGCGAGGTTTGCGCGGAAGCGGGCGTGGTACTGGCGAACCTGAACTGTCCCGGGCAACTGGTGGTCTCGGGCGCGGCGGACAAGATTGAAAAGGCGTGCGAACTGGCGAAGGCCAAGGGCGCGCGCAAGGCGATCCCGCTGCCGGTCGCGGGCGCGTATCATTCGCCGCTGATGGCGAGCGCGCAGCCGAAGCTCGCGGCGGAGCTGGCAAAGGTGAAACTGGTTTCGCCCGCGGTGCCGGTGATCTCCAACGTGACGGCGCAGGCGCATGGCGCACCGGCGGACATCGCGGCGAAGCTCGTGGAGCAGGTTTGTGCGTCGGTGCTGTGGGAGAACTCGGTGCGGGCGTTGCTGGCGCAGGGTTTTACGCGGTTCATCGAACTGGGACCGGGCGCGGCGTTGAGCGGCTTCATGAAGCGGATTGATAAGACGGTGCCGGTGCTGAATGTGGCGGATGTGGCGAGCTTGGAGGCGACGGTGAAGGCGCTAAATTCATGACTTTACCGGGTGTTGGACGCGCACAGAGAGCGGCGACCAGCATCAAACCGCAGCCTCCAAGAATCGACAATATCAGATGCGTGGCGGCAAAATATGGAGCATTTATATCAATGGTCGCGCGGCTGTAATCCTGAGGCATCAGGACAGCCAGCATCAGAAAATTAGTGAAGAACCAGAGGGCAAACATGCCGACGAGCCACCTGCGAACAGGGCCAGCTAATTTGGTTAAGAGCAAGCCGGGAACGGCAGCGGCGAGCAAGTAAAACACCCCAAGATCGTCCGCCGAAATTTTCAGATATATTCTCCATCCCTGAAGCAGCAGGCCGCGGCTCAGCCAAAGTTCGCTTGAGCAATATTGTCCCCGACTTGTGACATGGAAGAAGCCTTCCACCGTGCGAGGGTAACCCCAGTTGACGGGTGGATTCGTCATGGAAAAAACGGCCAGCAGAAAATCTGAACTGAAAGCGATCAACAACAAAGTGATGCAACAAAGCAAGGCCGGCCATTCACTTAAAATTTTTCGGTCCAACCAGCACAAACCGATGCCGATGGATCCGCTCAATATGGCGGCGTAAAACATCAGGTCATGGTAATCATAGAACGCATAAGGCAGCCGCCACAACAGCAGCCAAAGACAAAGGCTAACTAACAACATCGCGTCCCGGCCAAGCTTTCTGTCGCCGAGCGACAGCAGAATCAAAAAGCCCAGCGCCGCGGGAATAAGGGCCTGACTTTCAATCACCATGAAGCCACCAACCATGGTTGCCAGATAAAGCGGCAGCCTTTGTACCGGCCGAAAAAACCAGCGAGCCAACAAGCAAAGCGAGAGCGAAAGGAAAAGCAGACTCAACGGCCAAGTGTCGGTGATGACCGCCTTGGGCCAGAAGCAGCCATCGAGCGCAAAACCCAAACCGGCAACACAGCCGCAAACGAGGCGGCAGGCAGTTTGTTGGCGCGTGGGAATCGTTTTAAAGCGGGAGATGCTTTCCACAACCAGAAGCCCGATGCGCGATACCATCAAAGCGATGAGACCGCAAATCAAGGCACCGGCCACGGCTGAGGCCAGATTGAGGCGCCAAGCGATGTTGCCAAATGGAATCAACTTGATGAAAAGCCAGCCATAGACCACCCAAATTGGATGACCCGGAGGCATAGACGGCCCGGGGTGCATGGCGGATGCGCCGTAAATTCCCGAGTATTCCAAAGTCACCTCCGGCGCCAGTGAGAACAGATACATCACCAATGCCAAAAAGGCGCCCAGGCAAAAGGTGATCCAATCCACCTTTTGAAAAAAAGGCGGTGGCTTTGCCGGGCTCACTGAATGGTCCGATTCTTCAATCATCCCGCAGATTCACTAAATAGACACCGGAAGGACCAAGATTTGTATGCAAGGAATGAAGCGGGGGCAAATTTTTCGGGTGCATTTATGCCGGTTCACGGTTTAACATTTGCAAACATGAGCTCACTTACCAATCAAATTGCCGTTGTCACCGGGGCGGGTCGTGGAATCGGCCGCGCCATCGCCTTGAAATTCGCCCAAGAGGGCGCGGATGTCGTGGTCGTATCGCGCACGCAGGAAAATTCCGAGAAGGTTGCGGCGGAAATCCGCGCGTTGGGCCGCAAGGCGTGGGCGCTGGCCGTGGATGTCTCGGACGGCAACGCGGTGACCGCCGCCGCCGACAAGATTATTGCTGACTGTGGCAAGGTGGACATCCTCGTGAACAACGCGGGTGTGACGCGCGACGGCTTGCTGATGCGCATGAGCGATGCGGATTGGGACACGGTTTTGAACACGAACCTCAAGGGCGCATTCCATTTTACGCGGGCGTTTTTCCGCACATTTGCAAAACAGCGGTCCGGCCGTATCTTGAACATCTCGTCGGTCATCGGGTTGATCGGCAATCCGGGGCAGAGCAATTACGCGGCGAGCAAGGCAGGGCTGATCGGGTTCACGCAGTCGGTCGCGCGCGAGCTGGCGGGCCGCGGCGTGACGGTGAACGCCATCGCGCCCGGTTTCATCGAGACGGACATGACCTCGGAGCTGAACGAGGAGCTGAAAGGCAACATCCTGCGGCAGATTCCGCTGGGCAAATTCGGGCAGGCGGCGGACATCGCGGAGGCGGCGTTGTTCCTGGCCGGGCCGGGCGCGCGGTATGTGACGGGGCAGGTTTTGACGGTGGATGGCGGCATGGTAATGTGATTTTTTAAATTTGGGCTTGGAACCGGCGAGAGAATCAAAGTTTCAGTCCGGAAAAACTTGGATTCAGGGCTTGACGCCCATGACGGTTGTAAGCTAGAAAGCAGGCATAATTATGGCAGACAAACCTATTGACCAACGTGTAAAAGACATCATCGTCGAACAACTCGGCGTGAAGCCGGAGCAAGTGACTCCGGAGGCCAAGTTTATCGAGGATCTCGGTGCGGATTCGCTCGATACGGTCGAGCTGGTGATGGCCTTGGAAGAGGAATTTGGCATCGAAGTGCCTGATGAACAGGCGGAAAAGCTCCAAAGTGTCGGCGATGTGATCAAACACATCGAGGAGTCGCAGAAGTAATTTGAACTTGAACCACGGGGCAGTTTTGGCTGGACACAGCCCGAACTGCCCCGTTTGATTTCCCCATGGCAAACCATCATTCCGACCGCCGCGTGGTGATCACCGGCATGGGTGTCGTAACCCCGCTGGGCCACGACCTGGACACGTTCTGGCAGAAGCTCATCACCGGCCAGTGCGGAATCGACACCATTTCCGCATTTGACGCCACGCCCTACGACACGAAGGTCGCCGGGGAGGTGAAGAATTTTGACCCGACACCCGCGTTTCCATCGGCCAAGGAAATCCGCCGCACGGACCGGTACTCGCAATTCGGGGTGTATGCCGGCTGGTCGGCCTTAAAAGATTCCGGCCTGGAACTCGACAAGGAAAATTTGGATGAGATCGGGGTTTTCATCGGCTCCGGCATCGGCGGATTGGCGACGACCACGGAACAGCTGAACATTTTGGAAAAGCGCGGGCCCGGGCGGGTTTCGCCGTTCACCATCCCCATGCTGATCTCCAACATGGCGTCGGGGCTGGTCTCGATGTATTTCAACCTGCGCGGGCCGAACTTTGCCACGTGCTCAGCTTGTGCGACCGCGAACCACGCCATCGGCGAGGCCTGGCGCAACATCAAGATGGGTGATGCCCAGGTGATGCTCGCCGGCGGTTCCGAGGCGGCGGTCATCCCCATCGGCATCGCGGGCTTTTGCGCGATGCGAGCCATGAGCGTGCGCAACGACGACCCAAAAACCGCTTCGCGTCCGTTCGACAAGGACCGCGACGGTTTTGTCATGGGCGAAGGTGCGGGCGTTTTGGTTTTGGAGGAATTGGAACACGCCAAGAAACGCGGGGCGAAGATCTATTGCGAGATCGCCGGCTATGGCAACACCGCCGACGCGTATCATCTCACCTCGCCGCCGCCCGGCGGCGAAGGCGCGGCGCGTTGCATGAACATGGCCTTGCGCGCCGGCGGGCTGAATCCCGCGGACGTGAGCTATGTGAATGCCCACGGCACCTCCACGCCGGTCGGTGACGTCTGCGAAACGCAGGCCATCAAGACCGTTTTTGGCGATCATGCGCGGAAGCTGGCCGTCAGCTCCACCAAGGGCGCGACCGGGCACATGCTGGGCGCGGCCGGGGCGGTGGAAATGGCCGTGTGCGCGCTGGCGATCAAGAATGGTGTCGTGCCGCCGACCATCAATTACACGACGCCCGACCCTGAGTGCGATTTGGATTACGTGCCGAACACGGCGCGGGAAATGAAAGTGAACGCCATCGTGAACAACTCGTTCGGATTTGGCGGGCATAACTCGACGATCGCGGCGAAGAAGTTTGTGGGGTAAAGCAATGAACCAAGAGCCGCCAAAAAAATCCGGCGCTCAACTGATTCTTAAAATATTTGCGGCTGCCGTCATTATTGTGATGGCAGCCGTTTCTTCTTTGGCAGCCTGGCTATATTTTTCGACACCAAAAATTGTGGCAGATGCCGATGCTGGTTTTAGAAAGGCAAAACAGACTATCGATCCTGAAAAATTGCGCGCTTGGGCACTTGAATCCATCACGCGCTGGCCGGATACAAATGGCAGCCAGAAAATCCCCGATTCAGAAATTCCCGAATACCTTCATAATTTATACCCCACTCCGCCTGAAGATGCTTTCGTGACAGGTGGTGTCGTTTCAGTTTTTTGGGGTGGTGGTTTCTTTCATTGGGTGATCGAAGTTGGACCAACCAATTATGTCAGCGGCGAAAGGTCAGAGTATCAAACAGTGGAATGGACTAACGGCATTTATTATTCACACGAAGGTAACCGCAAAATTAAATGAACTTTCTTCCGTTAATCGAAAACAAACGCGAGGGGAAAGTGCTCGCGGCGACGCAGATACAGGAGTTCATCCGCGAATTCACCGCGGGGAAGATTCCCGACTACCAGATGGCCGCCATGCTCATGGCCATCTATTTTCGCGGGCTAAATACTGCCGAGACCACCGCGCTTACGCTTGCCATGCGGGATTCGGGCGAGGTGCTGAGGTTTCCCAAGGACAAGCGGCCGCTCGTGGACAAACATTCCACCGGCGGCATCGGAGACAAGGTTTCGCTGCCGCTGGCGCCGTTGCTGGCGTGCCTGGGTTTCCGCGTGCCGATGATTTCCGGTCGCGGGTTGGGCATCACGGGCGGCACGCTGGACAAGCTGGATTCCATTCCTGGGTTTAAGACGCTGCTGCCCGCCGCGCATATCACCAAGGTCGTGCAGAAGGTCGGCTGCGTCATCTGCGGTCAGACGGATACGATGGTGCCGGCGGACAAAAAGATTTACGCATTGCGCGATGCGAGCGGCACCGTGCCGAGCATCCAACTCATCACGGCCTCGATCCTTTCCAAGAAGCTCGCTGAAAGTTTGGGCGCGCTCATTCTCGATGTGAAGTTTGGTTGCGCGGCGTTCATGCAAACGAAGGCGGATGCGCGCACGCTGGCGCAGGCCATGGTGGCGCTGGGCAACCAGTGCGGCACGGATACGCGCGCGATTTTGACGGACATGAACACGCCGCTGGGCCGCGCCGCCGGTAACTGGCTGGAGGTGAAGGAGAGCGTCGAGTGTCTTGAAGGTAAAGGGCCGTTGGATCTTTTGGAATTGGTCGTTGATTCCGCCGCACATCTGCTGGTGCAAACGCGCAAGGCCAAATCGCTGGCACTGGCGCGACAAATGGCCACTGATTGCCTGGCTTCAGGTGCGCCGCGCAAGAAATGGGATGAGATGATCGTGGCCCAGGGCGCGGATCTGAAGGCGTTCAATCGCAAGCTGGCGCATGATTCCACCGCGAAAGTTGCCGTGGAGGTGAAGTCCGGCAAGGCCGGTTACGTTTCGCAATGTGATGCACGGATCATCGGTGAAGTTATCCGCGACATCGGCGGCGGCCGGCTGACCAAGGAATCAAAGATTAACTACGACGTGGGGGTGGATCGCATCGCCAAGCCCGGTGAGCGCGTGGAAATATCCGGCGTACTGTGCCGGGTGCATGCGGCGGATTCGGTCCAGACCAGGGTCGCTGTCAAGCGATTGCAAACGGCGTTTGAGATTTCGGTGAAACGGGTGAAGCCCAACCCGCTGGTGATTGACATCATCGCGCAGTGATTCAGCGGCTGGAACCGGTTGCTGGCCCGGCTTTGTTCTTTTGAGCTTCCGCATCCAGCACCTGCTGGAGCTGATCCAGGTCCCCGTTGAACGTTTCAGAATCCCGGAAGTAATAGTCGCGCTTGATCCGGATCTTGGAAGGTTCGGGCGCCAGATAACCCGCCGCCGGCCGGATGCTGAGGACCCGGGCGCTGCCGGGCCAGCGGACCACCACGAATTCGCGGCTGGGAAAACTGAAGGGACTGCCCAGCCCGTTCAGAAAGTTTTCATGCGGATCATCCTTGATCCGCGGCGCACCATAGATGGATTCATCACGCAGCCACTGGCCTTTCAACATCACAATCCGCCCCGGCCCGGCTTCAAAGCAAAGCACCGGGTCGTCATCTCCCAAGGGAACCAGTTCCAGCACCCGGGAAGATGTGATGTGCCATTCTTCAACGAGATCATCGCTTGCTGACGCGCCGCGTTTTTTTTGGCGACCCATTTCTTGGGCCAGTTTCCGAAACACCCAGACACAAAGCGCGATGACCACAACCGAGGCGAGCGTCAATGGAACCAGATCGCCGTGGTACCCGGCCTTATGACCCATCCACCGGAAGAGCCGCCATAGCAGAAACCACGGGACCAGGCCGAAGAAAATGCAGGCGCAGCCATAATTGGCCATTTTTTCCGACCGGCCACCCGGGCGCCGGGAGGCTTCTTCCACTGTTGGCGGTCTGGAAATGCACCTGAACATGGAGCGGTGCCGGCCGGGCGTTTACGCGATCTGCTCCCAGACCTTGATCTCGGGCATGCCGACGCAGAGTTCATCCATGCGCGGCAGCAGGAGCTTGATGTGATCGTTCTGCAGGTGGGCGTCGAGCGCGGCCCGGGTCGTCCAGTTTTCGTGGAACAGAAATTTACCGGGATCCTCGGGCGAGATGTGGAGGTCGTAATTGATGCAACCCAATTCCTTGCGCGTGGGGGCGACGAGGCCGACGAGGGCTTTCTTCAAATCGGCTTCCTTGCCGGGCTTGGCCTGGAACGTGGCGACGACGGTGATGGTTTTTACGTTCATAAATAAAATCAGGTCAGCGATGCCAGAATTTTCTCCGCGGCGGCGCGCGGATTTTCCGCCGCGTAAATGGGGCGGCCGATCACGAGCCAGTTGGCGCCGGCGGTGATCGCCTCTTTCGGCGTGAGCGTGCGCTTCTGGTCATCGGCCTTTTCTTCGCCGGTGCGGATGCCGGGCGTGACGAGCTGCATGGCGGGCGGGATGAACTGGCGCAACTTGACGACTTCCTGCGGGGAGCAGACGAGGCCGCGCAGGCCCGCCTTGGTGGCCATAGTGGCGAGCCGGCGCACCTGATATTCAATGTTCACATCGAGGCCAATCTCGCGCAGGGTCGCGACATCGAGGCTGGTCAGCACGGTGACGCCGAGCACCAACGGCGGGATGCGGCCCAGCTTCCACGCGACCTCCTCGGCGGACTGCTCGGCGGCTTTGAGCATCTCCGTGCCGCCGCTGGTATGGATGGTGATCATCTGCACGTCCAGATTCACGGCGGAGGCGATGGCCTTGGCGACGGTATTGGGGATGTCGTGAAATTTCAGGTCCAGGAAAACGCTGGCGCCGGTCGCGCGGATCTTTTTGACGATGTCCGGCCCGGCCGCGGTGAACAATTCGCTGCCGATCTTGAACATGCCGACGGCCGGGGCGATCTGCTGCGCCAGTTGCAAGGCCTGTTCCGCGGTCGGCACGTCCAGTGCGGCGATAATTGGATTTCGCATGACAAAATTATTGTCACACAGATAAGCATGGATGCAATCCGAAGAAAAGTTTATCCCGCTCTGTCCGGAGCCTGCCGGATGCTTCCGAGACTGTCTAAAAATGGCGCTCACAGTGTTGCCGAATCGCCCTCGTTTGCGAATTACTTAATACAACGAGGACGAGGACGAGGAGGAAAGACCGGGCCTGATTTTCAGACACGCTCTCAGGATTTTACGCCTGGGGACCGGGCGGCATCGGCTGCAACACCAGGTTCTGGTTTATGCCAGTGGTGCCGGGTGAGCGCGGCTAGCGTGCCGAAGCCGAAGAGCAGAAAGCTGGCGGTGACCGCGAGCAGGCCGACGGGTGCCGAGCGCAGGCCTTCGACCGTGGCGGTGCCGGGGCCGGAGAGCATGACCAGCACGGCGGCGGCGGGAACGAAGGATTTTTTCCATTCAAGCTGATAGAGCCGGCACGCGAAGCAAACGGCCAGCACGACGGCACCCGGGATGAAGGGCATCCAGTACCGGCCGGCATCAGAGTTCATCCAGACGAATGATTGGAGCACCCAAAAGAAGCCTGCCATCAGCCGGACCAGATTTGCGCCGGGATTTTCCTTGTCGATCCAGCGCAGGCTGTGGAGCAGCAGGAAAATGAATCCGCCCTGAAAGGCCCAGTAGCCGGCCCCAGGATGAAGGTGAAATACCGATATGATGGCGGTGCCAAAAGCGATGGCACCAACCACCGCCAGCATCGGGTTGCGCCGCAAGGCGGTCCAGAATACAAGGTAGGCCATCAAGCCAGCGGCGACATATTGCATCTGAACCAGTCCCGGTCCAAAGGCGGACACATTGACGGATCCGGGAGTGACAGCCGGCAGCCATCTGGCCGGCAGGCCGGCGATGAGCAACAATCCGGCGGCGATCACGAAGTGACGTGCGAGCCGGTTACTGCGGTCGAACAGGCTGACGGCGACGTAACCGGCGAGGTTCAAGGCGGCGAGAATCAGAAACGTCATGCGTCCGCCGGGCGAAGTCGAGAGCAGCGGCACGCAGAGCGGCAGGAGGGTCAGCGCGTATTTTTGCCACGGGAACCGGGTCGGGACGCGCAGAAAAAATGTCCAGGCCAGAACGCAGGCGGCGGGGGCGAACAATTCACCGCGCAAATCGAATTGGTAGATAAAATCAAGCCCGTACAGGTGGGCGCAGGTCACCGCGATCCACAGCGTGTACAATCCAAGCGGAAGCCAGCGGTGCTGGGGGAGCAAACTTCCCGCCGCCCTTGCACGCGGCAGCAAGTTCGCCAATGCCAACACCGCCGGCAAAATCAAAAGCCAGGTACATTCATTCATGTGGTAAGCCGGGCCGGAATCGATATGGATGCCGACCTTGGTTTCACCGAAGTGGCGGTAGATCAATGGCAAGGTCACGTTCAGCACGAGGAAAACGGAACCGACGCCCAACAGCCGGCCGGGCAGATTGAGCTGGGTGAAATGTTTTTTCAGGCCGCCAAAACGGACGGCGGCAATGACCGCGCCGGCCAGGCAGAGCTCAAGCCCCAGACCGGAATCAATCAGCGCCGCCTGGCTGATGAGGATGAAGGGCACGAAGACGAGGAGGTTTTCCAAACCGACGAGCAGCGTGGAATCATACCAAATGCTGCGGCGCGCGAGAAAGATGGCGGTCAACACCAACAGGATCTCGTAGAACTGGACGGAGGTAAAATTGAACACGAGCCGGGCCGATTCCACATCGAAAAGCGGGGCATCAATGGAGACGCGATAGCAGCCGAATAGCAGCAGCGCGGCGCTGACGAGGTAAAACGGATTACAGACGAACAGTTTTTGCAGCCACCAGGAAAGCGGTTTCGGTTTTGGCAGCATCGTTGGCGGGACGATCACCGGGCTGGGGCCAATTGGCGGCGGTACGTTGGTTTGGTCATTTTCATCCATAAATCACCTCACAGATTTTTTCCGACCATTATCCGACCGACCATTCTTTGTTCGCATAACTCGGGCCAACTCAATTCCCTCTGATTTCATTGGGAAATGGCAGATGTTGAGAGGTGAAGGAGATTTTGTGTGCGTGAAGTTCACGCGAGTTGCGTGAATTTCACGCCGGTGAATGCGTGAATTTTGACTTGGGTGCGATTTTTTCCTAACCTGTGACCATGAAGATTGTCCGGCATACCGACAAAGATTATTCCGCCAAGCTCAGCGAGCTGTTCACGGGCGCCAGCCTGTTTGATGCGACGATCGAGGAGCGGACGCGCGTGATCTTGCAGGATGTCTATCTGCATGGCGACCAGGCGGTGCTGGAGCTGACCGAGAAATTCGACGGGGCACTGCTGACCGCCGAGCAACTGGCCGTGACGCAGGCGGAATTGTTCAAGGCCTCGCTGTCGGCGGATGAAGCGCTGCGGGCGGCGGTGGCGGAAGCGGAGGGGAACATCGCAAGTTTCGCCAAAAAATCCAAACGCAAGGACTGGCAGAGCAAGAATTCCCACGGTGCGAGCGTGGGTGAAAAGTTTGACGCGTTTCAACGCGTCGGCGTTTACGTGCCGGGCGGCACCGCACCGCTGGTCTCCACGGCCTTGATGACCATCACGCTGGCGAAGGTGGCGGGGTGCAAGGAGATCGTGGTGACCACGCCGTGCGGCAAGGATGGCAGCATCAACCCGGCGATACTTTTTGCCGCGCGCGCGGCAGGGGCGACGGAGATTTACCGGGTCGGCGGAGCGCAGGCGGTGGCGGCGCTGGCCTATGGCACGAAGACGATCCGTCGCGTGCAGAAAATTTTTGGTCCGGGAAATGCCTACGTGAGCATGGCCAAGCGGCTGCTGGTCGGGCGCGTGGCGATTGATTTGCTGGCGGGGCCAAGCGACCTGCTGGTGCTAGCCGATGACAAGGCGAATCCGAAGTTTGCAGCCGCCGACATGCTGGCGCAGGCCGAGCACGGCTCCGGCCACGAACGCGTCTGGCTGGTGACGAACTCGAACAAGGTCTTGAAGGCCGTCGAGAAGGAGATTTCCAAGCAACTATCCAAGCTCTTGCGGCGCGAACTTATCCAACGGGTGCTGGATCGCAATGTGTGGCTGATCCAGGTTGCGAACATCGCCGATGGCGTGGCGCTGGCGAACCAGATCGCGCCGGAACATTGCGAAGTTATCACGCGCGATGCACGCAAGGTGAGCGGCGGCATTGTGACGGCGGGGGCTATCTTCCTGGGCAACTGGTCGCCGACGGTGCTGGGCGATTATATCGCCGGGCCGAGCCATGTGCTGCCGACGGACGGCGCGGGGGCGTCCTTCGCAGGTTTGACGGTGGATCAATTTCAGCGGCGCACGAGCGTGGTGGAATATAACAAGGCGGGGCTGAAGAAGGCGCTGAAGGGCGTAAAGAAATTTGCGGAGATGGAGGGGCTGGATGCGCATGGGCGGAGCGCGGAGATTCGGAAATAATTTTTAACGCAAAGACGCAAAGGCGCGGAGGCGCAAAGAATGAAAATGTCCGGTGCCTACCGCGTCGCAGCAACGGCCTGATACCACCGCTTGTTTTTTTTCAGAAATCATTTAGATTTTCTCCACGATGTTTCCGATCACCGCCTACATTGAAGCCGCGCTGGAACTGGCGATCTACGACAAGCTGGAAGACGGCTCGTTCGCGGGTGAGATTCCCAAGTTGAAAGGCGTGGCCGCGTTCGGAAAAACCCTGCGCGAATGTGAGGGCGAACTGCGCTCGACGCTGGAAGACTGGATCATCGTCGGCCTGCGGCTGGGACACAAATTGCCGGTACTGGCCGGCATTGATTTGAACAAGGGTCAAAATGCCCGCCTGGCGACCACTTAAACGGCGCGAATTCATCCGCAAACTCCGCGTGCTGGGTTTCGACGGCCCGTATTCCGGTACGCGCCACCAGTTCATGATTTCCGGCCAGCACCGCCAGACCATCCCCACCAATTCTGAATACTCCGTGCCGCAAGTCCGGCTGCTGCTCCGGCAGGTCGAATCCATTCTGGCCCGGCCGGTTTCTTTGGAGGAATGGAACGGGTTGTAAAGGTTTTAACCGCGAAATATGCCTCGACGCGCATGGGGAAAGTGCGGAGATAAGAAAAAAACTTAACGCAGAGACGCAAAGGGCTTTTAACCTATGAATCCGATTGAACAAGTAAAAGAGCTGGCATCACTGATTCAAAAAGTCGGTGACATTGATCTGTATCGTAAAATTGTCGAGTTTCAAAGCGAGGTTGTGAAGCTTTCGTCTCGGAATGTTGAACTAGAACAAAAATGTGCGGCGTTGGAGGCAGAGTTGAACTTGAAGAAAAGCTTGCGTCATCTCCGGTCTCTTTATTATGTAGATACATCCTGCGGCAAGGCTGGGCGAACCTGGATTTCAAGGACGTGGAGGAACTGACGCAATTGAAGCGGCTGCATGAGACGTTGCTAAAGGAAATTGCCGCGGTCGCGGCATCTCTAAAGGAATTGCGTGAAAGTCCCGATTACGAGCTTTGCCAGTTGGCGGAGCAAAAGCCCGGTGTGCTGGATGAACTGGCGGCGGAGCGGTCGAAGCAGCTTGAAATTGAAAATGCGGAGTTGGAGGTGCAGGCGCAACGGTTGGCAGAGGAAATTCGGGAATTGGGCGGCAAGGTGGCGGAAGTGTGACTGGACTAAAGGCTTTAACAGGTTTAATTTGAAACCATGACAACGACGGCGGAAGTCAATGAATTCACCGGCCGGTTGGCTGAACTGGTCAAGCAGGTTCAGGACGGCAATGAAGTCGTGTTGACGCAAGGACACAAACCGGTGGCGAAAATCGTTTCAACTTCCGAAAAGGAAATCGTTCCGGGCATACCGCTCCAGATCCGCTCGCTGAAAGGTCACCGGGTTTTGACTCCAGCCATCTCACAATCGGAACTGGCGGATGAAATGTTTGGACGCCAATGACCGGGCTGGATTGCAACATCCTCGTCCAACTCGCCCTGGCGGATCACCCGGCGAACGCGGCGACGGTTGCCGCCATCCAGGCCGAGGCACAACGCGGTGACCGGCTGGTTTTTCCAACGCTGGTCATCAACGAATTTCTCCATGTTATCACCGACCCGCGGCGTTTCAGCCCGCCGCTGACGATGAACGAGGCGCTGGATTGGATGGAGAATTTTCTGTCCAATCCTTCGGTAAGCATGATCGAACCCGCCGCCGAAAGTTCACGTCAGACGTTGTTGTGGATGCGGCAGTTTAATTTGGGGCGCAAACGAATTCTCGACACCAATCTTGCGGCGATTTTTCATGCGGCGGGCGTACGCCGGCTGATGACTTCCAATCCGGCGGATTTTGCCGTGTTCGGTGTTTTTGAAGTCATAACGCCGTGACGCGCAGGGCCGGAGCGCGGAAGTGCGGGTAAAATGAAAGTTTGCCGGTGTTATTCGCCGAGGGGCGCCAGCCGGTTCATTTTACGTAATCCACGGCCGCGGAGAAGCTGCCGTCTAGTTCTTGCAACGGGCCGAGCGGTTTGGTTTTGGTGTCCTCGCGCGAGACCTGCGGTTCACCGGAGGAAAGTTTGTACATCACGACATCGCCTTTGATCAGGATCAGCCCCTTGAAATCCCAGCCGGATTCATGCGTGCGCCGCACGAAGCCGAAGATGTCGAGAAACAGGTTGCCGTGCCGCCGGTCCCGGATGTCCCGCAGCTCCACGAGGTAGGCCTGGCTGTTTTCCTTGGCCTCAATGCATGTGCGCACAGGGTCGGGCAGGTCTTTCAGGTGGATGCCGGGGTTGGGCATGAACGTCTGGACGATGTCCACATAGCTGAGGATTTTCACGTTGGGCGAAACCTGGGGGTGGAAGCCGAGCGTCCGCAAATCGTCCACCGTGGTGCAGTTGGGCGCGATTTTTTCGAAGGCGGCGTTCACTTCGTCATAAGAATGCCAGCGCGAAACCATGGTCGACTCGCTGTGGGAGAACATGCTTTTACACCCCGCTGTCAGGAGCATTCCCGCCAGCACCAGTACCACCATGACCGCCCGCCGCTTCATAACGACACACTTTCATAAACAATGACCGGCGAACTGCGAACTACTACACGTCGTCATCTAAAGTAATATACGACTTAAATGAAAGGTATCAAGTGGCGCCCGGACGGGTGGCGGCATGCGTTTTTTGCGCGCTTGAGACAGGGTTAGGGCGGCCTCAAAAAATTCGGGAGTAGAGTATTTAACGCAAATTGACCTGGAAACTGAAAACCACGGAGAAATGCGTGGCCATACTTATCTAGTTAAGTTCAGCAAAATCCGAATTTACGTTAAACATGCTCTTTCGAACGAAGGGCTGAATTTGCGCTATCTACATACTCCCGAAAAAATTTTAGGTTGGACAGCCTTTGTCCAACCGGGCCGGGCAAGATGTTCTTAAAACGATCATGAATATGTTAAACAGAAAACATAGTTGCGTTGTTAATGAACGGTCGCGGTTTCACCGCGCTTCGGGTGCCCGGCCCGTGCCGGACGGCCACCAGCAGGGGAAGCTCCAAGCCTCATCCCGCAGGACGGGATGCAAGCATCAAGCATCGGGGCCGCTGGCAGCAAGCGGGCGAAGTAATTGTGGGCCATGTCAGGTTGGCTATAACGTTAAAATCACGCTTGTAAATAATTGAGCACCAAGGTTATCCAAGTAAATCCGACTAAATCCAACCGATAAAATTATTTAGCCACAGGTCGATGATCGACAGCAATGAACACGTATGAGACCCAGATCAATTTGAGTTGGCAGGCAGCGGGGTCGGGATTCTCGATGGCTTGGGGTTGGCGAAACGAAGCCAAAACGAAGCCAAAAAACGCAGTCGCACGGGCCATCCATCGGCGGAGCGGATTCATAAAGTGCCCGGTTTTAATGGATGACCGGGGTTATGGGCCGGTTTGCGGCCCAAAGCCATCGGCCGAGCAAAATTACCGAACGAAGCCACCGAGCCGGAGGGTGAACGAGGAGGAAGATCGTGGTCAGAGACAGGTTTATCCGGGTGAATCCGACTGAATCCGACTGTTCAATTTTTCAAAGCCATGAAACCGACCAAGCGAGGAATGATGATTTATCCGCCGACCACGAGTTCGGGGCAGGAGCAGGGAAAAGGTTCTTTCCCGATTGCGCGCTTGAGCCATGGGTTTGATGGGTTAGCATATCCCGATGCATTGGTTTTATCTTGTTTTGGCGGGCCTGCTGGAAATCGGCTGGGCAATCGGCATGAAATATACGGAAGGATTCACGCGGCTTTGGCCAACGGCGGCGACGTTCGCCACGATGACGGTCAGTTTTTATCTGCTGTCGCTCTCGCTCAAGTCCATCCCCATGGGCACGGCCTATGCGGTGTGGACGGGCATCGGCGCGGCGGGCACGGCGCTTTTCGGGATGTTGATCCTGGGGGAATCGCGGGAGGTGGCGCGGATCGTCTGCCTGGTGATGATCGTGGCGGGCACGGCGGGCCTGAAAATGTTTTCCGGCAAAGCGGGCTGATGGCATATTGAGCGCATGGCAACGAAGAATGCATTGATCCGCCCACTCGTTCACGACCTGCACGCGTATGTGCCGGGTGAACAGCCCAAAATCAAAGGGTTGATCAAGCTCAACACGAACGAGAACCCGTATCCGCCGTCGCCGCGCGTCTTGGCGGCGGTGAGGGCGGCGACGGACGGGCGGCTGCGGCTGTATCCGAACCCGACGGCGGAAAAATTGCGGGCGAAGCTGGCGAAACTGCACGGATGCAAGCCGGAGAACATCATCGTGGGGAACGGCTCGGATGAAGTGCTGGCGTTGGCGACTCGGGCGTTTGTGGAGCCCAATTCAAAAACAGCGAAAGCAACGGTGCAGTATTTCACGCCGAGCTATTCGCTTTATCCGGTGCTGGCGGATATCCATGGGGCGGTAAAAAATGCGGTGACACTGAACCCGGATTTTACCATGCCGGATGTGGCGGCGTTGAAGCGCGGGAGAAAATGGGATTTCAAGGCGGCGCTGACACTGGTGACGACGCCGAACGCGCCGGGGGGGCGCGGCTACAAAACGCCCGAGCTGGCGAAACTGTGCCAGGCACAAAAGGGCGTCGTGGTGCTGGACGAGGCGTATGTGGATTTTGCGGATGAAAATGCGATGAAGCTGGCGTTGAAATTTTCGAACGTGCTGGTCGCGCGGACATTTTCGAAGGCGTATTCGCTATGTTTTCAGCGGGTCGGTTATTTTGTGGGACATGCGGAACTCATCGCGGCGCTGGACAAGATCCGCGACAGCTACAATGTGAACGGGCTTGGGCAGATCGCGGCCGAGGCGACGCTGGATGACCTGAAATACTACCGCGCCAATTTCAAAAAGATCGTGGCCACGCGCGAATGGCTGAGCCGGGAACTGACGAAGCTGGGCTTCCGCGTTTTGCCGAGCCAGACCAATTTCATCCTCGCGAAGCCGCCGCTGTTTCCGGCGAAGGAATGGCTGCAGAAGCTCCGTGATAAAAAGATCCTGGTGCGCTGGTTCAGCGCGCCGGAGGTGAACAGCCACCTGCGCATCACCATCGGCGCGCAGGCGGAAGCGGCGGCGATGGTCAAGGCGGTGCGAGCGATTTTGTGAGGAATGAGCCCGAAGAAACATTCAACACTCAACATTCAACATCCAATGTCAAAGTGTCCGTGGTGTTCATGGTCGGGCGTTCAGGGTTGGGCGTTGAAGGTTGAATGTTTTAGTCCAGTCGCGCTGGTGTTGGGGCTTGCACTTTTTTGCTGTGGGTTGTCCAGCTTGGGAGCGGACAACGCCACGCCGGGGTTTCGCGGAGATGGCTTGTGCCGGTTTGCGTTGCACCAATACGTTTTACCCAAGGCCAATGAGGACAAGATCAACCTGATCGTGGCGGACCTGTTGCGGCGGCATGAGGAGGCGTTCAATTTCACCGCTAGCACGAATTTGCATGTACGCATCCGCATCTTCGGGACGTTCGATGGGTATCGCAGTTTTGCGCTGACCAACCACAATGGCTTCGAGCATGAAAGCCTCTCGCTCTCGAACCTGGCGGGGTATTTTTCACCGCGGGACAACGAAGTGGTGACGTGGCGGCAGCGGGATCCGACCTATCTGGCCAACAACATCCTGCACGAATGCAGCCATGCGATCATGCACCAGCAGTTTCGTGAATTGCCCATCTGGCTGGACGAGGGGTGCGCGGTCTATTTTTCCTTCCCGGTGTATATGCGTGACGCGCACGAGGATCTGGCGTTGCGTTCACGCTGGTTCGAGCTGAGAAAATGGCTGCAGGAAGGCTCGCTGCCGGAACTGCGCCAGTTTTTGAACAACAGCCCGCAGGAATTTCGCAGGGAGGATCCCCAAATGACCTATCCGGTGAGCTGGTCGGTGTTTCAACTGTTGATGAGCACGCCGGAAAACCGGCGGGTCTTGAACGGGCTGGTGGCGGAGTACCAAAAGCCGGCCATAAAGCCGGGCGTAAAATCGCCGGATTGCGCCGAAATATTGAATAAATCCTACCCCGGCGGCCTGGCCAGGATGGACAAGGACTGGCGTAGCTGGATTGCACGAGGATCGGCCAATGTGCTGGGCATACAGTGAAGGGGTAGTTGATGGGTTTTAGAGTCAAGGAGTTGAGGAGTTAGTTCTAACGCTCGCCCTCACCCCGGCCCTCTCCCGCTGGGAGAACCGTTTGTCGTGTTTTGGCAAAAGGTGACAGCATGGTGCCGTTGGCTCCGGTGCTTCCTTCCGCATCGGGGGGCACCGGGCTTGATAAATAAATTTTGCGGAAAAGCCGGTTCCCGCTTTGCAATTTTCCCGTGTCCCGTTAGAGTCATTCCAGTGAACAACGATTTTTCCATCACGGCCTACTGGTCGGACGGCATGGATGAAGACGGCCTGGCCGACTGGGCGCGCCGGCTGCGGGCGCGCATGCCGGCAAAGGATGTCTCGCTGGGTCTCGTGTTCCTGTCGCCGAAATTTTTTCCGCATGCCCAGGCGGTGCTCGAAATCCTCCGGCTGCATGCACGGATACCATTGCTCGCCGGCTGTTCCGGCAACGCCCTGGTGGCCGGCTCGGAAGAACTTGAGAACGCAGGCGGCCTGGTGCTGGCGCTTTATTCCCTGCCGGGCGCGAAATTGAAAGCGGTACACATCACGCAGGAACAGATCGACCGGGCGGCGGAGGAACCTTTCTGGCCGACCGAATCCGGCGTGGCCAAGGAGGATGCAAACGGCTGGCTGGCGTTCATGACCCCCTATCCGTTTGATTCGGAGGCGTGGCTCCGGTCATGGCAAAAGAACTACCCCGGCCAGCCGGTCTACGGCGGGCTGGCGACGGGAAATTATCCCGAACCGGCGACACAGGTGTATCTCGATGGCGAGGTTTATGATGATGGCGGCGTGGCGATCGCCGTGGGTGGCGACGTGACGTTGTCCGGGGTCGTGGCGCAGGGCTGCACACCCATCGGCGAGGCGTGGACGTTGACGCGCGTGGAGCAGAATCTCATCCAGCACATCGGCAACCGCCCGGCGTATTCCGTCCTGGCGGAGACGGTGAACCAATTGCCGCCTGCCGACCAGCAGAAGGTGCGCGGGAACCTGTTCATCGGGCTGGCCGTGAACGAATACCTGGAGGAATTTCACCAGGGCGATTTCCTGGTGCGCACCCTTATCGGCGGCGACCCGAACTCCGGGGTGATCGCCGTCGGCGCGATGCCGCGCACGGGGCAGACAATACAGTTTCAACGCCGGGATGCCGCCGCCGCCTCGCAGGAAATGGATGATTTGCTGGCCGGCACCAAGATCAAGCTGGCCGACACGACCGTTTATGGCGGCTGCCTGTTCTGCTGCAATGGCCGGGGGAAGAACCTTTTTGGCCGCCCGAGCCATGACGCCGGGATGGTGCAGGAGCACCTGGGCCCGATGGGCCTTTCCGGATTCTTCTGCAACGGCGAGATCGGCCCCGTTGGCGACAAGAATTTTCTGCACAGCCATACGGCGTCTTTGGCGTTGTTTGTGAAAAAGTAGGCAGCAATTCGCTTTGCTTTTGCGCGCCAGGACGGTCATCCTCACGGAAAATCTGTGCCAGACGAACAATCCAATCTGAAGTCGCCCGCGCCCGCGGGACGCCCCTCCAATCGCCGTCGCGGCCGCCGTGGCGGTCGTGGCCGCAGCCGCGGCCCACGTCCGCCGGGAGACAAACCGCCAGGACCGGCGGGCCAGCCGGAAGACATCGACGAAGCCCCGGAGACGGGTGCGCCCGCCGGTGAGCCGTCAGATGCCCCCGAAACCGCGGAACCCGAGAATACGGGCGGTTTTCGCGAGCCGCATGCCGAGGAACCCGCTGATTTTGCCGCCTCTGAATCCGAGCCCATGGATGCACCCGCACCGGAAACGCGCGGGGAAAATCCCCCGCCGCCGGAACAACGGGAAGCGCCGCGCCATGCCCAACATCCGCAGCACGAGCCGCAGCACAACCGTCCGCCGGAACGCCGCCAGGAGCCGCTGCGTCCGAAACAGTGGGTGAAGCCCGCCGACTTCCGTCCAGCAGCGACCTCCGCAATCCACGAGGCAGTTTTGCATGCGACAGAGATCGCCGAGTCGCTCAAGCATACGATCGACCAGCTGGATGAGATCCTCGAACTCGTAGAACTGGCCGAGCGCCAGAAACTGGCAGATGAGCGGGAGATCGATGAACTTCGCCGCGCACTCCGACGCATCCAGCCGCCCCGGCAGATGCAGCCGCCGCAGCGCGATCAGCGTCGCGATGAACCAAGACGGGACGAGCCTCGCCGCGATGAACCGCGCCGGGATCAGCGCCGGGATGAACCGCGACGGAATGAACCCCGCCGTGACGAGCCGCCCCGCAGCCCGCGTGAGCAGGCCCCGCAGCCGGAAGCCCCGCAATCCCAACCCGAGCCGGAAGCCCGGCAGGAAAATCCCGGACCCGGGGAATAAACCCTTTTCCGCGCCATGACCCTCGCGGAAAAACAGGCTCAACTTACCGCGCAACTGGCCAGCTTGAAAAACGGCCAGGACCGGCTGGCACTCCTCGTCGAGCAGGCAAAACAATTTCCCTCCCTGCCACCAGAATTGCGCGTGGAGGAAAATTTGATCCCGGGTTGCCTGGCCAAGCTCTGGTTTGTGGCCCAGGTCAGCGATGGGAAATGCGTCTTCACTTCTGATTCGGATTCGCTGGTCGTGAAGGCCATCGCCGGATTGCTCTGCGAATTTTATAGCGGATACGGGCCGGCGGAAATTTTGACCCACGACCCGAAATTTCTCGCCCCGCTGGGCATCACGCAGCATCTCACGCCGAACCGCCGGAATGCGCTGGCCAAGGTGTGGGAGCGCATCCGGGAGTTTGCGCACACTTCATCACAACCGTGAACTTTTACGACGCGCACAATCACCTGCAGGATGACCGTTTTGACGGCCGGCAGGGTGAATTGCTGGCGGCGTGTGAGGTGGCCGGTGTCCGGCGGATGGTGGTCAACGGCGCGTGCGAATCCGACTGGCTGCAGGTGCTGGCGCTGGCGCTGGTGAATAAAATCGTGCTGCCGAGTTTTGGGTATCATCCATGGTATCTGGGCGAACGCACGCCGGATTGGCAAAGCAGCTTGGAGAAATTTCTGGATGAGGTTCCCAGTGCGGTTGGCGAGATCGGCCTGGACCGGTGGAAGCCGGATTTGGCTTACGACGGACAAGAGGAGGTTTTTCTCGCGCAATTGGGCATCGCCGCCAAACGCAACTTGCCGGTAAACATCCATTGTTTGCGGGCGTGGGGGCGGATGTTGGAATTGTTGCAGCGAAATACACGTCCGCAACGCGGGTTCGTGCTGCATAGTTTTGGTGGGCCGACGGAGATGATCCCGGCGTTCGCGAAGCTCGGGGCGTATTTCAGTTTTCCCGGATATTTTCTGCAGGAGCGGAAATTGCGCCAGCGGGAGACGTTCCGGCAGGTTCCGGCGGATAGGTTGCTAATTGAAACCGATGCGCCGGACCAGCATCTGCCAGAGGGGAAAATTCTGCATCCGCTAGCCGGCAGCGACGGCAAGCCGCTAAATCATCCGGCAAATCTGCCGGCGGTTTATGGCGGGTTGGCGGAGTTCCTCGGGGAGAAGGTGGAAGTGCTGGCCGGGCGCGTGGAAGAGAATTTTCAGCGCGTGTTTGGAGAAATCAAATGAGGCACCACTTGGCATGCCCCGTCGCTGTGAACAAGAGCGCGTAGGTTGACAGGCGCGGCGCGCGCGGAGCGCCGCGCCCTACCTTTCAGCGATTTTTTGCACGACCAGGCCGGCGGCGGCGAAGCCGAAGGCGCCGGTCACGAAGGTCGCGGAGCCGAGACCGCCGTTGCAGTTGAGGCGCGCGCCTTCCTCGGTTTCATTGCGGATTTCACACACTGAACCATCCGGCTGCGGGAACTTGGTTTTCTCGACGGAATACACGCACGGGACGCCCATCACATGGTGTTCAGCAGGAAAGTGATGTTCCTTGCGCAAGCGCCGGCGCACTTCCGAGAGCAGCTTGTCGTGGCTGGCTTTGGACAGGTCGCCGAGACGTACGGAGGTCAGCTCGCGGCGGCCGCCGGCGCCGCCGCAGGTGATGACCGGCAGTTTTTTTTCGCGGCAAAGGACGAGCAACAGCATTTTGTTCGGCACGTTATCGATCGCATCGATGATGAAATCGTACTTTGGCGCGAGCAAGCCGGCGGCGGTCTGTTCGTTGAAGAATTTCTGTTCGACGGTCACGCGACATTCGGGATTGATGGCGCGGATACGGTCGGCCATGGCCTCGACCTTGGCGTGGCCAACGGTTTCGGTGAGGGCGTGGAGCTGGCGGTTGATGTTGGTCACACAGACTTCGTCGAGGTCCACCAAGGTAAGGG
>DATHQS010000362.1:0-4311 GCA_035482455.1 Candidatus Acidiferrales bacterium | reverse complement strand
TCACATCGCACGTTTTGTTTTTGATGTCAAAATTGGTGCCGTAGATGTACGTGCCCGTCGTCTGGAGATTTTCGTAGAGCGGCAACGTCTGATACACCTTGCCGGTCAGGCGCAACCAGATGTCATGATTCAACCCGCCGTAATTGGGATTGAACGCGCGGCCCATCCATTCATAGCCCGTGCCGGTCGCTTCCTCCAGGTAATCGTTGCTATTGTCCACCTTCACGGCGATGACGTTTTCCTCGTCGCCGAACTTCACGAACCCGGTCAGGTCCAGTCCGCAGGCGGTGACGCCGTTCTCAAATTTGCCGACCAGCTTGCCGTTCACCCAAAACCGTCCCGCCTGCTTCAAGCCTTCAAACTCCAGAAACACTTTTCCATCCTTCGCGCCCGCGGGCAGCTTGAAATGTTTCCGGTACCACGTGATGCCTGCCCACGCATGGCGGTCGCCGCCGCTGTGGCTGATGAGGGAGGTGTAGGAATCCACATCGTTGTAAGTATGCGGCGCGCTGACATCCGTCCATTTGGAGTCGTCAAAGCCAACCGTCTCCGCGTTGGTCACATCCTCGCGGATGAACTTCCAGCCGGGGTTGAAATTATAGCTCGTGCGCGGCGATACCGGCGGCGTGAATTTATCCGCGGCCAGCGCCTGCCAGCCGAGGCTGGTCACCATGAGGAGGGGAAGGAATAGTTTCATGCTTGGTCTAAAATCATTTCACAGCTTCAATTTCGGCGCGTCCGTGCGGAACTGCGCCGCCGGCAATCCGGCCGCATTGTACAGATGCCCGCCATCCGGAAAATTCACCCACGCATAACGCACCGCCACCGGCGCGGCCACGTCCGGGCTGCTTACGACGACCGTCTGGCCGTCGATCTTGGCCTCGGCCGGCACAAATTTGCCGTCCGCACCCGCGATGGTGAACCACTTGAGCGCGCCGTCTTTCGCCGTTAGACCGTCTGCGTGCGAAAAGGTGACACGAATCGCGCCGCCCTCGATTTTCATGGATGAATACACCGGGCCGGAATATTCGATTTTGTGGCCGTAAACCTTCGCCAGCGCGATGCGCGAGAGCCGGTCGCCCACATCCTGCTTGTTCTTCGGATGTACATTTTTCCGCTCGCCGATGTCCGTGGCGACGGCCATGCCGGTGTTCGGCAATTGCAGAATGGTCGCCTGTGCCTCGCGCACTTGTGGGCTGTTGCTGGGCGCTTCCTGGCCGGCGAGTTGTACGATGTAAAACGGAAGGTCATCGTTGCCCCACAGCTTGCGCCAGTCACGAACAAGCGTCGCCTGCACATGTGGATACAATGCGATGCCCGAGGCGCCGCCGACAATGGATTCGCCCTGGTACCAGATGACGCCACGGATGGCGTAGGGGATGACCGGCGCGATCATGCCGTTGAACAGCACCGTGGCATTGTGCTGGTCTTGCACCGGATCGCGCGGTCCGCTACTGCGACGGCGTCCGGCCGGCGCGGCATTTGTGGCGGAGACATCTTCCGAACGTGGCGCGGCGACGACCGGCGGCGGATTGGTTTTGAACGCCGCCACGGCGGCGTCAAAGTGGTCCACCATCGGCTTCAGTAGCGGATCGGCCACCATCGTCTCGCGGCGTATCCATGATTCCGCCGTGCTCGCGCCGAAGGCCTCGGTGATGATGCCCACCGGCACCTTGATCTCGCGCTGCAAATCGCGCGCAAAGAAATAACCGACTGCCGAAAATGCCGGCGCCGTTTCCGGGCTGCACACCTGCCACGAACCGCCGACAGTATTCTGCGGGGCATACGTTTTGGCCGCCGCCCCGGTGAACATGCGGATGAGCGGATAGTTGGCCGCGGCGATTTCCGCCTCCTCATTCGTGACGCCCGCAAAATACTTCACCTTCTTCGACATGGAAAAATCCATGTTGGACTGTCCGGACGCCAGCCATACTTCGCCGACGAGCACATCATCGAGCTGAACCGGCTGCGCGGTCTTGGAACCGGTCACCTGGAAACTGCGGCTTTCCGCCGAGGGCTTCATCGGCTTGAGTTCCACGCGCCAATTCCCGCCGGCATCCGCCTTGACCGATTTTTTCTGCCCGGCAAATTCCACCGTCACGACTTCGCCGCTTTCCGCGGTGCCCCACACCGGCACCTTGGCGTCACACTGCAAAACCATGTGGCTGGTAAACGGGCTGGCCAGTTTCACCTCGGCCTGCGCCGAAATCGCGCCAAAAATTGCCGTCAAAACTACGGGGGTGAGCCATTTGATGTTCATGTGTGAGCCCAGAGCTTGCCTGAACCGCCCCCGCTTGAACATCGCCAGTTTTGGCAATGTCATTGCAACTGCAGTTGGTAAAAGGTCTGTGGCTGGCTGGGGTCGATGACGTTGGTGATGCTGAAATTGCCGGAGGAATCAAACTGGTTGGTGGCCACTGGCGTCCATTGTGGCGCGGCCAGGTTCGTGGCGGTCAGGACGACGTACGGCCAGCTGCCCGCGCCACCGCTACCGCTAATGACGAGGCCGGCTCCGGACATCTGGATGCCCGAAATCAACGGCGGGGTCAGCACCACGACGGAAATGGTGCCAGATGTTTTAAGCGTATTGGTATCCCAGAGCAGTCCGTCCGCAAGATCCGGCAAAATGATGTTCGTGAACCCGCCGGAGAATGTGCCCACCGAGAACAACTTGAAGCTGTCGCCGTTGGTGAGGTCGCCGCCCATGTTTGTCACAATGAGCGTGCCGTTGGCGAACAACGTGCCCGAAATTTTCGCGGCGCTGTTCGTCACCGGCGCATCCTGGATCTGCATGACCGTCGTGCTGCCCGCCGCGAGCGTCAGATTGTTGCTGATCGTCAGCAGGCCGAACGGGTTGCCCGGCGCAAATCCGCCGCCGTTATTGATGTTCGCCGGACTGGCGATGAACCCGACCCCACTCAACTGGCCGCCGGCGACGGTCACGGTCGAGCCAAAATAATTGCCGTTGATGACCAATATGCCGTTACTCACCGTGGTCGTGCCAGTCTGGGTGTTGTTGGTGCCGGTCAACGTCCAGGTGCCGGTGCCTTCCTTGATGAGCGCGGTCGTGCCTTGGAAGCTGGCGGCGTTGGTGGCATCGGTGTTCAGGCCGCCCACGCGCCACGTTACGGCGTTTTGCGTGCCGGCGCTGCTGCCAAAACCGGCGCTGACAGTGGTGTTGGTGGTGGCGGAAAATTCGCCGATGGGGATGACCGAGCCGACGGTCGCGCGCGAATACATCAGCAGGTTGGTGGCGGAAGTGGAGTCGAGGAACAGCCGCGTGTTCGGCATGCCGGCGGGGTTCGAGATGCGGAAGTCGTCATCGGCGGAACTCGTTCCGGTGTTGATGATGCTGCGGACATGCAGCAGCCCGGTGAAACCGCTCCAGTCGCCGTTGACGTCGTCACGGACGAAATCCACGACCAACGTCAGCGTGCCGCTGCCGGTCACCTTGCTGCCAAGCGTATACCGCGGGCTGGACAGGATGGTGCCGATCTCGCCGCCGAAAACGATGATGTCATTCGTGAACGAGCCATAGCTGCTGGTGTTGTCCGCCTGGCCATAGCCGCAGGTTTGCAGCGTGCCGCCCCGGAAATAAACGGGCCCGCTGCCGAGCGTATAATTGTTGGCCGTCACCCCGCCGCCACCCGGGCCGGATAGCGCAATGATGCCGTTGCTCAAGATCGTGCCGCCGGAATACAAGTTGGTTGCGCCGAGGGTCAAGGTGCCGGTGCCGGTCTTGATCAGGATGTTGGTGCCGTTGATGGAGCCGCTGTTGGTGAACGTGTAATTTTTGGTCGCGTTGAACGTGGTCAGCGCGGGCAGCAGGGTGCCGGAGAGCGCGACGGGCACGTTATTCGAGCCGGTATTGTCAAAGGTCACCGCGTCGCCGTTGTTGAAGGTTGTCGCGGTCGTGTTGCTCAGCCAGTTGGCCGAGCCGCTCACGTTCCAAAGGTTCGCCGTGCCGTCACCCTTCCACACGAGCTGGCGCGCCGTGATCACGATGCTTGAGCTGGGTGTCGCGCTGGCTTCGGGCGATTTCGGGCCGAGGCCGCCGGCATTGGTGGCGGAGACGACGTAAAAATAAGTCGTGCCGTCGGCGAGGCCGATGTTGGTGTAGCTGGTGCCGGCGTAATTGCCGAGGACCGCGGTGGTCTCATTGCCGGTGCTCGTTCCCCGGTAAAGGAAGTAACCCGTCGCGCGCGCCGCCGTCGTCCATGTCAAAACAACCTGTGAATCACCCGCCACGGCGGAAAGGCTTGGTGGCGCGGCGGGCGGGGCGACCACGGTCACCATGGCATTGGCGGAAAC
>DATHQS010000361.1:0-15895 GCA_035482455.1 Candidatus Acidiferrales bacterium | reverse complement strand
AAAACTTTATTTGCCGCCCCCCGTTGCTGGACGGCCATGTCAAAAAATGTGATTTGATTCTCGCGCTTGGTTTGCATGCCCTTCTGACGAACCCAGACCTTCACCTGTTCAATACTTTTGCAGAGATTTCTGAAAGGGTTGGAGAACATTTTCTGGTTTACCTAGGGTAGCTCCTTCGTCGCAACCCCAGGCTGGATGATTTTCACCCCGTTGGGGTGAAGGAAAGGTGGGCAAGGTCATCCGGCGCGACGGGCCTGAAGGGGACCGCCGGCAGAAGATGGGAAAGCGCCGGCGGGGACGTCGCAGCGCAACGTCCCTACCTAGGACGGAGGCCAATTTTTCATTTTCAAAAATCTCGCAATTTCCCAGCAAATCCGCGATTTTGGCCGCCGGCTAATTTTTTCGTGCACCAATTATCCATAATCTTTACGGGGGGATTCTGAATTTTAGCGGATTTTTTTGGTCGGACTCCCTTCCCACTCGGGTTTTTTGCAGAAATATGGCAAAAATCTGCATTCTACATTCCCGGGAGAAATTCAACTTTTGGGGAGGTGTGATACAAGGGAGGGATGAAAGCTGAAAAAGCTCATGCGGGATGCGGGAAACGGGATCCGAGATTCAGGTCTCGTGCGATGTTCCGGGGGTGCTTGCATGCGGCCACCATGAATGACCGAATGACGAATGATCCAGCAAGGTTGAAGGTGCCGGTTGCAAACGTGGCTGCTGCGGCTGGTCTGCGACACAGCCGCCGCCCGCTGAGAGGCGGACGAAGTTATCCGGGTTAATCCGACCTAATCCGACCTAAAAATAAAAAAATGATCCGCACCTTAAGCATAAGCCGGGCTGGCGGGGGGAAGTTTGAGCCTCCTCACGTCGGCTGCTACGAATTAAAGGGCGCTGGCGCGTTGACCGGATGCCCACCTGTCATTTCGGCGAATTTCGGTCCTTTTCGGTCGTTTACGGTGATTTTCGGTCACTTTGAAAAAAATATAAAACAAGGTGCCGGTGTGCGGCCATGGGTGCAAAAAGCGGAGGCGTCAGGTATCCGGTTGGTGAAGCGGCATAAATGCCGCGCTCCGTCCGGCGTGGCCGGGCCTTCGATGATCTGCGATGATCTACGATGAAAATTAAAAAAATAAAATCATGAAAACACACCCCAGCGGTCTGCGCTTGGTTTCTGGCGGCGCCGTGTTTACTTTGCATCGCATGTCGGCATCCAATCCTCTTTTCAAATCTCCCAAGCCGGTCATTGCCATGATCCATGTCGGCGCGTTGCCGGGCACGCCGGCCAGCCGGTTGACGCTGGCGGATATCGAGGCGCAGGCGGTGCGCGAGGCGAAGCTGTATCGCGAGGCCGGTGTCCACGGGATCATGATTGAGAACATGCACGATACGCCGTATTTGCGCGGGCAGGTGGGGCCGGAAATCGTGGCGAGCATGGCGTTGATCGGCCGTGCGGTGAAGGCCACGGCCGGTTTGCCGTGCGGCATCCAGATCCTTGCCGGGGCGAACATGGAAGCGATGGCGGTGGCGCATGCTGCGGGCCTGGATTTCATCCGCGCCGAGGGTTTTGCGTTCGCCCACGTGGCGGACGAAGGCATCATCGAATCTTCCGCGGCGGAATTGCTGCGTTACCGCCGGCTCATCGGCGCGGACGAGGTGCAGGTCTGGGTGGACGTGAAAAAGAAGCACAGCGCCCACGCCATCACGGCGGATGTGGGTATCGGCGAGACGGCGCACGCGGTGGAGTTCATGCGCGGCGATCTGGTGATCGTGACCGGCGCGGTGACCGGAGATGCGCCGCAAAAAAAGGATGTGCTGGAAGTGAAGGGCCACACGCAGTTGCCGGTGTATCTCGGCTCCGGTGTGACGGCGGCGAACTTGAAACAGTTTTTTGCGGCGGCGGACGGGTTCATCATCGGTTCTGAATTCAAAGCGGGCGGGCATTGGACGGGCGCGGTGGATCCCCAACGCGTGGCCGCCTTCATGGCCGTGCATGCCCGGCTAACCAAAGTTTCAAAATGAAAAATTTCTTTAAATCACACCCCAAAGTTTTCATCGGCGTGGTTCACCTCAAGCCGTTGCCCGGCGCGCCCCGCCATAAGCAATCGATGGCGGATATCATCAAATTCGCGGTGGCGGATGCGGTGGCCTACGAACACGGCGGCGTGCATGCCCTCATCATTGAAAACTTTGGTGATGTACCGTTCACCAAAGGCAGTGTTGCCCCCGAAACCCTCGCCGCGATGGCGGCGGCCGGTTGCGCGGTGCGGGCGGCGGTGAAGCTGCCCATCGGCTACAACGTTTTGCGCAATGATGCGCGCTCCGCGCTGGCGCTGTGCGCCGCGTGCGGTGGTGATTTCATCCGCGTCAACGTGCACAGCGGCGCGATGATCACGGACCAGGGCGTCATCGAAGGCGACGCCTATAATACCTTGCGCGAACGTGCTCGCGTGGCGCCGGGCGCGGGAATTTTCGCCGATGTCCATGTGAAACACGCTGTGCCGCTGGGTGACTGGTCGCTGGCCGATGCCGCGGCGGACACCTTGGAGCGCGGCCTGGCCGATGCGCTCATCGTTTCGGGCGTCGGCACGGGCAAGGCCGCAGACATCAGTGATGTGGAGTGCGTCCGGCAGGCGTGTCCTGACGCCAAGATACTGCTTGGCAGCGGCGTCAATGCCAGCAATGCGCAGGACTTCCTGCGCGTGGCCGATGGCGTCATCGTGGGATCTTCATTGAAGCGCGATGGCAAGCTGGCGAACCCGGTGGATGTCCGGCGCGTGGCGGCGCTGGCGAAGGAGATAAATAAATGCTCTTAGCCGGAACCATGCAGTCCAGAATTAACGCAAAGGCGCAAAGCCGCCAAGGAAACCGGGCGCAGCAACGTTCAACTGCCAGGTCTCGGGAAATTCGCGGAAGCCCTCCTCAATTTGGACATCGCTGCGACCGGGGACGGCCGCACTCCGTATTTTGAAAACACGCCCTAACAATGCGCCGCGCCGGCTGGCAGCTTTTTCAATGTTAATTGCACAAACTGCCATTCTATTACGGCGCCATCTTCGGCAGAATCAAAGGAATTAATTCCCGACCCATGAGAACAATTCTATTGTGCGCGGCGTTTGCCGCCGCCGTCCTTTCCGCCAAGGCCCAGATCAAAATCGTTCTCGTAGGGGATTCCACGGTGACGGACAGCGCCGGGTGGGGGCTCGGCTTCAAGCAGTTTCTCACCGACGGCGCCGTGTGCATCAACACCTCGCAGGGCGGGCGGAGTTCCGAGAGCTTTCGGCGCGAAGGCCGTTGGACCAACGCGCTGGCGTTGAAGGGTGATTATTATCTCATCCAGTTCGGCCATAACAACGAGCCGGGCAAGCCGGGGCGCTCGACGGATATGCCGACCTTCGTGAGCAACATGGTCAGCTATGTCGAAGAGGCGCAGGCCGCCGGTGCCAAGCCGGTGCTGGTCACGCCGCTCACCCGCCGCCAGTGGGACAAGGAACATCCCGGAAAAATCAAATCCAGCCTCGCGCCGTACGCGGAAGAGGTCCGTAAGATCGCCGCTGAAAAGCACGTGCCGCTCGTGGATCTGCAAGCCCGCAGCATCGAGCTGTGCGAATCGCTTGGGCCGGAGAAATGCCTGGAGTTCAGTCCGCCGAAGATTGTGGATGGCACCAACACGGGCGGCTTTGACGGCACACATCTGAATGCCAAGGGCCATGTGATGTTTGCGCGGCTGGTGGTGGAAGAATTGCGCAAGGCCGCGCCGGAGCTGTCGCCGGTGTTGCGCACCGAGCCGATCGAGGCCAACCCCGTGGCGAAGGAAGCCAAATATGACGCGGTGGTTTCCGCCGACGGCTCTGGCACGCATACGACGGTGCAAGCCGCGATCGCCGCCGCTCCGGATGATGGCACCAAGCCATTCACCATCTTGCTCAAGCCGGGAAAGTACGAGGGACAAATCGTTGTGCCAAAATCGAAGCGCAACGTCCGGTTCGTGGGCGAGGAATTGGAGAACACGATTTTGACCTATGCGCTGAACCAGAATGAACCAAACCCGGGTGCAGATCCGCGTTTCAGGGGCATTGGTGTCGTTGTGTTGGGCGATGATTTTCACGCGGAGAACGTCACGTTCCAAAACACCTCCGGCGACCATGGACAGGCACTGGCGTTGCGGGTGATTGGCGACCGCGCGGTGCTCAACCACTGTCGCCTGCTGGGCTGGCAGGACACATTGAGAGTCGATGAAGCCCGGCAATATTTTACGAATTGCTATATCGAAGGCCGGGTGGATTTCATCTACGGCTCGGCCGCGACGGTGTTCGACCATTGTGAGATCCACAGCAAAAATGGTGGCCACGTGACGGCGGCGAACACGCCGCAGGATCATCCCTTTGGTTTTGTGTTCATGGATTGCAAGCTGACGGGCGACCCGAAGCCGTGGCTCAGCCCGGAAGGAACTCCGGCCAATACCAACAGCCCGCCCACGGCCGATCTCGGACGCCCGTGGCGTCCGTATGCGAGTGTGACTTATTTGAACTGCGAACTGGGCGACCACATCAAGCCGGAAGGCTGGAACAACTGGCGCAATCCCACCAACGAACTGACCGCCCGCTACGCCGAATACAACAGCACCGGCCCGGGTGCGAATCCCGCTGCCCGCGTCAAATGGGCGAAGCAGTTGACGAAAGCCGAGGCGGAAAAAATCACCATCCCGTCCGTTTTGGGCGGAAGTGATGAGTGGAATCCGGCCAAACCTTGAATTGAGACCACATCTATGCTGCGAACTTTTTTTTCCGTAATTGTTACCGGCCTGGCCGCGCTGGCTGCTTCGGCTGAAGCCCAATCGTTTGTCACGCCAGCCTTACCCGTGATTCCGTTGGGAATTTACAACGTCACAAATTATGGCGCGATTGGCGACGGCGTGGCGACGAACACTGCGGCCATCCAGGCGGCCATTGATGCGGCGAGCGGCGCGGGCGGCGGAATCGTCGAGGTGCCGGCGGGAAATTTTTTAAGCGGTCCCTTGCAGATGGCCGCCCACATCAATCTGTGCGTGAATGGGACATTGCGGATGTTGCCGCTGGACAAGTATCCCGGCGGCACAACCGACCCGTTGAGTTTTATCACCGGCAGAGGACTGCAAGACATCGCCATCAGTGGTTCGGGTGGGATTGATGGTCAAGGCAGTCCGTGGTGGCCTTATGCCAAGACAAAGAGCGCAAGGCGGCCGAGGATGATTGCGTTCTCTTCATGCGAACGTGTCTTGATCGAGAACATTACGTTGAGCAACTCGCCGATGTTTCACATCGCCATCAGCGGCAAGACCACCGACGTCACGGTTCGCAAGGTCACGGTCCGCGCCCCGGCCTCGACTGATCCCGTCAATCCCAGCCACAACACCGACGCCTGCGACGTGACTGGAAAACGCATCCTGGTCCAGGACTGCGACGTCAGCGTGGGCGATGACAACTATACCTGCGGCGGCGGCACCTCCGATGTCTTGATCACCAATTGCACCTACGGTTACGGCCATGGCGTATCCATCGGCAGCCCGACTTCGGGCGGCATTTCCAACTTCACGGTGATGAATTGCACGTTCAACAACACGGAATCCGGCATTCGCGTCAAAACCGACCGTGACCGCGGCGGTTTCGTGCACAATCTTTCCTACCTGAACCTCCGCATGACCAACGTGGATTGCCCGATTTTAATTTACGCCTCGTACATGGCCACCAACCGGGAATATCGCGCGCTGAATAATCTCACTCCCGCCATCGCTGCGACGTATCCCGCCGCGACGATCACCGGTCGGACGCCGATTTATCGCGACATCACCTTCAGCAATATCACCGCCACGGTGCCGGCTGGCCGCAGGGCGGGGTTGATCTGGGGCCTGCCGGAAATGGCCGTCACCAATGTTTTGTTGCAAGGGGTCAACATCACCGCCGACAAACCTTTCGGCATCTACGAAGCGCAAAACGTCCGGCTGGTGGATTGCAAAATCATGACGCCGGGGGGAGTGAACAAGCTGTCGTACACGAACGCGCAAGTGGCCGTCACGCCTTGACTGATGCCTTTTGGCGATTCCAGGTCCGTGATACTGCTTGCCGCTGGTGCAAAACCCCGCATAATAATCCCCCGGTTTGTCCTGCGCGCGTAGCTCAACTGGATAGAGCGTCGGTCTCCGAAGCCGAAGGTTATGGGTTCAACTCCCGTCGCGCGCACCATCTCTAAAATCAATATCTCCAGCCAAAAAAGTTTTTCCCGCTATTTTCCGGTCAGCGTGCGCGACCGGAAATGGGGCTGGCATGTGACCACGGCGGGTGAGATGCGGCTGCTCCCGGGACAATATTATCCTCCGCCGGGGCATCCGAAGGGATACCACTTCGATTGGCACAAGGGCCGGGTGCTGGACACCCACGCACTGGTGTACATTTCGCGCGGCTCCGGTATGTTTGAATCGCGCCGAAGCGCCCGGCAGGTGATCGATGCCGGCCAGGTGATCTTTTTATTTCCTGGCGTCTGGCATCGTTACCGGCCTGATGCCAAAACGGGCTGGGATGAACATTGGGTTGGCTTTGATGGCGACATGGCCCGTCGCTGGGTGAAGAACAAATTTTTTTCGCCGCGCACGCCGGTGTTCCGGCCGGGGCAGGAAGAAAAATGGCTGACCCTGTTCACGGAACTGCTGGCGGTCGTCAAGCTGAACCGTCCCGCGCTGCAACAGGTGATGGCCGGTTTCACCGCGCAGATGCTCGGCCTGCTTTACTCCGGCCAGCAGGCCGGGTTGGCGGGCGATGACCAGGCGCTGCTGATCGTCCAAAAGGCGATCGCAAAGATGCAGACCGAGCTGGAAAAAGGATTGGATGCCCAGGCACTCGCCCGCGAACTCAATGTGAGTTACAGTTCGTTCCGTCATACGTTCCAGCAGCATACCGGGTCCAGCCCGCATCAATATCTGCTGGAGTTGCGACTGGTGCGCGCCCGCAATCTGCTGACGCAGACGGCGCAAAGCGTGAAGGAAATCTCGCAGCAGACCGGTTTCGATGACGAACATTATTTTTGCCGGTTTTTCAAGATGAAGACGGGTTTGACGCCCGGCCAGTGGCGGTCACGTTCGATGCCGCGACGCGGCCGGTAGCGCGTTTTCCCAAGGAATCCCAATTTTGGTTTGCCAAATTATCCACTCAATTCGCCATTGTCTCCATTGTTGAGATGGAGCTTAGCTGGTTGAATTTTAGCATGAACCTTGTGCGGCAATTGCGGGTGTGTGACCAGACGCTTGTTTTTATGCATTCAATCACAACCAATGAATCCGGGGAGCCGGTCCGAAGGGATGACTTGGTTGCGTTCAAAGCCGGGGTGGTGATATATCAAGCGAGTTCAGGAAATCACCAGTTCAGCCCGCTTGTCATTTCAAAATAAGCCGGAGCCGCTACCGATGAAGATCCTGATGCAAACCATGGAAAAAATGCCGCTCATGTGCGGGCTGGCACTGTTGTTTCTTGCCAGTCCGTCCGTGTCGCTGGCCCAACCTGTCTGGGGTACCTCGCCCGCTGCCGAGCCGTATCCGTATGTGAGTGCCGGCAGCTTTAGCGGCCCGGCCGTACCGCTTTCACCCGACCCGCTGGTGGCTTACCGTTGGGCCGCCCCGCAGGCAACCAACGGATTGGAAATGTATCTGCTAAAACCGGTGTTGGTAACCGCCGACGCCAACAACTCATTTGCCAATCTGCAATCTTTGACCGGGAATGCCCCGAACGTGACGGTCAACGGCACGGGTTCCATCCAGATGGATTTCGGGCGGGAAGATGCCGCCTGGCTGGAGATTGACAGCCCCGATCTTCCTGACACCAATGCGGTGACGATGAGCATCAGTGAATATGACCAGCCTGAAATAACGATGTATGGCAGCGCCCATAATGTTAAAACGCTGGTGCCGACCAAGTATGGCAACACCTACCGCCTGGAGTTGAACAGCCAATTATACGAGGGAGTGCGCTTCGGCTGGATCCATGTGAATGCCTTCACCTCTCCATGGCATATCACGGGCATCCGCCTCGTCTGCCAAACCAAGCCGGCAAACTACAATGGAAGTTTTTCATGCAGCGATGACATGCTCACCCGCATCTGGTATGTCGGCGCCTACACGGTAAAACTGAACCTGCTGGCCAATTCCTTCGGCGCGGTCCTCGTGGATCGCGGCGACCGGATATCGTGGACCGGAGACGCCCATTGTGCGCAGGCCGCCTCGCTCGCCGCCTTTGGCAACGTTGATTTTGTAAGGACAAACCTGGTGAACACCGCGAACGACGATAACGGCATCGCCAGCTATTCGATCTACTGGGTGATGAGCCTGGTCGATTATTATGATTACACCGGCGACGCATCGCTGCTCGATGCCTATGTCACCAATGCCATGACCAAGCTCGATCACGCGTATGCCATTTATGGCACGTCTCCCAATCTCGGGTTTTATGGCTGGGACGAGCGGCTGGGGGCGGGGTTTCAAAACGCCAATTGTCCGGAATCACAAAACGCCTATAAGATGCTGTCGATCCGGGCGTGGAAAGGATTTGCCGACGCGATGGGCACGTATGGCCGGGCGGATCTGCAGGCCAAATACAACGGATATGCCAATGAAAAGTTGGCCGCCTTGCGTCAGAATCCCGGCTGGTATCAAGGTTTTGGTCTGCACGCATGCGCGGATGCCGTGGACACGGGGTTGCTGAATGATCCGGAAAAGAGCGCGATCTTCGCGCAACAATTCACAAACAAAGTCAACCGGATCTCCTATTCCCCGTTCAATCAATACTTCGTGATCCAGGCTTTTGCGGGCATGGACAAATATGATGATGCCCTGAGCTCGATCTATGACCTGTGGGGCAGCGAGATCACCTACGGCGGAACCACTTTTTTTGAACTTTCCCATCCGGCTTGGAATGCCGGCCTTGGCCTGAACGACCCGGTTCCCAACGCACAGTGTGGCTTTACCAGCCTGTGTCATCCGTGGAGCGCCGGAGTGGTAAAATGGCTCAGTGAAGAGGTGTTGGGGATCAAACCCGCCTCGCCTGGATTCGCGAGCTATCAGATTCTTCCGCATCTTGGGAGCACCCTGAAATATGTGACGGGAAAAACACCGACACCACACGGGGATATTCAAGCCAGCTTCAACGTCTCCAATGGCCAGTGCACCGTTTCCGCTCCGGCTGGAACGACGGGCAGAATCGGCATCCCGAAGGTGGGGAAAAACATCAACAGCATCACCATCAATGGCACCCTGGCCTGGGACGGCGTGTTTCATCCCGTGACCGGCATCGGTGGTGCCAGCGAAGATTCCGAATTCGTTTATTTCACCGGCGTGCAGCCGGGCACGAACACGTTGTCCGTTTCTTACACCGGCACGACCCCGGCTTATGTTGAGCCGGCCGGGCAATACCCCGGGCGTTTTATCAAAAAGGATCAGGCCACCGGTGGCAACTGGGGCGGAGTTTATGGCCAGGACGGCTATGTCCTTTGCAATTACAATGGCAACGGCACCGATAAAAAGTCCCTGCCGCCATATGTCGCATCTGTGAATTACTCCATGTTTGGCGGGAACGGGTTGCCAAATTTTGCCGTTTGGGCGAGCGATACGGGCGACCTCCGGGCGCTGGCATCTAATCCGACCAACTCCGGCAGCCGGAATGCCGCCTGCATATATACTGATGGAGCCAACGGTGGCCGGAACACCATGACCTTCACCATCAGCATGATCGGAACCCAAAAGCATCAGGTCGCACTGTATTTTGTTGATTGGGACAACCGGGGCCGGCGGCTGGCGGTGGAGATGTTTGATGCTGTCACGCTGAACCAGGTCGCCCCGGTGCAGGTGGTGACGAATTATTCCGGAGGTTGTTACCTCGTTTACAACTACAACAAATCCGCAAAATTCCGGATCGACCATGTATGGGGCGACAATGCCGTGCTGAGCGGGATATTCTTTGACCCGGTTTCCTCGCTCGCAGTTGCCGTCACCAATTCCAGCTTTGAGCTTAATCCAACCTCGCCCGGCACCACTGCGACCATTGTGCCGGCCGGCTGGACCGCTTTCAATGAGGGCGGTCCTACGGACATCGGCTCACAAAATGCCGGTGGGAGTGACTATGCTGTTCACACGCCGTTGGCCGGCCCGGCCGCCGGCAACCAGTATTGCTACATCAATATGTTCAACCAGGGCATCACTGGCGGCATCTATCAAGATGCCGGCACATTGCAGCCCAACACCACCTATGTGCTCACGGCTGCGATTGGATCCCGGAAAGACCGGATCAACTCGCCGGGAATCATTTCACTCATCAACGGAACCAACAACACCGGCCTGGTGCTGGCCAGCGGCGGCGGACTGCCGGCGGCGCAAGACACGTGGCAGGATTATGCGGTGACATACGCCACCGGAGCTTCGGTCCACGGGGATATTACAATTGAACTTTCAGTTCCAGGCAATGGAACAACCATTCAGGCGGACTTTGACAACGTGCGGCTGACAAAAGCCACGGCGGTGGCGCCGACGATGGGGGTGGCGAAGGTGGTCGGCCAAAATCTGATTGTGACGGGGGCGAACGGGACGCCGGGCACCGGGTATACCTGCCTGGTGACCACGAACCTGGCGTTGCCGCTCAGCCGCTGGCCAACAAACGGCACCGGCACATTGGATGGGAATGGCGGCTTCTCGAATGCCATTCCGATAATCGCTTCCCAACCGGCGAACTTCATTCGGTTGCGTTTGCCCTGAGGCAAGATTCTTCAATCAAAGGGCCGGGCTTGTTGGCGGAAATTACCTTCTATAACACGGTGTGATTGACACGCCGGAATAAAATTTTGGGTCTGGTAAACGGCCGGAGTGGATCGTGTCAGATTCTCCACAGATTTCGCCACTTTATCCACTTCATGCCGGATGAAAGTTTAACCCGGCCATTCTATCTTTTCCGGTGAGCACCCCCTGAACAAAAAAACGGAACACTATCACGATGAACCCGCAAGCATTCAGAAAAGGTTTTGGATTCACCACCGCCAGAGTGAGCCGCCGGCTCTTAATTAAGCCATCAGCCACAACGGGAATGAATATGCCCGTGCAAGCCACGGTATTGACCGGGTGGAGACCATCACCGGTTTCGGTGATGGGGCGTTAACCGTTTTGGGGCATATACGGATTTACCCGCCTGACCTAGTATGAAAAAGACACCAGCAACACCAGAGAAAGACAACCCAACGCTTTAGTCATCACTTGTGAAAACCCCATCAACAATGAAAAACATGTTATATCGCCTGATCATTGCAGCCTCGCTGCCCCTGATCCTTCAGACAGCGTCTGCGGACGTTCTCCTCACGGATAACTTCATGGTGACCTCAAACTCGCAGGATGTTAACCAGGAGCTCGCCGGCCGGCAGGCCGGTCCGCTGGCCCCCGCCCGCTATACCGGGGTGCAAATACACCATCAGGTCGGCAATACGACAACGGATGTCGGCCAACCCGGGGCGCCTGCCAACGGCAACTATGTGCTGCTTGCCTTCGACGGGTGTTTTTTCAGCAACCTTCCCATCGACGAATTGGCGACCGGGCCCATCACGGTTGAATTTGACATGTACGTGGGAGGCACCAGCAGCCCCAGCACCGACCCCACCTCATGGGCGGCATGTTGCTTGACGCATCCGGATGGCAGCCACTTTTTCCCGGTGGTTCCGACCGCCGGTGAATTCGGTTTTCTGGCGCGGAATAATGGCGGGATGCAGGTGTTCCAAAACAACGGCAGCATCACTCCTGGTGGTTGGGACACGCCAGGTTTTGCCCCTTCCAGTCACTGGACGCTGATCTTCAGCGATACGGCCGGAACCGGCTCCGCTTTCAACGGGAACGGTTCGCAAGTCACGATGATCAATGGCACGAACACTCTGGGCACGATCGCCTTGAGCCAGTTGGACAGCGCGGGCCTTCGGATTGGCTGGCGCGATGGTGGTAACCGCTTCGGCGGCATCAGCAATTTTAAGATCTCGGGGACGCCGTCAGGGATTACGCCCGGCCAGAACTTGAGCTTTGAATACGACACGGCGTTGCCGGGTACGGCCATCCAGTCAATTCCCGCCAGTTGGACCGCATTCAATGAAAATGGCTGGGATTCAATCGGCACCCAGAACGCAGGTGGAAGTGATTATGCGACCTTCACTCCGCTGGCTGCCCCGGCCGCTGGCAACCAATACTTGTATGTCAATATGTTCTCCGGAAACCCCACGGGTGGCGTCTATCAGGACATGGGGCCGTTGAAGACCAACAGCATTTATACGCTTACGGTTGCGATCGGAAACCGGAACGATACCCCTCCCAACGGACAAGCCTCCTGGTCGCCGGGAATCATTTCACTCGTCAACGGCACCGACAATACCGGTACAGTATTGGCCACTGGCGGCGGGGTTCCGAGCACACAGAATACCTGGCAGGATTATACCGCCACCGTTACCACCGGGCCAACGGTCAGCGGAGATTTGACAGTCATGCTTTCAGTTGTTGGTGCGGCAAGCATTCAGGCCGATTTTGACAATGTGCGATTGGATGTCCAGACGCTTTCCTTTCCGCCGCCGTTTCTGGTTTCCAACACCTCGCCGGCCAGCGCCACCGTGGCCTTGAGCAACAATGTCGCTTTTACCGCCTCCTTCAGCAATTCACCATCAGTGACCCTCCAATGGCAGCAACTCGTCAGCGGCGTGACCAACAACATCAACGCCGGAGTGGTGACGGTGACCAATAATCAGGTGGTGACCTCGACCCTGACGCTCACCAATGTGCAACTGGCCAGTGCCGGTTCCTACCGGCTGCGCGCCGTCAATCAGGCCGGAACGGCTGTCTACACGCTGCCAGCTCCCTTCACGGTTGTCCCTACCATCACCTGGTATGCGGCTGGAACTTATAACAGCACCTTTATGGACAACACCGTTCTCGGTTTGGCGGGTACGGTGGCGAATGAAGCTTACGGGGTGGACTTTGGTGGCTCCGGTTTTCAAACCACCGCCAACGGTTACATTTTCGACGACTACGGTTCTTCCGGAAACATGAGTGTGGTCAGCGGCGGGCTGAACATTTTTGGTGGGTATTTGGTGGGCGGTGCCACCACGGGTGATGGTGCTTTGGACATCATGTTGGCAAATGGTGTATTTGGTTCGGCCGCCAATACGGCAACCTTGAATAACCTGACGATTGGCCAGGCCTACACCGTTTTGGTGCTGCTCGATGATACGCGCAGCAGCCCCGGCGGACCAAACTTCCAAGTCACCGATGGCGTAACCACCAGCCCGGTTCAGCGCTATGCCTTTGTCAATGGCTCTCCGGCGGTTGGCGGTTATATCATGGGAACATTTACCGCCCAATCGACGAGCCAGCCGTTGACCGTAATTAATGGCGGATCCTCCCAGTACAACGCCATTCTTCTGGAGAAAGGCATCGCTCCGCCGCCGCCCATCCCGCCCACGTTGACGGCAGACCTGCTTCCTCCGGTGCTTAAAGTCACCACGGGCGGGACGGTTAACCTGTCAGTTGGAGCCTCCGGTTCCTTGCCGTTGTCTTACCAGTGGTACAACCAAGGCGGCCCGATCGGCGGTGCGACCGGCACAAACTACTCGTTCAGCGCGGTGGATGGCACCAGCTCGTATCAGGTGGTTGTCACCAATTCCTTCGGCTCGGTGACCAGCGCCGTTGCCCAGGTGGTCAGTTCCACGAACATCGTCACGGTCAACAACTTCAGTTTTGAAGCTGGAACCACCGGCAGCGGCAACATTGTTATCCCGACTTCGTGGGTGCCCTTCAACAACAACAACTTCAGTGTTGTGGCAAATAACAGTTACAGTGTGGTCAATCCGCTGGCCGCTCCGGCCGATGGAAATAACTTTTATGCGATCAATGAGGGCCCGGGAGATCCCACCGGCGGCCTCTATCAGGACGTGGGACCGTTGCTGGCCAACACCACCTATACGCTCACGGTGGCCATCGGACGCCGGCAGGATTTTCCGAATCCGCCCGGAACCCTGGGCTCGCCGGGAATCATCGCGCTGATCAACGGCACAAATAATACAGGAACAGTTTTGGTTACTACCAACGGCATCCCGGCCACGGCCGATACCTGGCAGGATTATACTGTGACCTATATCACCGGGGATACGGTCAGCGGGGATCTCATCGTGGCGTTGTCCGTCGCCGGGGCAAATACGTTCCAGGCGAATTTTGACAACGTCCGCCTAGCGAAGGCGCCGGCACCGGCGATCATTCCTCCCTCGATCACGAAGGATATCCAACTGCTCCGGTCGGAACTGGCCACGGGCGCACCGTTGACCCTGTCGGTCGAGGCCCGGGGCAGCCTGCCGCTGCACTTCCAATGGTACAATCAAAGCGGGCCGATCGGCGGCGCGACCGGCTCCAACTACACGTTCAATGCCGTGTCCGGCACCAGTTCCTATTATGTTACGGTGAGCAATGCGGCCCCGGACGGCGTGGTCAGTTCCACCGCGGTGGTGATCAGTGACCCCAGCTTTGTCACCGTCAACAACTTCAGCTTCGAGAATGGAACGACCGGCTCCGGCTTCCATGTCGTCCCGGCGGCTTGGACGGATTTTAATGATGGCAATTTCAGCACCGTCGCCGGTGGCTATGGCGTCATGCCGGATGGGAATGAATTTTTTGCCATCAATGAAGGTCCCGGTGATCCGACCGGTGGCATTTATCAGGACGTGGGTCCGTTGCTCCCCAACACCACCTATACGCTTACGGTTGCGCTTGGACGGGGACCCTCGTTTGGACCCGGCAGCGGTTTGGGCTCGCCCGGAATCATTCAACTCATCAATGGTGCCAGCAATACCGGCACACTATTGGCGGGCACGAACGGGATTCCTGATCCGGCCGGCACCTGGCAGGATTATGGTGCAACTTTCACCACCGGGGCTTCGGTCAGCGGAGACCTCACCATCAAACTGTCCGTCATCGGTGCCTCAACCTTTCAGGCAAATTTTGACGATGTGCGCCTGGTAAAAGCGGCGCTGTTCCAGTTTGCGCCACCCAAGGTTTCAGGCGGCAATTTGATCCTGACCGGCGCCGGCGGGACGGCGGGCGCAGGTTATACGTTGTTGACCACGACCAACCTGGCGGATCCGGGCAGCTGGACGCCGGGCGGCAGCGGCACATTCGATGGCGCGGGAGCCTTCTCGAACTCCATTCCGCTCGGAGCCGCCCCGGCCCGTTTTTACCGGGTGAGCGTGCCGTGAGACCAGTTTTTTATTGAGTGGTCGCGCCGGGAGCGTGCCGGGGGGCGCGTGGAGGGCGAACGCTCGATAAAAGGGTGGAAGTTGCCGGAGTCAACGCTCCGGCAACTTTTTAGCAGGCGGTACAATGACCCAAATGAATCATAAACCTGGGTGGGCAGCCTGAAAATCAGGTTGTCCCGGCAATATAAAGTTCTGATGAAAATGAAAACAGTCACACGGGCCGCAATGAACCGTTTGGATAACCGGCCGCGGGAAAGGGCGTTCACCTTGATCGAGTTGCTGGTGGTCATTGCCATCATAGCCATCTTGGCCGCGATGTTGCTGCCGGCTTTGGCGGCGGCCAAGGAAAAGGCGAAGCGTACGCAGTGTTTAAGCAACATCCGTCAGGTCGGTCTGGCCTGCAACATGTATGCCGGGGATTTTAGCGACCGCCTGTTCGCCCCGCTCGGAAGCGGACCCTTCAATCCCATTGGTTTGGACATTTCGCTTTTCCCGACCTTGCAGAGGTATGGCATGGTGGTCAAAACCAATTCTGCCGAGGCGAACAATATGTGGGCCTGTCCGGAGCGGAGTTATTTGCCACGCGTGGATCCAAATAATGGCACCCAAGTCGCCA
>DATHQS010000360.1:0-3790 GCA_035482455.1 Candidatus Acidiferrales bacterium | reverse complement strand
TTCACGGAGATCTACGACATCGAATCGCACCGGATGCACCGGCAGCATACGAACCTGCATCTGAACGAGGCGTTGCAATTGGTCGTACTGGAAAAAGGCGCGGCGGACACGATGAAGCTGAGCGGCGGGAAGATATTTGTGATCACGGCGGGCATGATGAGCGAGAACACGGCGGCGCATGACCTGGCGAAGCGGATGATCGACGATGAGAAGCAGAGCATCTTTTTCGTGGGTTATGCGGACCCGGATTCGCCGGCGGGACGGTTGAAGGCGGCGAAGGCGGGCGAGACGTTTGTGTTCAGCCCCAGTGCCGGGCGGGTGACGAAACATTGCGACATGCAGGATTTTGACCTGACGGCGCATGCGAACCGCGAAGACCTGCTGGAATTTGTGGGACAGGTTTCGCCGCGCACGGTGTTGCTGGGCCACGGGGATGCCCCGGCGCGCAACTGGTTCGCGGAAAAGATCCGCGAGCGCTGGCCGAAGATGAAGGTCATCCAGCCTCAGCCGATGACGAGTGTGACGGTGTGATCCTGGGGCAAGGGAACATTCAACGCTCAACATTGAACGTCGAATATCCAAGGGGGCAGTTGTGAAGATGTCGATCCAAAGTGCGCACGTCTTTTGCAGAACAAAAAACCGCCGGAAGGAAAAATCCTTCCGGCGGTCTTTGTTTGAGATGGTTCAGTGCCCGCCGTTGACGATGTTGGCGAGGTTGAAGATCGGCAGGAACATGCAGATCACCATGCCGCCGATGACGACGCCGAGGAAGACGATGAGCATCGGCTCGATGAGCGACATGAGGCCGGAGAGCGTGGTATCGATTTCCTCGTCGAGGAAGTTGGCGACGCGCTCAAGCATGGTGTCGATGTTACCGGTCTGTTCACCGGCACTCAACATGCGGACAACCATGGTGGGGAAGACGGGGTGTTTGGCGAGCGCGGCCGAGATGCCTTCGCCGCGTTCGATATCCGTCGCGGCGCTCTTGATGGCCTTCTCCATGACGACATTGCCGACGGTTTGGGAAACGATCTGCAAGACTTCCAGAATGGGAACACCGCTGCGGACGAGGGAGGACAGCGTGCGGGTGAAGCGCGCGAGGCAGATCTTATGGGCGATGGGGCCAAAGACCGGCAACTTGATGCGCTGGCGGTCCCAGAATTCGCGGCCGGGCTTGGTTTTGATGTACGAGAGCCAACCCCAGATGCCGGCACCGGCGATGAGGAGCAGCACCCACAAGTAATGTTTCACGATGTCGCTGATGCCCATCAAGAACAGCGTCGGGCCGGGCAGGGCGGCACCGAAGCCTTGATAAACTTCCTTAAAGGTCGGGATGACGCGTACCAGGAGGAAAATGGTGATAACGATGGCGACGACCGTGACGACGGTGGGGTACATCAGGGCGGTCTTCACCTTTTTACGGAGGCGCTCGGTGTTTTCCTGGTAGGTGGCGAGGCGGCTGAGGATTTCAGCCAGCAAACCGCCCTTTTCACCGGCGGAGACCATGGCAACATAAAGACGGTTAAAAGCCTTCGGGTGGCGGGCGAGCGCCTCGGAAAAGCTTTCACCGCTTTCCACGCGGGTGGTGATGTCGCGGATGGTGTCGCGCATGATTTTGTTTGGCGTCTGATCCCCCAGCGCCTGCAAGGACTGGACGATGGCGATACCGGCATCGACCATGGTGGCGAGCTGGCGGGTAAAAACAACCAGGTCAGCCAGGGCGACTTTGCCGCCCTTGGTCTGGCCGCGTTTGGAGATCTTTTCCTTGATCTCGACCACCAGCATGTTGCGGTTGAGCAACGCGGCGATGGCGGCCTGCTCTGAAAGCGCCTCGACGGTGTTGCGGATTTCACGGCCAGTGGCCGTTTCCCGGGCGGTGTAAGCAAATAATGGCATACCTATGTCGTGAATAATTCATGGGCCGCGAATTGCAAGCGCAATCCGACGACTCCAATCAGGACAAGCACAATTTGTTCCATTGACACAAACGCGGGTAAAAAGGCCAAACCGAGTTTTTTTGCCAGGTCGGACGGCCATGAATGAGACTGATTGCCCATTTTTATTGCAACCCTGACCCTTAAAAAATGAGGTGAAAACGGCGCTTCCCGTCACAAATCCCTTTTAAACAGAAGCTTGACTGTTGAAATTTGGCAAAAAAACTTGTTGTCATTTTGCCCAATTTTCCCTAGTTTTGACATCAAGCGCACCTTGTGGTGCTGGGGCAAACCGGATTTGCCCCGTTAAAGCAGCTAAAACAACAAACAACAAACAACATCGGAGGAACAGATGAAGTTTAATAAATGGACACTGGGTCTCGCAGCCGTTGGCGCCGTCAGCATGGCGTCCGCCGTCCGCGCAGACGAAGCAAAAATGAGTCAGTTGAATACTGCGCTCTCCAACACCACCATCAGCGGTGTCGTGGACGTAGGCTACAACCAGCAACTGGGTGACGTGCGCACTGGAGATTTTCATGCCACTCGTAATTCGGCGCATTTCTTCACCCCGCCTTACGGCATCGGCAATTACTCTGACGGTTTCACCCTGAATCAGCTGCTCATCAGCCTCGACAAGCCCTTGGATGACAGCCCGTGGGCTTCCGGTTACCACGTCGATCTCAACTGGGGTGATTCGGCCGTGAACTATAATAACAATACCGCCACCTCTCCCTCCACGGGCGGGGCCCCTATCCGTCAAGCCTATGTGACCTTGCGCACGCCGGTCGGCAATGGCATTGACTGGAAAATTGGTGTCCAGGACGGCATCACCGGCTACGAAGCCAACACCTTGTCAGCCAATCCTAACTACAGCCGTTCCTACGGTTGGCAGGTTAACCCGGCCTCTCTGACCGGCATTATTGGCACCTACAAGATCATTGATGCCATCTCGGTCCAGGCTGGTTTGGTGAACCGTAACTACATCGAAGCGTTTGCCCAGTCTGATGCCAAGCTGCAAGAGCGTGGTTATGTCTTCGCTGCTGCCTTCACGGCGCCTGATTCCTTTGGTTTCCTGAAGGGATCTTCGCTCAACCTGCAAACCATCCAAGGTTTTGACAATGACAGCGTGGATAACTATTCCGCCAGCGTCTCGCTCGCAACCCCGGTTGCCGGTTTGCGCTTCGGTGCGGTGGTTGACGTCGTTCAGTCACTCGCAGCCCACCAGGATGGCAACATCTGGGGCTTCTATGGCACGTATCAGCAGACCGACAAGCTCGGCTATGCTCTGCGCGCTGAATATATCAATGGCTCGGACTTCCAATTTGGCACCTTTACCAGTGGTGTTCAAAAGCACGGTGAAGAGCTCACCGCCACGGTTTCCTATAACCTGTGGGCGAATGTCCTGACCCGCGTTGAAGCCCGCTGGGATCATAGCGAAAACGCTGCGGCCTTTTATAGCGCCGGTTACCATGACGCCTTCTTGTTGGCGGCGAACGTGGCTTACAAGTTCTAATCTGATTTAGAGCCTTTGGCCCCTTCCGGCAACGGGAGGGGCCTTTTTGTTTCTCCCAATATCGAGGCGTATAGCATTACATATCAACGCATCAAGATGCGTTGATTTTTGATTTGCAAAATGCTAGGCCGCCGGTATGCTTGCGAACACTGATGCAATCCATTCGTGAAATTTACGCCGCGAAAAAGTCCGCCGCCAAGCCGGTCATTTCGTTCGAGTTTTTCCCGCCCAAGACTGACGAGGGCGACCGGGCGCTTTTGGAGAAAAATATTCCGGCGCTGCTCGCAGCCCGGCCCGATTATTGTTCCGTGACCTACGGCGCCGGCGGCAGCACGCGCGACAA
>DATHQS010000359.1:0-4098 GCA_035482455.1 Candidatus Acidiferrales bacterium | reverse complement strand
GGCGAGGAGGATTTGGTTGGTGCAGGCAACGATGCCGTGGGCGGGAGGAAACGAGATTCGTGATGCGAGATGCGTGGTGCGTGAACCGGGATGAGCAATGCTGGCAGTCAAAGGCAGGGCGTTCAGGTCTTCGGCGATGTCAAAGACGGGGACGGATTCGATGAGGAAGGTGCGGCCGGCGGAGTGGACCCAGCTTTTGTAAACCGGGGTCTGGGTTCTGACGTCTGGCGTCTGGGGGGCAGAATTCGTGCCGTTGAAGGCGAAGGCTTTGCCGTGGGTCATCGTCAGCTTGCCGAATTTGAGGGTGGTGTCTTGCAGGCCATACCAGTCATCGCTGGCGGCGGGAATCTGCTCGGGGTCGGCGGTGTCAAAAAATTCGGTGACCATTTGCAGCGTGGAAAACGCGTTATCGAGTCCGTATTGACCGGGGGTGGCCGGCTGCTGGCGGAGCACAAGGTCACACTCGAATCCGCCCCGGCGATATTGACACACAAGATCGGCGCGGATGCCGTCAAATGCGTCACGATAAGTAACTATATTGGAACTGGTAAGGTAGCCCTGCGCGCTTTTGAGGGTGGCGATGAAGACGGTGTTGCTGCCATCGTCAAAAGTAACGCCGCAAGGCCGGCTTTTTAAGTGACGTCCGTCGGGGGTGACAACCTCGATGACACCGTTGTAAATGTCTGCGGGGAAATAGACCTGATGCTGGCCTTGCGTGGCGGCGGCACCGCCGGTGGGAAGGAGGGTGATTTGGTCGCTGGACTCAGTCAATTGGCCCGAGCTATTCGTATAATTTAAACCAGTTTCGAGCTGAATATAACGGTGGACGCGGTTGGTGCCGTTTTCGACGGTGGTTTTTTGGAGGATTTTAAAATCTGGCCCGCGCTCGGAGACGGTGTAGCCGCCCGATTGGGCGCGGGATGAATTGACGACAGTGAGGATGGCAGTGGCGAGAACCAGTGCCCGCCCTAAAACCAGTTGAATACCCTTCATTTTGTTGTCTTTCTGATTGCGGGAGGCGCTGCTGATTGATCCAAGCGCGCCTTCCTATAAGCAATACGCACGGGAAGCGATAATCTTTCAAAAAAAATTTGTAAATTTGCGGATGGCGGGAAACGGGAAGGGTCTGGCGTCTGGGGTTCAGTTTGGCGCTCTGACGGAGGTACGAGCCGGATCCGCCTTCGTTAAAAACTACGGCGCGACAGGCTGGCAGACGACGCCCTACCTGGGAGGGGGCGATTTTAGAGATTCAAAAAGCAACTTTTGGTTGACATACTCTCACTTTGTTAGTATTATGCTGCCATGGACAATAAAAGTCTAACAAAATGAGAATCGGAAGCTCCAAGGATTTTGGGTCTGGGCGTCTTGGGTCTGGGCGGCGTGTGTCGCACGGGCAGGCATGGGGCACGGCGCGCGCGGAGCGACGCGCCCCACCTCAGTCGCGAGTTATCCGGGTAAATCCGACCTAATCCGACCTAAAAAAAAATTTTAAAAGCACCAGCGTAGGGCCATTATGAATGACGAAGCACAAATGACGAATGCCAAAAGGGATGGGCATCCTTGTGGGCAAAAGCGTCCGCCTTCGCCAAGGGTACCAGCCTACGGGTGCGAACCGCGCGGGCAGGCGTTGCGGACCAAGAAAAACAGTGAAAAACAGCCATTAACAGTGAAAAACAGCCGCAAAAATAGCGGCCCAGATGAGGCAAAACACCATGAAATCCCAGCGTTTCCCATCAATTCCCAGACTTTTTGGATTTTTTTGTGCGGGGCGGCGATGAACACGCGGGGTACTTGCGTACGGCCACCACCGCCTGCGCTCCATTCCAAGTGAATCCAACCAAATCCAACCGAAAATGAAAATGAAGTTTTTAGGCCGTGGCGGCAGTGGGGAGTTGCGCCGTAAGCGTTGGTGTGAGCGGCTCCAGTGGCATCGGTTCGTCATGCGTCAGAAACGTTTCGCAGACGCGCCAAAAATCCCCCGTCGATTCCACCCGCCGGATGTCGTGCAGAAACTTTTCCCCGATGCCTTCGCCGATGAAGTTGGTGAACTTTTTCATCCGCTGCACCTGGGCCGATTCCTTGATGCCGGGCGTGATTTCGTTGTCCCACAATTCGCGGACATAGGCCAGCAGTTCGCGGCCGGTGGGCAATTTTACCGTTTCCCCGCGCAACTCCGCCCGGATCTGGTCGAACAGCCACGGGTTGCGGATGGCTCCCCGCCCGATCATCAGTCCGCGTACCCCGGTTTCCGCCAGCAACGCCTTCGCCTGGGCGGCGCTGAAGACATTGCCGTTCGCCAGCACGGGGCATTTCAATTCCCGCGCCGCCTGCGCAATCAAATCGTAGCGCACGCCGGGCCGATACATCTGCAACACGGTCCGCGCATGGACCGTCAGCAGGTCGATGGCGTGTTTCGCAAATATCGGCAGGAGCGCGTCAAATTCTGCGGGCGATTCGAAGCCGATGCGCGTTTTCACCGTGAACGGAACCGTCACCGCATCCCGCAGCGCGCCGATGATGGCATCGATGCGCGCCGGCTCGCGCAACAGCCCGCCGCCGGCGCATTTGCGATAGACGATGGGCGCGGGACAGCCGAGGTTCAAGTCGATCGCCGCGACCGGATATTTTTGGAGCAGCTTCGCCGTCCGGACCAGCGCCGGGATGTCATTGCCGATCATCTGCGCCACGACCGGCCTGTCCGTGGGATTTTTGGTGATGGAATCGAGGATCCACTTCTCCGGCCGCGAATCGCCGTGGACCCGGAAGTATTCCGTCCAATAGACCTCCGGCCCGCCATAACGCGCAATAACGCGCATGAATTCAAGCGTTGTCACGTCCTGCATCGGCGCGAGCGCCAGCAAAGGCGCATCGCTGCGGAGCAGGGCGGTAAATGTTTCGTGCGGAGCCAAGCGGCTGATAGGATAAACCGGTTGAACTTGGAAGCGCGACTTGGAAAAAGCGAATAATTCTTGCGTTTGCCGCCCGTGTCCCCAATTTAAGCAGCACACATGAGTCAGAAAATCTTTATCGGCACGGATAGCGGCGCAACCACCACCAAGTTTTGCGCGGTCTGGGAGAACGGCGAACCGGTTTCCAGCAAGGTTTTGCAACGGTCCACCAGCTCGGAAAACGGCCGCGGCGCGGTCATCGCCGCCTGGATCGCAGGCGTCAGCGACTTCTTGGCGCAAAATAATTTGCAATGGTCCCAGATCGCGGGCGTCGGCCTGGCGATTCCCGGGCCGTATGAGCGCTACGGTGTTTTCAGCAAGACGCCGAATCTTCCCGCCAGCTTTTCCGGCTGGGACGTCTATTCGGATTACAGCGCGGCGTTGGCGAAGCAGGCCGGGCGGCCGCTGCCGCTGGTCGTGGGCAACGACGGTAATTACGGCGGCGTGGCCGAGGCGCGGCTCGCGCGCGGCAATTCCAAGGCGACGGTCATGATGCTCATGCCCGGTTCCGGCCTGGGCGCGGCCTTCGTGGGCGCAGACGGACTTTGCCTCGATGGCGATACTTTGGCCGGCATGGAAGCCGGCCACATGGCGGCGGCGGTGCACCTGCTCGGCCTCACCGGCAAGCCGTTTTCCTGCGGTTGCGGACGCGACTGGGGTTGTGTGGAGGCCTACACCACGATTTCCGGCCTGCCGCAATTGCTGGCGGAAAAGATCAAGCAACATCCCGCCCACGAACTCGCCACCTCCACCGCGCCCATCAAGGAAAAGGTGCTTTCCCTGCGCACTCGCGCCCAAAAGGGCGATGTTCTGGCGCTGGATATCTTTGATTTTCAGGCCCGTGTCATGGGTTTGCATGTGGCCAATCTGGTGATGGCCTTCGACCCCGGCATTGTCGTTATCGGCGGCGGATTGATGGACCATGAAGCCACCACGCCGGAATTCCGTGAACGTTATATGCGGGTCATCCGCGAGACCGCCATCCCGTATCTTTGGGCGCCACAGCGGGGCACCATCAAGATCGTCCCGGCCGCCTTGGGCGAACTTTCCCAAGCCATTGGCGCGGCGCTGGTGGCGATGTATCAGAGCCAGGGGCGGGGCTGATTTGGCTTTCTTCAGGGTTAAAAATTCGTGAACATTTCCGTCCGTG
>DATHQS010000358.1:0-10658 GCA_035482455.1 Candidatus Acidiferrales bacterium | reverse complement strand
CGCCATGGTCTTCGGCACGCATGGAAAAGGAGTCGTCCAGGACGACGATGAGCGGGCGGGTGGATTGCGGCAGTTTCCAATGCGGCCCGGTGGCGGCGACGACCAAGAGCAGGAGCGCCATCAATTCGAGAAAGAACAGCAGCGGCAATTGCAGGCGATGGACCTTGGCGCCGCCGGACTTGGACTGGACGTGAAAGGACCACAGCAGGAGGCTGGAAACCTGGCGGCGGCGGAAGCGGTTTCGCAGGATATAGATCGCCGCAAGCGCCGGCAGGGTGGCCAGGGCGATCAAGGCAAGCGGATAAGTGAGGAACGGGATCATGCGGGCACGATCAGGTGCATGGCTTCCAATTCGCCGAGCGAATTTTCGAGGTCCTCGGCGATCAGGGTGGTCATCTGGGCGCCGCACTGGCGGCAGGCATCGCTCCACGACTGCTGCAATTGCGCCAGATTTTCCGAATATTGGCGGGCGATGCTGGAATCGATGTAGATCTCACGTTCGTCTCCGGTCTCGCTGTCCACGACCCGGAGGTTGCCATGTTCCGGCGGTTCCACATCCTCGCGCGCCAGCAACTGGATGACGAACAGGGCCGCGGCGCCGTCGCGCAACCGCCGCAAGAGCGGCATCGGTTCGCCGGGCCAAAGCAGGTCGCTCACCAGCACGCGCACACCCAGGCGGCGGAACTTTGGCGGCAGGATTTCCAGCGACTGCCCCGGCGTGCGCAGGCTGTCCAAGTCCAAGCGGTCCCAGGCGGAGGGGGTGAGCGTGTCATTGGGCAGGCGTTGAAAGCCTTCACCCGAAAGCCAGACGGCCCGGGTACATTGCGCATTGGCCGCAGAGGTGGCCAGGAGAGCGGCCAAGCGGGCGGCGGCTGCGGGCTTGGCCGTGTGCGCCAGGTTCATGGAGCGAGAGCCGTCGAGGATCAGATCCAAGTGCGGAGTGACCTCTTCGCGAAACAATTTCACGGTGAGACGGTCGGTGCGCGCGTAAATGCCCCAGTCGATGAAACGCAGGTCGTCGCCGGGCTGGTATTCACGGTAATCCTGGAAATCGATCGAGCTGCCGGTACGCCGGCCGGAGCGCGTGCCGGTCCAGCCGCTGGTGGCGACCTGCGGGATCTGCAGCGCGTACCGCAGGCCGGTTTTTTCACCGTCACCGAGCGCTTGGCGAATGGCAGGGTCCATGGGAAAAATCAACGGGGCACCGGCGGCGGACTCACAGCGGTGCCGGAAACGGCGGGCTGAAAGTTGAGTATCTGCCGCCGGAGCCACCTGGCGTTGACCACAATCATCACGAGCAGCCAGATGCCGGCGAGGACCTCATGGTTGAGGACATCAGGTTCATCGCGGATCGAAAAGACGTTGAAAATGTTGCCGGGCTGGAAGCGGTCGATGGACTTCCAAGAGAGCTGGTTCACAAAAAAGAGGACGATGCCCGGCGCGATGGCCCAGCCGCCGGCCAGCAGCACGGCCAGCAGGCCGGTGAGCTTCGCCGGCCGGCGCGGGAAAAATTTGCGCTGGATGAACAGGGCCGTCAACCCGTAGGCGAAGGCGTAGAACGCGGTGGTGGCAAACCAATGGCTGCTTTCGGGGGATGAATAGACCTTCTTCGGAAAATACACCATGGCAGAAGCCGCCAAGCTGTAGGTCGCCGCCAAGATTCCGCCGACCCAGAGCACTCCGCCCGCCGCGCCGTTGTAAAAGAAGAAGGCGAGGAAACGTTTCACGGGTGATTGGGGAATGGTGCGCCGGACGCGCAGGCTTAGCTGATCTTCATTGCTGATGACCACCAGCAGCGCGGGCATCATGATCAAAAAGGTAGGAACCGTCCAGGCGGTGAGCCGTTCCGCCTCGCCGGTCTGCACGACCCAGATGAAAGCGAAAATCCCGCCGATCAACCAGATGGCGGTGAGGTAAAGGCGCACCGGGAGCGCGCGGTTGGCCGAGGGCGGCGATATCAGAGCCACGGAGAGCACAAAGAAAAGGCCGGTGATCATGAGGCCGATGCCGACGGTGGTGGCGGTGCCGACCCAGAAATCTTTTCCGGTCATCATGGCCCCGACGCCCGAGCGCATGAACTCAAAGGACAGGCCGACCAGCGAGCCGATTATCAAAAAAGAAGCAACCAATCCGCCGAGAGCGAACAAAATCTTGAACGGGAGGCTGGCCGGCAGGCACGCCAGGAATATGGCGATCATGTTGGCCGCACAGACCACGAGGAATAGGAAGAACAAGATGAAGAACACCGTCGGCAGGTCCACGCCGCGGAGCAGGTTGGTAAAGGCCATGAACGGCATGCACGCGCTGAAGAACAGGACGGCGATGTAGGCGCTGCACAGGAATTTTCCGAAGATGATGCGGAAAGGCGAGAGCGTGCTGACGTAGAGGAGGTCGGGGTTGTTCGCCTGGCGCTCGGCCGCCACGCGCACGCCGGTGTAGAGCGGGATGAAAAAAATGCTCGCACCGGCCAGGATGACCATGAAGGCCGAGAACATCGAGCCGCCGAGCTGCATGTTCTGGCTGATCTCGAAGCTTTGGGTGAGGAGAAAGCCGATGGACGTGACGAAGAGCACGACCAAGAACAGCAGCAACATCCCCGTGACCGTCCAGCTGCGGACGCCCTGACGGAGTTCCTTGATGACGATGGGGTTCATTTCCCAGCCGCGCCAGTTGGTAAAATGGTTTTTGATGCCGGCGAGGTTCATTGCACACCTCCTTTGGTGACGTTCATAAAGATATCTTCGAGGTTCTGCTTGGTCTGGCGGAATTCGATGATCTTGTATTTTTTGGCGATCAGGTCGCCGAGGATGTCGCACGCCGCGGATTCATCGCCGGTCAGCTCAAAATGGATCTCGCTGGCCACGTCACGCGCGTTTTCGACAAACGGCGTCTGCAACAGCTCCTTGAGGAGGTTTGGGTGGTGATTGCCTTCGAGCAGCCGGATGGCCACGGTGCGGCGCGGCGAGCTTTTTTTTAGGACATCGTCGATGGTGCCGGTCTCCAGGATCTTGCCACGTTCGATGATGACCACGCCGTTGCAGATTTCCGTCAACTCGGTGAGGATATGCGAGCTGATGAGGATGGCCTTCTTGCGCTCGGCGAGCAGCAGGAGGAGTTCGCGAAGCTCGATGCGGGCGCGCGGGTCGAGCCCGGCGGCGGGCTCATCCAAGACCAGGACATCCGGGTCGTACACCAAGGCGCGGCCAAGGCTGACACGTTGCTTCATGCCCTTGGACAGGGCCTTGAGATGCTTGTCGCGGATGCCGGTGACGTTGGTGAACTCCTCGATCGCCTCGATGGCCTGCGTACGTTTTTTGCCGCGCAAGCCGTAGGCACGCGCATAAAAATCCAGATATTCATGGACGGTGATGTCCGCATGAGCGGGCAATGTGTCGGGAACGTAGCCGACAGCGCGGCGCGCGAGTTCGGGTTCCTCGCAAACGGAGATGCCGTTCAGCAGAACATCGCCGGCGGTGGGCTCCTCGATGGTGGAGATGATCCGCATCGTGGTGGTCTTGCCCGCGCCGTTCGGCCCGACGAAACCGAAGACGTGGCCGGAATCAAACGAGAACGAGATGTTGTCCACGGCCACGGTCTTGCCGAATTCCTTGCGCAGATTTTTGACTTGGACTTTCATTTGGTTTCGGGTGTTTCAAGGATGCCAAAAACGATGGCGGAGGATTTGGTGCGCTTGGGGCTGGCGGCGGAGCCGAGGGCGTTCTCGATGAACGGATTTCCTTCCAGGACGGCGATGTAGGTGTTCGGCTGCAGATAATTCCCCGCGCTTTCAGCGAGCTGCTCCGGCCGGGCCGCAAAGGTCACGTCACGCAGCAAACCGGCCGGGCCGGTTTTTTCCGGGGACGACGACCGGCCGGCCGCAATCAATCCGGCCTTCTGCCCGGCGGCGACGCCGGTCGCCCGGTAAATATTCATATTGGCATCGGCAATCCACAGAGATTTGATGGGGGCACCGAGGCTGTTCACAATCTCCGGTTTGCCGTCGCCGGTGATCAGCTGGAGGTTTTCGCGCCGCGTCTCGGGTTTTCGCAGATGGAAGTGGGCGGGCACGCGCGCGGAGACCCAGCCATGCGTGAAATGTTGTGATTGCGACCAATCGACTTCGCGCGAGGCGCCCGAACCGTAACCGATCTCAACGAGCGGGGTGGCCTCGGTGGCAAAATCAAAGTTCAACCCGCCGCTCGGCGTGAGCGGGCAATAAAACCCGGTGGCACCGACGGTCGCCACATGATGGCTGACCTGGTCGATCACCGTCAAGCCGACGATGCGCGCGTCCGGGGTGATGCCCTCGCGCAGCAGGCTGTAGACGAAGACGAGGAGCGTCGTGACCAAGGAGATGACGGGGATCGTCCAGAGCATCCAGGTCCGGCGCTTGCGGCGGGAGAGATAAATGATGTTCACGGGACCGATGACGATGATGAATGCGAGCATGATGAGCACGATGCCGCGCGTGGGAATCTTCAGGTCTTCGACGACCGGGATCATGGAATTGGCCGTGCCGCTATCGGAGGGGAGGCCCTGCCAGTAATGGGCGGCATCGCGCACGACGAGGCGCAACAGTTCGGTGGATTTTGCATCCATCGGTCCCAGGCCTTCCCCGATGAAGGAATAGCACCGCCCAAAGCCGACGGCGTATTCGGTGCCGTAGAACAATTGTGTTTTCTGCGAAGGATGCCAGGCCGCCGGCAGATCTGCCTTGCCGCCGATGATGACATTTCCGCCGACGGACAAATAGTCCCCCAGCGCGCCGATTACCGGGGGCGGCATCGAGGCCAAATCCGCGGCGCTGATGATCACGGCGTCGAAGGGCGAGTAGGCGAGCCAGTTTTCGCTCCATTCGGCGACCGGGGATTCGGCGCGCAGGCTGCCAACGGCATCGGCACTGCCGCCGCTGTAAGTGGGCGCGGAGGCGCTATTGTCACTGCTGGCGCGGGCGCTGGAGGCGTACAAGCCACCCGCCGGCCCGGAAATCTGCACCGCATCCACCGTGATCCGGTAAGGCGGGGTTTTGCCAAAATCCAGGCGGACGGTTTGCACCGGCTCCTTGGTCAGAACGAAAGAATAATTCATCTCGTAGCCGGAACCGGTGGAGGTGCTCCGGCCGGATGAAAGCGGAATGTCCGTAAGATTGGTCCCGGAAGCACCGATGAGCGTGAGGGAGCCGGTGGTCGTGGGCGGTTCGGGACTGTAGATGATGATTGAATTGACGGTCTGGGTGGGCGAGTAATCCAGCTCGAGCCAGTTTGAGCTGCCACGGGAGCGGGTGTTTGGCACCCAGGCATCCGCTTGCATGCCGAAGCCCCGCGTGTCCGGCGGGCCGACCGCCTTCGAAGCCGTGTAGGCCCCGCTGTTCGCCTGAAACAGATGTTCAACGGCATCGTAGTCCAGGCTGCGGCTGACGAACACGGTCGCCATCAGCCCGCCGCGCGAATAATAGCTGCAGTGGTTGTTCGCGTTTGGGGCATGGACCTCGCCTTCAGTACGGTTGTCCACATCCACCCGGATGGAAGAATTGCCCTGGGAGGGCAGGGGCGGTTGCAATAGCGTAACGACCTCGCGCGCGCCGGCCTCGAGCTTCACAGAGCGCGAAAGCCGGCTGATGTTGTTGCCGTTGTTCCAGGAGGTTTCCGGATAAACCAGCGTGACGAGGTGCGACTTGGTGGAGGAATGGTTCTCCAAGTTGATGCGCATCTCCGCGTAACCGTGGAAGGTATTGCCGGTGTAGATCGCATGCGGCTCCACGGAAACATCACCAAAGTTCTCGGCGGCGCGGGCCGAGAGCGAGACCAGCAGGAGGAAAAAAAGGCGGCGGCGGCCGAACCGCCAAGCGGCGGCGGCACCGCGTGAGCGGCGGACGGACGCGAGGTGGTGTCGGACGGTGGGTTGCGGGCGGCCCGTTTTCAATTCCATATTTCCCTCAAGCGTTTGTCAGTGCCACGTCCTTCGGCAGGTTCATGCCCGTCTCATCAAGCTGGCCCAGCAACTCGGTGACGAGCTTGGACGGGGTCATGCGGTCAAACCGCGCCTGATAGTTCAGGATGAGGCGATGATTCAAGACGGCCTGAGCCACGAGCTTCACATCTTCAAAGCCGACGCTCGGGCGGCCGGCGACGAGCGCGTTGGCCCGCGACGCCTCCGCGATGGCGATGGCCGCGCGCGGCGAGGCCCCGTAGGTGACGTATTTGTTCACCGGTCCGGTCGCCTCCGGCGCGCCGGGGTGCGTCGCCGAAACGAGCCGGGCGATGTAACGGGCAACGGGGGCCGGCAGATAAATCTTCCCCATCGTTGCAAACAATGTTTCGAGCTGGGCACGCTCCATCTGCCAGGTCGGCGCGGGCAATTCGCCGCGGCGGCGTTCGGAAATGATCTGGCTGAGAACCTCCGCGTCCACGTTGTCGAACATGACTCGGAAGAGGAAGCGGTCGAGTTGCGCCTCGGGCAGGGGATAGGTGCCTTCCAGCTCGATGGGGTTCTGGCTGGCCAGCACGAAGAACGGCTGCGGGAGCGGGCGCGTCGTGCCGAGGAGGGTCACGCAATTTTCCTGCATCGTTTCCAGCATGGCGGACTGGGTTTTGGGGGAGGCGCGGTTGATCTCGTCCGCGAGCAGGATGTTGGTGAACACGGGGCCGGGCTGGAACAGGAGCTCGCGTTTGCCCGAGCTGGTTTCCTGGAGGATGTGGGTGCCGAGAACATCGCCCGGCATCAGGTCGGGCGTGAACTGGATGCGCTTGAAATCGAGCTTGAGGATCTGGCCGATGGTTTTGACGAGGGCGGTCTTGCCGAGGCCGGGGAGGCCTTCGAGCAAAACGTGGCCGCGCGCCAGAACGCCGATCAACACCAGGCGGTGAAGTTCTTTGCGACCGAGCAGAATGCGGTCAAGCTGTTCCAGGGTTTTGCGCGCCAGCTCGGCGGCCGGCAGCAGTTCTTCGGGTTTAAGGATGGCTTCAGACATAAAAATTCAGGTTTGGCCCCGTGGATTCTGAGATCAATCTCCGGATGAAATCACCCGGTTACAGTCCGTTCATTCGCGCACAGTTTCAGACGTCCGTATCACATAGACACCCCGCGTCACTTTTCATCACGCTTAAAAAATTTTTCCACCGCCTGCCGGTGTTCGGGCAGGATGGTCTGCGCGTGCGCCGAGCCGCCGCTGGCGAGCGCGCCGTCCAGCGCGCCATGCTGCGCGGTGACATCGGTGGCGCTTAACTCGGGCGCGGCCTTGCTGATACCAACGGTCTTGGCATCGGACAGATGGGCTGACGGGGGCAGGGCGTGCGCCTGAAATTTCAGGTTGGCCTCCGAGGTGTCGTTGTCCCAGTCCATGGGAGCCTCCGGTCCGCCGCCGCCGGGCCCGCCACGGCCGCGTTTGCGCAACCAGGAAAAGAGAACTTCCGAATCACAGTTGCCGCCCTTGCATTGGGAGAGATACAGCGCCAACCCGTCAAAATCCGGCTTCTTGCCAGCGCTATTGCACTTCGCCAGCGTGGCGGGGTCAATGAGTTTCATATTTGCAAGGTTGCTCATGGTGTTGCTCAACGCATCCTTGTTGAGTTCCAGCGCCTTGACCAGCTTCTCCATCTGCTCCTTGTCGAGGCCGCTCAAGTTCTGCATGAGTTCCGGCGGGATTTTGCCGTTCAAGATGCCCTCCTCAAGTTTCGCCGCATTCAACATGGAGGCGAGGTCCTGCGCGGCCTGGGAAGCGGTGGCGGGTTCCATGCCATTTTCCGCCGCCTGCTCCATGGCCTTCGCCAGGGTTTCCGCCTGCTCCATGGACTCGGTTTTTTTCAGGGCCTCTTCGGCCGCCTGTTTCGCGGCGTCGTTATTGGCCTGCTTGATGTGGTCCAGCGCCTCCCAGGTTTTATTGGGGTCGTAACCGGAGGAATCTTTTTGGAGCTGCGCGAGCTGTTTCTGCAGGTCGTCGGCCTTTTTCTCGGGCACGATCTTTTCCTGCTCGAGGGTTTTTACCTCCGCCTGCAACTGCTCGACAATCTGGCCGATCTCCAAGGGACGATGGCCGGCCAGATGCGTCAAACGCTCCGGCAGGAGCAGCGCGGTCGCGGCAAACAGCGCCGACACGGAGAGCAGGAGCAGCGGACGTCCGCTGCGCCAGTGCAACCGGGGCACAACGGCCGCCGGCAACTGCGCCTGCCACGTGCCCATGTCCTCCGCCTCCTCGGCCATGAGGATGCCGCCGCAGGCGTTCAGGTGGTCATAGCTTGCGCGGATCTTTCCGAACTCCGGCTTGAGCCGGCGCGCGCGGAAGGCGGAAAAAAAAGCGAGGGGAACGATTCCAAGCAAACCGAGCGCGAGCCAGGAGGTGTTTTGGATCCCGAAAATACGCAAGGCGAGCACCGCGACGCCCCAGATAAAAAACCACACCGTGGCCAGCTGCACCCCCAGCCGCAACGCGAGCAGCCATTGCAAATGACGCGAGAGAGACCGGACCGCGCTGGCATGGGAAGAGTTCATGGCGTCTTAAAGTTCGCAAGCGCGACATCTTTGTGTGCAACCAGTTGTACGGTTTGACGCATGGCCTTGAAAACAATTACGCAAAATTCAACCTCTTAGTCACGAACTAATTATACAAAATTGATTGAACGTTCCCGGCGCGGAACAAGCCATGCGCCGAAAAGTTTGCAAGGGTGTGGCGGCCTTCAGAGGCTGAAATGTGCGGGGAAAGAATCATTCAAAAATTTGACGGTCAATGGCGCGGTAACTTTGCTGGAACCGCGATTTCACCGGCCCATTTGAAAACATCAGGCGGTCTTTTGTTTGAACAACTCAACGGTGGTCCGCAGTCCGTCAGCAAGGCTGCCAGCCGGCACAAAGCCCGCCGCGAAAAGTTTGTCCACCGAGGCCATCGAATGTTTCACATCGCCGGCCCGCACCGGGGCATGCTTGATGGCCGCATGCGAGCCGGTCAGTTTGCAGATGGTGGCACACAGGTCTTTGATGGTGATTTTTCGGCCATAGGCCACATTAAACACCCCGGTGGCGGCGGACTGCGTGGCGAAATGGGCGTTGGCCGCCACAATGTCCTTCACAAAAATAAAATCCCGCGTCTGTTCACCATCGCCGTAAATCGTGATGGGCAGACCTTTCACCGCGCGATCAATGAAGATAGGCACCGCCGCCGCATACTGGCTCTGCGGATCCTGGCGCGGACCGAAGACATTGAAATAGCGCAGGCACGTGGTTGGCAACCGGCCCTCCTGGGTGAACATCTTGCAATAAAACTCGCCGTCCAGCTTGGTGATGGCGTAAGGGCTTTTCGGTTCCGGCAGCATCGTCTCGACTTTTGGCACCACCGGATTGTCACCGTAAATCGCGGCGGAACTGCTGAAGACCAGTTTTTTTACGCCCGCTTTCGCCGCCTCTTCCAGCACGACGAGCGTGCCGGTGGTGTTGATTTCATTGCAATCCACCGGCCGGGCCATGGATTCCGGCACGCTGATCATTGCGGCCAGGTGGAAAACATAATCCACCCCCTGAACGGCCCGGCGCATGGCTTCGCGGTCCAAAATGGAAGCTGCGATGAACTCGTGCCGGAACCCCGCGAGGTTGCGCTGGTAACCGGACCGCAAATTGTCCAGGACCCGCACTTCCGCCTTGTCTTGGAAATGCCCGACGATGTGGCTGCCGATGAAACCCGCGCCGCCGGTGACTAAAATTTTCATTTTAAACGGATTTCACAAGTTGGTTAACACTGGTTCCAGACAGGAGAAATTACTGCCGCCCGGTGTTTGATTCAAAAAACATCGCAAGGCCGGCAACCATACAAATTGGTGCCGGTGGCGGGACTTGAACCCGCACGACTTTTTAGGGTCCCAGGATTTTAAGTCCTGTGCGTCTGCCATTTCGCCACACCGGCAACCGTTTATTACCAATGCTTTAGGAGTGCCTAACCGGTCGGAACTTGGCACTGCTAAGGTATTTGCTAAGGTTCATGGTCATGCAAGCCTCTGCATCACCCAGTAAACCGCCGGCTTCTGTGTACCAGAAAGTGTTTGATTCACGCAAGCACCGCGTGCGCGGACTGTGGCTGCGCAACGGCAAATACTTCGCCAGATGGTGACCGGACAATTTGCAGCGGGATTCGCGCCGCGTCATCGATAGCGTGACGGATTGGCGATCTAAAACAGGGTGCTGTCCGTGCAATTACTTCGGACCTGTTTGGGCCGCCGCAGAACTTTCTCGAACACGCTTATCATAGTTCGCCGCATAATCAGACGTCAGCCCCAGTCCGCGCGGCGGCGGGTCACTGACCGGATGATGCAAATGCCCGCCATTAAATCCCTGTGGCGCTGTTATTGTCTGATCGACCTTCAAGGGCAGGAAATGAACGCTGAATTCGCCTTTGGCCTTGTCCAATGGGGCGACGTGTACGCGTGTATTCAATCGTTTGCCGGCAAAGATGGCGTCCACGTTCTCCGCATTGTTTGACCGCGCATATTCCGAAACGATAAAAACCAGATAGGGGTCGTAATTTTTCCCCGCGCTTTTTCCGGCTTCCGCCATGGCCTGCGCGACCTGATGGTAGCTGACAACATGCGAATCAAAGCGGATGCGTGTGTAGCTGTGGTTGGTGCTGACCTCCACGACGGTCGCGCTCTTGAGTTTTTGCACGGTGGTACGGATGG
>DATHQS010000357.1:0-106442 GCA_035482455.1 Candidatus Acidiferrales bacterium | reverse complement strand
AAACATCGTGCCGGCGACGCCCGGTCCCGGTCTGAACTGGGATACCGGCAGCCTCGCTTCCAGCGGCACGCTGAACATCATCGCCGGCGCCACCCAGCCGGGCATCACCAGCGTTGTCTTGTCGGGAACCAACCTTGTGTTCAGCGGCTCCAACGGCTCGCTCAACGGATCCTTTTCCGTCCTGACCACCACCAACCTCCTGTTGCCCCTGGGCCGGTGGACCACCAACTTCAGTTCGCAGTTTGATGGTGCCGGCAATTTCTCGGTGACCAATGGCGTCAACCCGGCCGCGCCGCAACAATTCTACATCCTGCAAACACCGTAACCGCCGGTAAAAAACTCGGATGTTGCCGCCGGGGGCGTTTTCATCCGGCGGCAATTTTTTATGAACCTGCGCCTGGCGCTCCTGATGATTTGTCTCGTGTCCGCGGGCTTCTGCTCCGCGCAGACGGCGCCCATCTTCAACGTCAGGAATTACGGTGCGGCGGGTGACGGCACCACCCTCGACAGCCCGGCCATCAATGCCGCCATCGCCGCCGCCGCCGCGGCGGGCGGCGGCATGGTGACGTTCCCCGCCGGAACTTACTTCTGCGGCTCGATCCACCCCACCAACAATCTCACGCTCTGCTTGAGCAATGGCGCCGTCATCACGGCCTCGAAGACGGACATTGACCCGGCCGAGACCAGCGCCTTTGCCGGTTACCAGGATTACGGTCACAGTTATTTTCACGACGCGCTCATCTGGGGCGAAAATCTGACGAACCTCACCTTTGCCGGGCCCGGCGAGATCAATGGCAATGGCAACCTGACGACGCAGACTCCCGCCGCCGGCCAGGGCGACAAGGCGCTGTGCCTGGTGCTGTGCAGCCATGTCGTCATCACCAACCTGACCATCACGCGCGGCGGGCATTTCGGGATCCTCGCCAACGGCTGCTCCAATCTGCTGGTGAGCGGCGCGCAGATTTTGGAAAGCTCCTCGCGCGACGGCTTCAACCTCATCAGCAGTTCGGATGTCATCATCACCAACTGCACCATCACCGGCAGCGACGATGCCATGGTCTTGAAAAGTGACTACGCGCTCGGCCTGAAGATCAACAGCCAGGACATCCACATCGTCAATTGCCAGATCCTCTCGACGGAGAACAACGCGCTGCAATTCGGTTCCGAGACCGTCGGCGATTTTCGCGATGTCACGTGGTCGAACATCGGCATCGGCGGCGCGGGCAAGGCCGGCATCGGCATCACCTCGCAGGACGGCTCGGTCATCGATGGCGTCACCTACGACAACATCACCATGACCAACTGCGCCTGCCCGGTCTTGCTGAAACTGGATTCGCGTACGACGGGTTCGCCCAATCCTTCCGTCGGCCGCATCCGCAACATCAGCCTGAACAACGTCACGGCCTATCACTCGACCCTGTTTGGCCGCACGAACACGGCCACGATTGACGGCTACAACACTGTTCCCATCGAAAACATCACGTTCAACAATGTGAACCTCTCGACCATTGGCGGCAACCCCGCCACGGCGGTCACGAACTATCCTGTCCAGAACGGCAACTGGACGCCGGATTCGATGGGCGTGCGCCCGTCGTTCGGCTGGTATGTGCGCTATGCCGGAAACATCAGCTTCACCAACTGCCAGGTTCATTTCGACAACAACGACGACCGGCCCGCAGTCGTCACGGATACGGTGACCAATATTTTGTTCAGCAACTTCAAGGCGGATGTCGGATCCAACAACACCAACTACGACCTGGATTTTTTGAACACGTCCGGTTACGGGGCGGTCAATGACGTCGCGACCGCCGCTGCCCCGTCGCCCGGCGCCACGTTGCGGGTCAACGCCGGCAACGCCACGCCCGCGCTGATTGTTTCGCCGCCGCATTTCAGCCCCGGCGACGGCACCTATTCCGCCGCGCAATCCGTGGCCATCGCCTCCGGCACGCCCGGGGCCGCCATCCGTTACACCATGGACGGCACCACGCCGACCCCCACGAACGGAACGCTTTATTCCGCGCCGGTCGCCATCAGCCAGGAGACCATTTTGCTGGCCGTCGCCTATGCGGATGGCATGACGAACAGCGCGGTGAACACGGCCATTTATAATTTCCCGGGCACGTCGCTCTCCCTCGCTTCGCCCCCGGTGACGCAAACCAATGTCACTTTTGCCTTCGAAGCCGAAAATTTGCCCTACACCACCAACGGCGCGGCCGCCGTTCTGCAAAATGATGCCAATACCAGCGGCGGCCACTGGCTCGCGCTGGAAGCCGCCGGCTTGGGGCCGTCCATCAGCTACACGGTGACAAACATTCCGGCCGGCACCTACGACATCCAGATGTCCTGGAAGGGCAACACCCAGCGCGGCATCATCACCTTCACGCTGGATGGGACGGTTTTGGGAAGCGATTTGGACCAGTATTCTGCGACGCAAGTTTATCCCGTGACCGACTATGGCATCGTCACCTTCACCAACAATGCCAACCGCGTCATCCGTCTCGCCGTGGTCGCTGCGAATAACGCGGCCACCGGTTATTGGATTTCCACCGACCGTTTTGTCTTCACCCAGCTTCAGCCGGGACTGCCGTCGTCCCCGCGCATCGGCACCGTCGGCCTGTCCGGTGGGAACCTTCAGTTCAGCGGCACGGCCGGCATTCCGCTGGCATCGTATTACGTGCTGGTGGCCACCAATCTCGCCCTCCCGCCGGCCGGCTGGACCGTGGTCGCGACCAATGCCTTTGACGCCGGTGGCAACTTCAACTTCACCGGCGTTGTGAATGCCGATGCGCCGAAACAATTCTACCGGCTGGAATGCCCGCTGCTGGAACTGCCGTAGTTTGATTTGGTCGGATTTACCCGGATTCGCCCGGATTCGCCGGCCTTTGGAGCGCCCGCCAGTGCGGCTCGCACCACCGCACCAGCAAGTTGGGCCTTGGCTATTTGGATTTTTAGTCATTCGTCATTAGGGCTTGGTCATTCCGCGGATGCGGCGGTTTAATTTGGTTTAATTTTTTCGTTTTCATTGGCCCTTTCGCAAATTTCAGATGGGTGGCCGTCCGCCAGCACCCTGACGTCCGCTGGTCTGGGCGGTCATTTTTATTTTTTAAAAAGTGTTGGGAAACCTTGGGAAACTTTGGGAAAGCTTGTGAATCTTTGGGAATTGACGCCAGAGTCCGTCCCAATGCAGTGGTGGGGCGAGCGTCCCCGCGAGCCACTTCCCCCCGTTGCCCAGCCCTTGGAACGCCAAACCCTATGCTGGCCGTACGCCAGTTGCCAGTGCGGCTCGCACCTTTTAAAAAATTCTAGGGTCCAACCAAGCCCAACGTGGCCCAACGAACCTTGGTTCCCGGTTGCAGGCGACGACGTGAGGAGACTCTGGCCTGCCCCGGAACGCCCGCCCGTGCGGGACCTTTGCCGTTCGGAGCGCGGGCGGCTCGCCCGCAAGTTCTTATTGGGCACCGTTCCCGGCCGGCGCCCGCTCTTGCCTTGCTGCGTAAGCTTCATGATTTTAATTTTTTTGGTCGGATTAGGTCGGATTTACCCGGATAAACGGTCTCCAGACCCGGGACCCGTCCCGTTTCGTCATTGGTGGCCGTACGCTAGTACATTCGTCATTCATGGTGGCAGTACGCTAGTACCATTAGGTTTTAGGCATTAGTCATTTCCCATCGTCTGTCGGCCCGTCCGGCTTGATGGCCGACTGCCAAGCCCCCGTACGCAAGCACCTGTTTTCATAATTTTTTTAAAAAGAAGGTGTAAATCGGTGCCAAGTGGTGCCAACCGGTGCCAACCGGTGCCAACGGGTATAAACCGGTGTGGCTGGGCGAACCCGCGGGCGACTGACGGTTTTCAGAAATGGGCGGCGGCTGTGTCCCGCAACTGCGGGACCAGCCGCAGCGTGTCGCCTGCCACTCGCGCCTCCGAAACCAACCACGCCATCCGCCAACCTTGGCTGTTTGGAGCTTGGATCCCGCTCTGCGGGACTGGTGCTTGGAGGTTGGACGCTTGGAGCTTTTGCCCCCACCCCTCCTGAATCCTGAACACGACCCAGCCTCAGGACCTTGGCGTCCTTGGCGACTTGGCGGTTCAATTCGCGTCTCATGCTCCCGATTAAATCACACCTGTTTGAAAGTTGAATTTCTCCCGGGAATGTAGAATGCAGATTTATGCCATTTATTTTCATTTTTCGGGAGTGGGAACGCCCTCTGATCCAAAAATTTAAAAACGCTTTCGCTAATGGTTTAAAATGAATAATTTGCAAATGATGATCCGGGTCAAAAATTGCGCAAAAATGCAAAAACATTGGCATTTTGAAAGGCTGTCATCAATCCATCCTCGCCCTTCGTCGATCTGCCACTCCATCTGACAACTCCAACGGAGTTGCAGCACTCAGCCCAAGGTTGCGACGAAGGAGCTACCCTGGGTACCTGCCCAAAAAATCTCCTCTCTTTTGTCCGCCACCCGCCGGAGGGTGGCGGACAAAAGAGCCCCAGCGGTTCCCGTCTCGACATCCCCAAACCTCAGACCTATGCTCGCCCGATGACTGCGCCATGGCCTGACCCGGCGCTGAGTTTGGGTCTAGCAGCAACGAAGCGTTATGCAAAACCTCGCGTCATATTTAATGCAGAAATTCCCGGAAGGTGTGAGCGATACCGATGCCCGGCAGTTATGCTGGTGGCTTTATAGCAGGAGTTATGGCTTGCCGCAGATTTATCAACCCCAGCTTACAATGGACGGTTTGGCAGACACATTTGCAGGGCTTGCCAGCGCGGGTTGGGTTCACGCGGGCGTTGGTCCGGCACCAAAATCGGACCGGGACCATTGGCATGAGGTGATTTTTTACATGTTCACGGATCCCCATCTCATTGACGGGGCGCGCTGGACGGAGTTAGATCTGCTCATGGGATTTGAGCGTGAGAAACCAGCCGCCTCTTAACTAGCTTGAAACATAAAATGTTTATATTCAATTAGTTATGAATTGCCAGCTTCTTTCGTCATTGCCCCCATCGGATGGGGTTGGTGTGCTAACCAGTCACCGTCGCCAACCGCCAGAGCCGCTGACCGTTTCGCTATCGCGGTTCACGTCACGAGTCGGCGGTGGCGCAGCTTTCTACGTCTAGGCATCATCACCATGAACTTTCTTACCATCTCTGCTTTGCTTTTTTTGGTCGCAGGATGCGTGACGCATAGTGATCCTCCGACACTGGCTACGGCCAGCGGAAGCATCGAGATTCGCGGTGAGGTTGTCCATCCGGGGCACTACCCATACAGGATTGGGATGAAAGTAACGGATTTGGTTAGTGATGCCGGAGGGCCCACTGATTTTAGTTCTGGAATCACAGTGGTCCGCAGCGGCACGAACCTCGTTAATGTCTATTACGGCAGCCCCAAGAGCACGCTCAAATCTGGATACATGAAAACGCCACTGCAAGCTGATGATTTGGTAAAGATCCAGCCGATGTATTAAAATCAAAAGAGAATGACCACATCGCATAACCATGCGCTGCAGCGAACCCGGCGGGAGTATCGCGGTTGCCATCGTTGTGTCCCGTGCGCCGGGTCGCTTAGCTTGGGTCGTTGGCTTGCGCGTTTATGGACATCGCCACCATCATTGATTGTAACATCATCGCCGCCGGCGTTCTTTTCGGATTCGCCCCTTTTGACCGGCAGCGCGTCCGCGCCGGTTGGGCAAAGCTGGCCTTTGGCCTTATCGCACCCATCTGGATTGCGGTCGGCGCGTTCCGGCTCGCCTCGGACATGGCTTGCTTCCAATTGGGTGACGATGCTTTCAACCGGCTCAACAGCTACGTTAGCAGCGCCGGCGGCCTGGTTATCGGCGTCGTGCTGGCGCTGGTTTTGTCCGGACAGTTCAGGGGCACGAAGCGCGTCGCTGAGCCCGGGTCGTCCGGTGACACCCGGAGCCTGATGTGGATCAGCATACTGGTTTGTATCGTGACCATCGCGACGGCAGTCATGGTATTTCATGGTTGCCGGCGGGCCTTGGCAGCGGGCGCAGTTTCTTTTGCCGGTTCCGGCGTGGCGCTGGTTCCCGGCGCTGACTGGGAACGGACGGATGCTCCCGATGGCCGGCAGATCGTCTGCCCGCCGATTCTCATCGGTCAGGGACCCTTTGATGGCGGCATGATCAAGGTTTATGCGACCTCACTGGGAGCCGATGCCCAGTCCGGAATCGCGCTTTTTCGGTCGAAGGCGGCGGCCATGCCGGGCGTGTCGCCGGATTCTTTCCAGCAGGAAGATTTCATCGCGGACAGCGGCGTCCGGGGCATTCGTTTTTCCTACGAGAGTTCAGACACAAAGAATGGAGTGGCCACCAGGCTCCGGACACACACCTATCTTTTCCCGAACCAGCAGGGGCATTGCGTTGCCATTTTATACATCACGTTTGCCGACGCAGATTCAGACGCGGTGCACCAGATGATTCTCAAGACCTTGATTTTGGAGTGACGTCGCCTGGACCACTTCACCTCGTTATGGTTGACCTACGAAGACGAACACCACCGAAGAAGCTTAAAGAGATTCTTGCCATCCCCGGTACTTCCAAATTTTTGGACGGGTTGACGGATCTCGCCATCCCGCCGGGCACAAATTTTCATCCACCGCCCGGGAGACGGCACGAGTTGCGGCAGATGATTTCGACGTTGAGCGGCCTTGCTCTCTACGCCGGGAATGATGGCATTGGGAAGTGGTTGATCGAGGATGGGCAGGCGCATTGGTTTTCCAAGGCACGGGTCTGGCTCAAGCGCATCGGAGCGACGAGGGCACGGGCGTATCTGGATGAAGCCGCTGCAGCATTTCCACACGGTCGCATTCCGAAGGATGATGGTAAGCGAGCCGACTTGATTCTGGAGTCTGGCGAAGTCGGGGCCGGGCTCCATGAGATAGATCGCACCTACAAAGATGCGCTTGACGAGATGGTGGAGCGTTTGCGGATTCATATTCAGCAGAACTTCGAGTTGTTCAGAAAGGAGCTTGAGGATGAAGAGAATCGCGTCGTCTAACCCTGCGCCGCGGCAGCGAACCCGGCATCCGCTGGGCGGTGCAGCGTGGTTGTTGTTCCATCGGCGGGAGCGTTTTTGGTCGGGCCCGCGAGATCCCGATGCCGCATATCGGGATTGTAATCTACGCGTCCCCGCCTGTCGCGACGTAGCGCTGGGCGTAGGCGGATGCACCGTGTCGCTGAGTTTCCGTCGTTAAGCCGTGTTACGCATGAGTGATCCCGAAAATTTGGTCATATTCCCGATGCCGAGTTTGCTCGCGACCTTGATAGATCGCGAGCGGGCCAAGGGCAGCGCGTTGACCGGGGCGGAAGTGATTGAGATCCGGGATGGTTGTCCTTCGGTGGCGGTTCCGGTTGATGTCGTGCCCAAGATTGAGGAAGCGCGGGGTTACAAGGATATTGATCCGGAGAGATGTTGGGAAGAGTGGCAGAAAGCACGAAAAGGACTCATTGAATGTGGAACTCTCAAAGCCTGCCCCGCCGCCTAATGGGTGACTCCTTTATGCTATTGGCGTAACCGCATTGCCTGCCCGGCCGTCTACCGCTGCACTCATGAAGCAGACTCATTGCTCGAAACCCGGACGCTTCGTGTCGTTGTGCGGCTGGGACGGCTCATTCAGCGGAACCGCCCGGTTATTCCTGCCAAGCGCGTGGCAAAAAACCGTTCTCACGGCCCTCGTGCTCGTTTCCTCCGCCATCATCGGCATGGCTTCCGGGGCCACGAACGGTGTCCCGGCCGCGATGAAACTTTCCCGGACCGTCGGGCTGGACATTGTCAGCAACACCGTCAACGCCGACAAATCCGTCAGCCTGACGTTCAAGTGGAACGAAAAAGGCACCAGGATGGAACGCACGGTCGTGGTCAACGACAGCACCATCGTCGTCCACAACGGCAAGCTTAGGAAGTTCTCCGAACTGACGGCCCAAGAGTTGCGCGCCAAGGCGGTGGCAACGGTGGGGGCGGACGGCGTCACCACCATTCTCCTCCGCTTCGGCAAGAATCCGTTGCCGAAGGAAGGGTTGTCGCCCGCGCAATCGGCCATGTTGGCTTCTTTGGCCCCGCCCGCCACGGCCGCGTCTGACGCCGCCCTGGACAAGCGCGTCGCCGCCCTCGTCGCCGCCCTCGGATTGCCGGATGCGGCCAAACAGGAGCGGGTACGGGCGGTGCTCGCCACCAACCTCCGGGCCGTGCGCGATGCGCACAACGCCGGGCTTCAACTTGATCCCTCCATTCACAAAAACCTCATCGCCGGCCTGCAGGCCGACCTGACCCCGGAGCAGGTTGATTCGGTCAAAGACGGGCTCACCGCCAACAAACTGCCGGCCACCTTCAAGGTCTATCACCAGATTCTCCCCAAGCTGACGCCGGATGACGACCGCGTGATCCTTGACCAGCTGGCGCAGGCCCGCGAAGACAGCCTCGATGTCAAAAACGCGGATGAAATGGCCCCCATCTTTAAAAAGCATAAGACGGAAATTGAAAAATATCTGAAGAGCCACGGCTATGATTGGGAAAAAGCCTACAAGGCATTTGTGGACGGTCAGAAAGCCGGTGCCGCCAAACCCGAAGCCGGCCCGGTCCCCGCTTCAAAATAATAATTCACGGGCATGAATGCTCGGCGATCTTACTGGGCAATGACCGCCATCGCGTAAATTTTCGTGGCCGGAATCGTAAAAGTCACATGATCCGCCTCCTCTTTGAATTCCAAAGGCAAAGTCTGGTTCCGATCCGGCGAGAGACAACTGACCGATTTGACCGGCCCGGAAAATTCTTTGCGCACGGTCACGGAAACCGGCGCGAGCGGGTTGTGGCGGTCAAAGTTGACCAGGTGAACGATGGTTTCGCGGCTGGCGGGGCGGGTGAGCAGATCCATCACCGTGGTCAGCGGTGCATCCATTTCCAGGGAAAGCCCCTGCGGCAGACCCGCCACCACGGCCTGGTCGATCGCCTCATGATTTTTGGGCAGCAGCCATTGCGCTGGCGACATGCGGGTGATGCGCTGGGCGGTGGCACCCGGCTCGGCATTTTCCTCGACCGCCGCCGCTTTGCCCGCAGGTGAATCCGCGCGGATAATTTCCGGGAGATAAACAATCCGGCCCTTGCCCTCTGTGCGTGCCGGGAGCAGCGGGTTGACACGACGGCGTTCGCGCCACTGATTGTATTGCGCGGTGTTGCCGGTCAGCAGCAAGGTTCCGCCGGCGCGGACAAATTTAAGCAGTTGCTGCACCTGCGCGTCCCCCACGCATTCCTGGCCGGGCAGGATGATTTCCTGATAGCGGCTGATCTGCTCCATGTCCTCATCAAACAAAATATCGAAGGGAACTTTATGCTGGATCAGCACCTGTTCCATCAATGTCGTGGGCACGTAGGTGTCATTGATGCTGTAAGCCATGGAGGGCCACGTGTGTAAAACCGCCACGTCCGCCACGCTCTCCGTGCCCCGGAAATAACGGTCCAGATATTCGCGATAAAACTCGAGCATCGGCGTGGACACGTGCGTGGTGAAGGGGACGCCGGGGCTGCCCGTCACGGGGGTTTCGTAATCAAACGCCATGTCCAGCGCACACAGGAGATCATCCTGCAGCGGCGCCTCACAACTGGCCTTTAACCGCCGTGCGACCTTGTAGGAACGGATTTGGGAAACCAGCGCCCCGGTATGGGCATCGATCCGCGCATCATAACCGCCCGTGTCGAAGGACATCACATCGATCCGGTTGGCGTACAACGGATGATAGACCGCGTTGGCCCAGTAACGGTTGTAGCTGTAAACGCCCTTGATGTTGTACAACACGGAGACGTTTGGATTCAGGCTTTTGACGTAGTCATAAAGATCATTGGCATAATGCCCGAGTGATTCACAACGGAACCGCACCCATTCCTGCAAGACCGGCTCGTTGAGCGCGCCGATGCCGTCCGGCTGGGTCGGTGAATCCCATTCAGTGGGCACGATCCAGTCGACATCCGGCAGGCCGAACCGGCGCCGGACCGACTCGGGGGTCGGGTAGCGTTGCCGCAGAAAATCGTGAAACGCCGCAAGGCAGCGCGGGCAGCGGCAGGATTCCGGTTCCGGCTGCAGCATGATGTTGTCGAACGAGATTTGATCGGCGTGGACCTCCTCGACGGCGTATTTGAGGATTGTTTTCAGGTAATCGCGGTAAGCCGGTTCGTTGGGACAGGCATAATGCCGGAAGGTCTGGCTGCCATAGGGCACCCATTGATTGTGCTGGTCGCGCTGCTCCCAATTCTTCGCCTCCGGCAGCTCGTGATAGAGGGTTTCGGTGAACATCGTCCCGCCCACGTAAAGATCCACCTTCATGCCGAGCCCGTGCATGATGGCCGCGGTGGTTTTGGCCTGCTCCATGTTCGCCTTTTCGTATTCCTTGCCGAAGCCCTTGTAAAAATAAATCCGGCCATAGCGGATGCCGGCGTCGGCCATGCGCTTCAGGTTCTCCGGTGTGCACATTTTCTGGTAGCTGTCCGGCTCGTCGTCAAAGTGGTCGCCGCGCCGGAGCAGAAAATCCAGCGGTTCATGCGTCAGCCACGTGATGCCCTGGTTCAGCTCGGTTTTCTGCTGTGCGCGGGTTTCCCAGCGGGTCGGTTGGTTGGATGCATCCTGCGCGCGTGCGGGATGGTTGAAGCTGAATAAAAGGAGCGCCGGGACAATTTTGAAAACCAGGACGCACGGTCTGAAAATATGGGTGTTCACGGATGACGCCACAGTAGCCCAGGCGGGGATTGAAACGCAATAGGGTTGCGCCGGATTGCGGAAGTGGAACATTTCCCTAAATGTTGCGGCGCGTTCCCGGCACCTGTGCATATCCGCATCCGCCGGCCTCAGTCCTCGCCCGCCCGTTTACTGGGCCCCCGTGCCTGCGTCGGCCGCCAGGTTGACCAGGTTCAGCGTAAAAATGTTCACAAAGTTATAACCTGCATCGCCGCCGCCGGGCCACGCCGTGTAGCGTTCGTTGTTCTTCAGGTGGCTCATGTTGCGCGTGGCGTCGTCCTCGCTGATTTGGAGGGTGTACTCTTCCCCGGCCACCAGGTCGGCTACCACGGGAGACGACAGGTCCCGGCGCTTCCAGTCGCCGGACTGCGGCATGACCAGGTAGCCCGAGTCGGTCGGCGCATCGGTTCCGCCCTTGCGCAAATCCAGCTTTTTTACCGCGCAGGTGATGCCGGTGTTCACCGGCCCGGCCCCGTTGGAAAATTCGGCGCGGATGGCATAGCGGCCGCTGAGCGACACGCTGAAGGGTTTTGTCACCAGCGTGTCCCCGGGCTTGCCCCAATTTTCAAAATGGTTGGACACCAGGTTGCCCCCCTGGTTGACCATGTTCGTGGCCGGGATGACCTGTTGTTGGCGGAAATTCAGGTAAGCCCGCGGCGGGGTCAGGTGCGAGGCGTTGCCGCTGACCGGGTCCACGGCTTCCACCACGTATTGCCGCACGCGTTCGTTAAAGTCACCTGATGCGGCATCCGCCCAGTTCGTCTCCCGGATTCCCTTCGCGTAAAGCGCGCCGTCGCGATAGATGTTGAATACGACGTTGGCGGCGTCGCTGTGCTGGAAGTGCAGAACCAGTTTGCCGTCTCCCGCCATGATGCCGCCGTGCCGCGTCTCGTCCCATACCGGTTGCGCCGGGCCGAACCGCGCCCGTTCATTGTTCACCTCGGCCAGCCGCAATGCCGCGGCCTTCCCCGCCGTTTCCGGCGCCGCGAGGTAGACATCCCACAGGTTGGAACTGAGCAGCGATGACGGCGGCACAAAACCCTCGCCCGCGCCCTGCCCGTTGATTTCCACCCGGCTCACCTGGCAAACGCCGGCTTTGAAGGAATCTTTGGGCGGCAGATGGACCCGCACCTGGATGGCCGCACCGCAATAGTTGAATTGATCAAGTTCGATCATGTCACTGTCCCCAAAAGTTTCATTGCGCAGCTTGGCCGTGACAAACGGTTCAAAACGGATGCCGTCCCACGATGTCTCCAGGCCAAAGACCACATCCTGGACCATCGCGAGGTAGCCGGCCACCGACCACAGTTGGCGGCGCGAATTGATGACCGGCCCGTTCAGAGCCTGTCCCTTCACCTCCGGTTTTCCGGAAACAAAATCGAAGTTTTCCATGTTGGACAGGTTGAAAGCCGCCTCGCGCTCCAGTGATTGGACGCCTTGGTCCACGGCCTCCGTGTTGCCGGCCTGGCGGGCGGCCTTCGTCCAGTACGCGGTCACAAACGGCCAGATGGCCTGGTTGTGATAGATCGGCACCGTCCGCTCCTGCGGCCACACCACGGAGGGTCCGTGCGGGCCCACCGGATAGCTCCGCAGGATCGATTCCGTCCGGGCCTGGTTGGCGACCCCGCACAGGATGGCCAGCGATTCGCCCAGCAGGTCGTAACGATGCGTCCGGATCTCATTGATGCCGTCCGAGAGCAGGCAGGTGCTGTAAAGCCCGGCTTCGGCATCGAAGAAATGTCCGTTGATGGAACTTTTCAGCGCCTCCGCCCACTGGTGGTAGCGGGCCTGGTCCGCCGTCTGTCCCACGCGCCCCGCGTATTCGGCCGCCGTCTGCAGCAAAAAATAATCCGCCGCGTTCACCGAGAGCGTCTTCGACATCGCGATCGCCATGACGTTGTCCTTCGTCCAGCCCGGGTACGTTTGCTCGCGCCAGTCGAGGAACGACTGTTCGCCGCGATACAGGCCGTCCGCCGGGTCAAACACCAGCCGGCGGTCCTGTTCGATGGTGTCATGCAATATGGGATAGATCTGCTTGAGAAATTTTTCCCGCTCATCCGCCGTCAGGAATTTCATCGTCTCGCTCGCGCCCAGCGCCCAGACCACGCGGTCGCTCGAAACCGGGTAGCTGCCGCCCGAACCTGTGTCCTGGATGATTTGGTTCCGGCGGCCGCTGGTGACGGAGGCTTTCAAGACGGAAGTCTTGAACAACAGCGAATTGGTCGCGCGCGGCGGGTCAAATCCGCCCAGGGCCAGATTGACCGAGTACGCCAGGTCCCGCGTCCAGACATACGTCCAGGACTCGCCCGTCTGGTACGCCTCCAGCTGGATGGGCTCGTCCTTGCCGTAGGCGCTGTCCTTGATCTGCGAAACCGAATTCAGCACCGCCTCATGGACCGCCATCGCGTAAAGGCCGTCAAACATCACGTTGCCCGTCCGCACCGTGGCGTGACCCGCCGTTTCGGAAAACACGGCCTTCTTTTCCGGCGGACGGTTGTCGCGCAGCTCCGCGTTGCTCTTCAATTCATAGGTGCGCAAATCGCCGTCCTGCTGGATGGCCATGGTCGCCTGTGTATCGCCCTCGCTCAAGGCGTTGGTGCTTTGCGCCCGGATGTCGCTGATGCCCGGCCACCCGCAGGCGATGACCGCGCCCGTTAAAATGATTCGGTTCGTTGATTTCATGCTGAGATATGGCCTCGGGCCATGGCTTGAACATAGCGCATCGCCACCGGTTTGAAAATAGCGCCTGGTTAGGCCGGCCGGCTTCGATGCTGAACCAAAAACCGTTTTCCAAAATGAACAATGAATATCAGGCAGGCGTCGCCGGTTGCACTGCCATCACGCCTTTGATTTTCCTTTCGTGCCTGCCTTCCCGCCACAACCGCAGGCGGTCCAGATAGAGGTAGACCACCGGCGTGGTGTATAGCGTGAGCGCCTGGCTCATGATCAGCCCGCCGACGATCGTGATGCCCAGCGGCCGGCGCAGTTCCGAGCCCGTGCCGTTGCTCAGGATCAGCGGCAGCGCGCCGAACAGCGCGGACATCGTGGTCATCAAGATCGGCCGGAAACGCAACTGGCACGCCTGATAAATCGCATCGCGCGAACTTTTCCCCTCCTCGCGTTCGGCCGCGAGCGCGAAGTCCACCATCATGATCGCGTTCTTTTTCACGATGCCGATCAGCAGCAAAATGCCGATGACCGCGATGATGCTCAGGTCCGTTTTGAAGATCAACAGCGCCAGCACCGCACCGACACCGGCCGATGGCAGCGTGGAAAGGATCGTGATCGGGTGGATGTAACTTTCATACAGCATCCCCAGCACGATGTAGACCGCCACCAGCGCCGCCAGGATCAGAAACGGCTCGGTCGCCAGCGATTGCTGGAAGGCCTGCAGGGTTCCGGCAAAATTGCCGTGGATCGTCCCGGGCATCTTGATTTTTTGTTCCATCTGCTGGATCGACTTCACCGCGTCGCTCAGCGCAAACCCCGGCGTGAGATTGAACGAGAGCGTGACGGCCGGAAACTGGCCCTGATGATTCACGGAGATGGGTGCGGTCGTTGGCTCGTAATGCGCCACGGCGTTGAGCGGAACCATCGCGGTGCCGTTGGTCGCGCGCAGATAGATCCCGGCCAGCCCCTGCGGGCCCTGCAAAAATTGCGGGGCGGCCTCCATGATGACGTGATATTGGTTCAATGACGAATACATCGTCGAAACCTGCGCCTGGCCGAACGCCTGGTACAACGTCTGGTCGATGGTCTGCGGCGAAACGCCCAGCCGCGCGGCCGTGACGCGGTCATAGACGAGCGACGCCTGCAGGCCGTTGTTCTGCTGGTCGCTGTTGACTTCACCGAAACCATGCAGGGTTTTCATTTGCGCGAGCAAAATGGGCCCCCATTTCAGGAGGTCGTCCAGGTTTTCACTTTGGATCGTGTATTGATACTGTGCGCTGCTCTGGCGTCCGCCGATGCGCAGATCCTGCCCGGCCTGCAAAAACAGCGACGCGCCCGGCACGGCGCCAAGCTTCGGCCGCAGGCGCGCGATGACCTGGTCCGCCCGGACCTTGCGTTCATCCAGCGGCTTGAGCGCCAGAAAGATGAACCCGCTGTTGGCCGCGCCCTGGCCGCCGGTGAAGGCGACGACGTTTTGCACCGCCGGGTCGTTGGTGATGGCCCGCACAAACTTCAGGGTCGCCGCGTGCATCGCCGGAAAGGAAATATCCTGCGAACCCTGCACGCCGCCCTGCATGGTTCCGTTGTCCTGCTGTGGAAAAAATCCCTTCGGAACGATGACGAACAGATAAATGTTCAGGGCGATCGTCAGCAGAAGGGTCACCAGCGTGATCGCCGGATGCCGCAGCACGACAGTCAGGCTGCGTTCATAGGCGCCGAGCAGCCAGGTGAAAACCTTTTCACTCACATGGTAAATTTTTCCATGCTCTTCCGGTTTGCGATGCCGCAGCAGGCGCGCGCACATCATCGGCGTGGTCGTGAGCGAAACGACCAGCGAGACGAGGATGGCCGTGGACAGTACCACGGCAAATTCGCGGAACAGCCGGCCCACGATCCCGCCCATCAGCAAAATCGGGATGAACACCACCACAAGCGAAATGCTGATGGACAGCACGGTGAACCCGACCTCGCGGGCTCCTTTCAGCGCCGCTTCCACCGGCCGCAACCCCATTTCCAAATGCCGCGTGACGTTCTCGATGACGACGATCGCGTCGTCCACCACGAAGCCGGTCGAGATGGTCAGTGCCATCAGCGACAGATTATCCACGCTGTAACCGAAGAGGTACATCACGCCAAAGGTGGCGATCAGGGAAACCGGAACCACCACGGCCGGAATCAGCGTCGCGCGCGGGCTGCGCAGAAAAACGAACACGACCAGGATGACGAGCGCGACGGCGATGAGCAACGTGCGCTCGATTTCGCGGATGGAGGCGCGGATGGTCGTCGTGCGGTCCAGCACCACGTTCATGTTGATGCCCGCCGGCATTGAAGCCTTGAGGGATGGCAGCGAGGCTTTCACCCGGTCCACGGTCTCAATGATGTTCGCGCCCGGTTGCCGCAGGATGATCAGCGGGATTGAGGGTTTGCCGTTGAGGAAACCGGCCGCGCGGACATTTTCCACGCTGTCCTGCACATTGGCCACATCGGCCAGCCGGACGGCCGCGCCGTTGCGGTAGGCGACGACAAGTTTTTTGTAATCGACGGCCTTGAGCAACTGGTCGTTTGCGAGGATGTCCATCGTCATGTGGTCATCGGAAAGCTGGCCTTTGGCCAGGTTCGCATTTTGCTGGCCGAGCATCGTGCTGACATCACCGAGGGTCAGGCCAAAACTGTTCAACAAGGCCGGGTTGACATCCACGCGCACCGCGGGCAGCGCGCCGCCGCCGATGTTGACCTGGCCGACGCCTTCGATTTGCAGCAGCTTTTGTTCGATGATCGTCGAGGCCGCATCGTAAAGCTGTCCGCGGTCGTAGATGTCCGAGGTGAGTGCGAGGATGAGCACCGGCGCGTCGGCGGGGTTGACCTTGCGATAGGTCGGGTTGCTCGGAAGGTTCGCCGGCAGATTGGCGCGCGCGGCGTTGATCGCGGCCTGCACATCACGCGCTGCGCCGTTGATGTCGCGGTTCAAATCAAACTGCAACGTGATCCCGCTTGCACCGAGCGTGCTGGATGACGTCATTTCGTTCACGCCCGCGATGTGGCCGAGCTGCCGTTCCAGCGGCGCCGCGACGGACGAAGCCATGATTTCCGGGCTCGCACCCGGCAACGACGCGCCTACGGAGATGGTCGGGAAATCCACCTGCGGCAGCGGGGCGACGGGCAGTTGCAGATACGACACAATCCCCGCCAGCGCGATCGCCGCCGTCAGCAGCGTGGTGCCGACCGAACGGCGGATGAATGGCGCGGAAATGTTCATGCAGCCGGGGCCGGAACAACGGCCTTGTCCTCCTCCGCCACATCCGCCCGCGGAAATTTTGCGGCCAGCCGGCCAAACCACAGATAGATCACCGGTGTCGTGTACAGCGTGAGCACCTGGCTCACGATCAAACCGCCGACGATGGCGATGCCCAGCGGCTGGCGCAGTTCCGAGCCGGTGCCGGTGCCGAACGCCAGCGGCAAACCGCCGAACAGCGCCGCAAAGGTCGTCATCAAGATCGGCCGGAAGCGCAGCAGGCACGCCTGATAAATGGCCTCTTGCGGCGGCTTGTTTTCCTTCCGCTCCAGGTCGAGCGCGAAATCGATCATCATAATCGCGTTCTTTTGCACGATGCCGATGAGCAGGATGATGCCGATGAGCGCGACCACGCCGAGTTCCGTTCCGGAAACCAGCAGCGCGAGAATGGCGCCCGCGCCCGCCGAGGGCAGCGTTGAGAGGATCGTGATCGGATGGATGTAGCTTTCGTACAGGACGCCGAGGATGATGTATACCGTGATGATCGCCGCGAGAATGAGCCACGGTTCATTGGCGAGCGACGCGATGAACGCCTGCGCCGTCCCTTGGAACGACGCCTGCACGCTCAACGGCATGTTCAATTCCTTTTGCGCGGCCTCGATGGCCTTGGTCGCCTGGCCCAGCGCCGCGCCGGGTGCGAGGTTGAAGGAAATGGTCACCGCGGGAAACTGGCCCTGATGATTGATGGCGAGCGGCGCAACGCCGGATTCGAAATGCGAGAACGTGCCCAGCGGCACCGCTGTGCCGGAGGCGGAAAGCACATAGATGTCATTCAGCTTTGACGGGTTGCGCTGGAATTCCGGCAGCGCCTCCAGGATGACGTGATACTGGTTCAACTGCGTGAAAAGCGTGGAAATCTGCCGCTGGCCGAACGCGTCGTAGAGGGCGTTATCGATCGCCTGCGGTGTGATGCCGAGCCGCGAGGCCGTCACGCGGTCGACCACCAGCGTCGCCTGCGCGCCTTGTGTTTGCTGGTCCGTGGCCACATCGCGCAGCTCCGGAAGCGTCTGCAATTTATCCACCAGCTTCGTCGTCCACTGGTTCAGTTCATCCGCATTCGCGTCCTCGAGCGTGTATTGATATTGCGTGCGGCTCACGCGGTCTTCCACGGTCAGATCCTGCACCGGCTGCATGTTGAGCGTGATGCCGTCCACGTTCGCCAGTTGCGGCTGCAGGCGCCGGATCACATCGCTGGCGCTGATCTTCCGGTCTTCGAGCGGCTTGAGGTTGATGAGAATCCGGCCGCTGTTCAGCGTCGCGTTGATGCCGTCCACGCCGATGAATGACGACAGGCTTTCGACCGCCGGGTCTTTCAAGATCACCTCCGCGAGCGCCTGCTGCCGTTCCGCCATGGCCGTGAAGGAAATGTTCTGTGCGGCGTCGGAAATGCCCTGGATTACGCCGGTGTCCTGCACCGGGAAAAATCCCTTCGGCACGATGACGTAGAGCAGGATGGTCAGCGCCAATGTCCCGAGGGCCACAAATAACGTCGCGGTCTGGTGTCGCAAAATGGTTTGCAGCGTGCGCCCGTAGAATTTGATGACGCGGTCATAGACGCGTTCGGATGCCTCAAAAAGCCGGCCCGGCTTTTTCTCGTCCGCCTTCGCCTTGAGCAGGCGCGAGCACATCATCGGCGTGAGCGTCAGCGAAACGCAGGCGGATACGAGGATCGTCACGCTCAGGGTCACGGCGAATTCGCGGAAAAGCCGGCCGACGATGTCGCCCATGAACAGGAGCGGAATCAGCCCGGCGATCAGCGAGATCGTCAGCGAAATGATCGTGAAGCCGATCTGCTCCGCGCCTTTCAGCGCGGCCTGCAACGGTTTTTCGCCCTGTTCGATGAAGCGGAAGACGTTTTCGATCATCACGATGGCGTCGTCCACGACGAAGCCGGTGGAGATCGTCAGCGCCATCAAGGTGAGGTTGTTCAGGCTGTAGCCGAGCAGATACATGATGCCCAGGGTGCCGACCAGCGACAGCGGCACGGCGACGCTGGGGATGATCGTCGCATAGACATTTCGCAGGAACAAAAAGATCGCCAGCACCACGAGCGCGATGGTGAGCATCAGCGAAAATTGCACGTCGCGCACCGACGCGCGGATGGTCGTCGTGCGGTCGGTCAGGATCGAAACATCCATGCCCGCCGGAAGGTTCGCTTTCAACTGCGGCAATAATTGTTTCACGCGGTCCACGACCTGGATGATGTTCGCGCCGGGCTGCCGCTGGATGTTCACGATGACCGCCGGCGTGCTGTTGGCCCACGCGGCGAGCTTGGCGTTTTCCACATCGTCGATCACCTCGGCCACGTCGGACAGGACGACCGGCGCGCCGTTGCGATACGCCACGACGAGCGGCCGGTAATCCTTGCTGGTCAAAAGCTGGTCGTTGGCGTTGATTTCGTAGGCCTGGTGCGCACCGTCAAAATTTCCCTTCGCCAGGTTCACGCTCGCGGTTTGCAGGGTGGCGCGCAGGCTTTCCAGGCTGATGCCGTACGACGACAGGGCGGACGGGTTGGCCTGGATGCGGACCGCCGGCTTTTGCCCGCCGCTGATGGTCACCAGGCCGACGCCCGTGACCTGCGAGATTTTTTGCGCGAGCCGCGTGTCCGTGTAATCCTCGACCTGCGAGAGCGGATAGCTTTTGGAGGTGACCGCCAGCGTCATGATCGGCGCGTCAGCGGGATTGGATTTGCTGTAGATCGGCGGCGAGGGCAGGCCCGCGGGCAGGTAGCTTTGTGCCGCATTGATGGCCGCCTGCACTTCCTGTTCCGCCACGTCAATGTTCAGGTTCAGTTCAAACTGCAGCGTGATGATGGAACTGCCGCCGGAGCTGATCGAAGTCATCTGGTTAAGGCCCGGCAGTTCGCCAAACTGCCGTTCCAGCGGCGCAGTGATGGCGGATGCGGCCACATCCGGGCTCGCGCCCGGATAAAAAGTGACGATTTGGATCGTCGGATAATCCACCTCCGGCAGCGCGGAAACGGCGAGCAGCCGGTAAGCGATAAAGCCGACCAGCAAAACGGCGAGCATCAGCAGCGATGTCGCCACCGGGCGTAAGATAAATGGGCGTGACGGGCTCACTGGGAACCTTGCTTGCGCCGGCCGCCCTTGCCCGCACCACCACCGCCGCCGCCGGCGGGACGGAGCACCACTTTCGCCCCGTCTGTCAGCTTGTTGAAATTGTCAGCGGCGACGACCGTGCCCGGATCAATCCCGTCCGCCGCCGAAACCGTTCCGTCCGTCGCGCCGATGGTGACGGCCTGCATCGCAACGGTTTGATTCGTGCCGGTCTTGTCCGGCTTGATCAGATAAATGAAGGCACCGTCGGCGTTGCGCTGGATGACGGTGTTTGGCAGCAGCGTCGCGTCCTCCAACGTGTCCACCAGCAGCCGCGCGTTGACAAACTGGTTCGGAAAAAGCGATTCGTCGTCGTTGGTGAAGACAGCCTTGAGCTTGACCGTGCCGGTGGTCGGATCGATCTGGTTATCCAGGGTTTCCAGGGTTCCGGTCGCAATTTTTTTGGTCTGGTCCCGGTCGAAGGCGTCCACGGTCAGCGTATGGCCCGCCTTCAACTGCGCCTGGATCTTCGGCAGGTCATCTTCCGCGACGTTAAAAACCACGGCGACCGGCTGCAGCTCCGTGATGACCACCAGCGGAGTGGTGTCACTGGACTGGATGATGTTGCCGGCGTCCACCAGGCGCAGCCCGGCGCGCCCGGAAATCGGCGAGGTGATATGGCAATAAGCCAGTTGGACCCTGGCGCTGGCGACGGCGGCCTGATCCGACTTCACAACGGCCTCGAGTTCCTTGACCTGGGCGGCGACCTGGTCGTAGGCGTCCTGCGAATCGATTTTGGAGGCGAGCAAGGCGGCTTCGCGTTTCAATTCCACCTGCTGGAGGTTTAAGGACGCCTGATCCTGGTTTTCTTTGGCGGCGGCCTGGTCCAGCGCCGCCTGGAAAGGTGCCGGGTCGATTTCCACCAGCGGGTCACCGGCGTGAACCAGCTGGCCTTCCTGATAATTCACCTTCACGAGTTGTCCGTCCACGCGGCTCTTTATCGACACCGTATTGAGCGGCGTCACCACGCCCAGCGCGTTGACGTAAATTCCGATGTCGCCCGTTTGCGCCGTCGCCGTGCTGACCATGGTGGGGCCCAGACCGGCACCACCCCGGCCACCCCGGTCCGGCTGCGCTTCTGCCGGCGAATGGGCCCGGCTGCGCCAAAACAGGAGACCACCGGCCATGAGCAGGAGCAAAACCACAATCCAAACCCGATGTTTTTTCTTCCCGGCGGATGCGGGCGGCGGCAGCGGACCTGAAGGTTGCCCGGGGGACTGGGGATGGGATGTGGAATCTGGCATTTTTAGTTCCTTTCAATCTCAATTTTTCCGTTCGTAAAAATGTCCTGCCGCACACTATCAATCAACTTCCGGACAATAGCAACAGACTGTCCAAGCCGGCGGGCGGTTTCATAAATAACCAAATAGTTACTTAAGAAATTGTTTTTGCAATGATTTAATAATAAATGATTTGATGCGGATGCAAACCATCCCAAGTTTCGGGGCGCATCCGGTGTAAAAGGCCGTTAATTTCGTGCAAAAACCTTTGAATCTGTTCCGAAACTTTTGGCAAGACGAATCACGCACCCATTCAGCGGGTGTAAAAGCAGGTTCTAAATGTCTCCGGGTTAAACCCGGTAAAAGGGTCTTTTAAGGGCCGTTAAACGGCATTGGCCTGGTGTATTAAAACACCTCCCCGCGCCGATCTGGGCGCGATGGCCGGGGCTGAATCTTGCGCGGCTGCAAAATTCCGGCCGGGCGCGGGCGTGATCTCTTCCGATCCTGGACGGGCGGCCGATGCGGCCGGCTGACGTTTGCGAGCCTTCGGATTATCAGCCAAGGCCGCTTTAAGCAGTGTTTCGGACTGGTTCACAATCGCGATGGCCTGGCCGATGTGACCCGTGGTCATTTCTCCACGGCCGGTCCTGTCAGCCAAGAATTGGGCGCGTTTGGCGGTGGCATCCAGGTTGGCCAAATAGCGCTCTGAACCCACGGCGCTGATCGCTATCAATTCGCAATCATCATCAGTGGCAGCGGGCAGCACGGCGCGGGCTATGCTGGTCATTTCTTCCACCGTCAGAGCCACTGGCAGGGCGGCAACATGGGCGAACACACCTTGCAGTTCCTCTGTATCCCATGCGGATTTGTCGCACGAACGCTTCTGCATGAAAAATTGCGGGCCGGAAATCATGCCAACCGCCGCGCCTTTTTCAGTTTGATCAATGAGCCAGGCAAGCCTTGTCGGGAAAGCCTCGCGGAGATTTTTTTGCGGCCAGAGATTCTGCGCGGCGAACAAAACGAGCATGATGTCCGCGGATTGCAAAACGGATTCAACCCGTTCGCGTATCTGCACATTTTTGTAATTGGTAAAGTTCCCACCCAAAGCCTTGCCGATAGTGCGGAAAAAACTGGCTTCGTCATTCGATGGCGGCACTTCAACAAACCGCGCACGGCCGGGCCGGCGCTGACACCACTCACGGGCGGCGAATTTCGCACCAACATTTGACGGGCCGGTGAGCAGGGTAAGGCCGCCAGTGTTCTGCGTGTAATCAAGAAAATCGTGCACCATGCTGGTGGCGGATGTTTTCACCAGGCCGGAAGATTCTGACTCGGACAAGCGCTTGACCTCCATCAAAGTCTCTACCAAGCGCGGGAAATACCATGGCGACAAGCCTGCTCCATCCGGGTTCAAACACAATTCCTTCAAATCCTTTTCCAAATTTTGCCGGGCGGCCGCATGGCAAACCTCTATGAATTTTTCTGAAGGATAATCATCGGGCGGCTCAGAAGGGGCTCCCCAATAATCCAAATCACGTTCACCCGCTAGATAAAATTGGCACCTTGCCTCCAGCGGCATATGGTGCCGGAGTTTTTTTACTGTTGTTGAGGTGTGAAGTTCTCCCGGCTTTAATCCGAGATCCAACATTCCCTGCGTTTGAATCCTGGCGGGATATTTAGCGATCAACTCTCTTGCAAACGCAGCGAGGCCGCCAGGCTGGTGTGACTGGTATTGAACCCACCAGATCAGTTCGCGCATGGCCGGGTCATCCAGGACGGCAACCCGCATTTCTACAAGGTTCACAGCCAGGCCGTGATTGAATTCCGGCGAGCTGGCGAAGCGGCTCTGGTGAAACGATCCGTCAGTGGCGCGTCGTGTGTTCATATGCTTTTTTTGGTTGCGGCAATCAGTTTGCGAATATGCTCCGGGGAGAGATTGGACAATCCATCGGGCGAATAACTAAGCCCGGTCTCTTGGGTGACCTTCGATGCCCGGCGCTGCTTGTGCTCCTTAACTTTCCGTCCGGCGCGGATGGCTTCTCTTTGCGCTTCCATCATATTCGCGCTGGATTGCACAACAGGGTCGATGAGAACCAGCCGGGAAGGTTCTTTGCCACTTTCCGGCTCACGAACGGCTTGCGTCATTCCTCCGGATTTCAGCCGGTAATGGTTGAGCAAATCCACCCGCGGATTTCCAAACTCCGTGCGGAGGTTTTTTAATTCATCGCCAACTGCGCGTTCGTGCGCGCTTCTCTTTTTTAGCTCTGCTGCCATGACGGCACAATCGGCCATGGTGGAAGCGTTCGCAGCGGGCCGTTGGCAGGTCTCGACCGTGAATGCTGATAAATAATCCTGCGACATGAATGTTACCATTGAATCATCCTCGCGATCTATCAGCGCCCAAAGTTCCTCGCCAATATGATTCAGCAGCTCGCCGCCACGCACGGTAATTTTTAGGCGGGGAATTTTGACGCCCCCGGCTTCAACCGTGACCAGTTCCCGCTTGTTCACCAGCATCCATTCAAGTTGCCCATCAAACCGGATCGGCGGATCATCGGCTCTGGCCTTGGCCTGAAAAGCTTCGTCCGGAGTCATCCCATCAAGCAGGCCATATTGGGGCGTGGAGTTGTATTGTTTCACCAGGTCACGCATGGCGAGGACAAACTCATCAAACGTATAGCGGCATTTTTGCGCATCCATTTTGCCTGACTGAATCAGGCGCTGTTCGCGTTTAAATGTCTCGGATGCGTCCGTCATTTGCAGGCGGCCACCATAACCGGGATGCCGCTCCATCTGGCGTTGCACCAGGTCAAAAGATTTTTCCAACTCCCCCTTGCTGGTTGGACTCATCTTGTCGAAATGATGGACCGTGCAGCCGTATTGTGCCAGGCCGGCGGTAACGGTGCGGCCTTGTTCATCCACCTTGCCATTGATCTCAAGTGACTTTCCGAACACGAATCCATTTTCCAGCCAAAGCTGCCTCGGCACTCCGTGGCGCTTGAAACCGTTCAGGATTGCAGTATTCACCAGGCGCGTGTTTGGGCCTTTGTCATTTGACATAATGCAGGCAACCCATTTGCGGCTGGCAAAATCCATCACTGTTATAATTTGGGGTTGGATCAACGATTCGGTTCCGTCTGCGTTTTTGAATCGCACCACCACGTTAGATGTCCAATCATCCACCGCCCAGCGATCCATCGATTTGACAGACTCGGCAGAGCGCTCAACGCCGCCGATGGAGCCGCGCAATGCGCGTTTGCCTTTTTCTGACAGCAGATACAGCGCATCCACCTTCTCGCGGTTGACCTGCTTTAAAAACGCATGGGGACAGCGCCTTGAATACGGATGCCGCTGGCGGGTTTCCGCTGACAGCCGGTTATATTCCTCACGCCAGGCGGCATCGATGCGACCCCCGTTTTTTGTCGCGGCCGAATGCCTCACCCGGCGCACGTCTTTTGGAGAATAGTTAAAACGGATTCCATTCTGCTTCCGGCCATCCTGGATTGAGTCAGGCTGTTCCGGATTCCACGCCGCCCGCCGGCGTTCAAAGGCCATGCGCAATGCGTTTGATGTTGGAGCCAGGCACTTCACGCGGGCAAAAAGAAATTCACGGACGCGCCGGCTGGAGGATGATTCGCAAGCGCCGGCACGGATCAATTCAAAATGTTTTCGCATGGCCAGCACCCATAATCCTTCGCGCTCCTGTTCAGACAAGTTTGCCGGGTTGCTGCATCCATCAATGAACTTTTGCAGATCGTTAAAATCAGACGCCAGCGCTTCAGACACCACATCGGCAGCAGTCACCTTGGGGCGCACACGGCCCGGCAAGTAGAGAGATAGTGTGTCCCATTGTTCCAATCCATTGTCACGCTGGCGGCCACGCTCAAGCAGCTCCCGCCAATAGCGTGGAGAAATTTCATGCCCGAAAATCCTTCGATAATCTTGAACGCCGCGTTGCTCGGCCGCGCCGCGTGTCAAATCGTGCCGCGCATAATCAATCAGCCAGGGGCGCAGAGCCTCGCGCAACTTGCAAGCCGCCTGAATATCTTCGTCGCAGATTTTTTCCAAGGGCAAGGGCGACGGCAACTGGCAGCGGCAGAGAGCGCCAGCTTTTCCCCCTCCTTCTTTAAGTGCCTGGCTTGCCATGACGGCAGCGCCGGCATCTCGAAATCCCTTCTCGCGGGCAACAGCGTCCAGTGATGCCGGCAACTGATCCACCGTCCACGCGGCGGCCTCATTGCCGGCGACGATCTGCACGCCGGCCGGCAACACATCGCGCAGATGCCATTGCACGGCCTGGCGCTTGACGCCCAGGGCGGCGGCGATCTGCGCGGCGGTGAATGTGTTTAGTGCTTTAGACATTGGCTATCCCGTAAAATCATTTCGGGAGGTTTTGATTTTTCCGCGCAGCTCATCGATCTGGCGTTGCAAATTCTCTGTCTGCGCCGGGCCGAATTGGCCTAAAACAGCCGAAAGGCGGGAAACCTGTTCCATGAAAGCACCGATATTTTTTGCGCCATGCTCAATGATTTGCGCGGCAGTTTTAAGATCAACGGTATGCCCGGCAATGCGGCTGGCATCGGCAATTATCTTTTGCTGCTCGGCACCCGATACCGCCCCGCCGGCCTGTACCCGGTCGGCAATGCCACGGTCTGCCATCAATTCACCGCTCGCCCGGCGCATGCCCAAATCTGATTTAGCACCACCCTCCTTGAGTGCGTTCGTTGCATCTGACTCGGCAATCTTATCCTTGAGTGCCTGCGCCTCTTTTCGGTCCGCTTCCATCCTCTGCCGGGCGGCTTCAAGATCGGATTTTGCCAGGGCCGCCCCGGTATCCAAGTCAGGCTTATTTTTCTGAAGCCTGGCCAGGTCAAATTTTCCAGAAGCAACGTCAATTTGAGCGCCTTCGTACATCGCAAGGTTGGCATCGCCCTGGGTGCCCAAATAATCCTGCGGAGCGGTTTCGGTTCCGATCCAGTGCGTCGAGAGATAGTGAAATTGATCTTCTAATGATGCCGCACCTTTTCCCATGGCCGGCTTGCCGGAAACTCTTTCATAAGATGTGCGGAGCTTGTCAATGTTCTCATCCGTGACCCCTGTGGCGCGCAAATCTTTGATGATGCCTTCACCCCCGGCGATTTTATGCTGTGCCTCTTCTAGCTTGGTGTCGCTCTGCACCTTCGCGGCCGTGGCGGCCTTGAACCGCTCTTCGGCGGATTTTTCAGCCCTTCCATCCTTGTCCACATCCAGGCTTTTGTTCTGGAACTGATTGATCAAAATTTCGCGCTCCACCGCATCTTGGGCAATCATCCGCACCAGCTTTCGCTGCTCATATTCAATATCAAGCTGCTCTTTCATCTTGAGCGCGGATGCGTGGCTTATCACGCCGTGCTGCTCCATGTCCTCAATGTTCTTTTCCGCGATGCCCTTGCTGGCGCTGTCATTTGCCTCCCCGGTTCCGGTCCTGGTTTTAAGGATGGCTTGAGCCAGGGCGGACGCCTTGCCGATGGCATCTTCGGTGTTGCGGATGAAGTTATGATAAAAAACCGCTTCCGCCGTTTCCGCCTCGTCCAAAGCGTCGCGGGTTTTCTCCACGGCCTTGGATCGTTCCCCATCCAAATCATTCAACGCCTCGCCGATTTTTTTGGATTCCGCCTGTTCTTTATTAACTTTCTCAATGGCCGTGCGCAGCATTTCGATGCCGGCGATCAGGAGAAAGGTTGCGCCCATCATCGGCTCGGTGCTGCCTTCAAAGCCCGCCTCCATCAGCGCGGCCGCCCCGGGGATTTCATGGCCAAGAGTATGGGCCAGGTGTCGGAATGACCGGTGGGACATTTCGGCGGCCTCGCCCGTTTTTCCCGTGGCTTTGCTGACATCCTCGGCAGTCACGATCACTACCCCCATTTCCTTGTTTAAAGCCTTAACCTCATCGGCGGCGTTCCCGGTGGCCTCGAGTTTAATTTTAAAAAGGTGATCTCCCATAAATTCAGGGGGTGGTTAAAGTTTGCGGTTTTGGGACAGTCAGGCTCGGTGCCAGAATCGACGCCTTGCCCTCATTTAAGCCATTTAAGCCGCCCTTGGGGCTTTGGAGGTGTCTCGACGCCCCCCGGCCGGTTTTGCGCAGGCTGGCGGGCAAACTGGTAAAACCGGGAAAGTTCATTGTCCCCCTCCGATCCACCGCTGGCGCAGGAAGGTTTCCAGGGCCGGGCGGGTTGTAGTGAATCCGCCGCCCGAAATGGTGCCAACCAGGTAGCCACCGCGATGCAGGCGGCTTAAAGAGACGCGGGATATACGGAAGCGCCGAACAATATCCCCGCTAACGAAGCTTTGGCGGGTTTCCCCCAATACCACCCGGATGGCATCTTCCAGCGTAAAGGACTTGGTGATTTCCGGCCGGAAAACCTCCAGGGCCAAAAAACGCAGCTCGCGCCGGCGATTGTCCCCAAGGTTTAAATCCCAGACCCATTGGAAACGGCCCTCTTGAATCCCGTGGCTGATTTTTTCCACGTTCAATCCGCAAAACGTCTGCACGCTATCCGTGCGCACCATCGCGGATTTTACTGCGATGGCTGTCAGGATCGCATCGAATGATGGTTGGGGGCTGGCGCGCATCATATTTGAAAACCGTTCCCCGGCTCGATGCGCCGGCGCGGTGGGTTCAGTGGCAGACGATCCGTGATCTCCGCGCCGGCCAGCAGCCTGATCCGGTCCAGCTCGGCCTGCGCCTGCTCGATCAACCGCAGTTGCTCTTGCATCCGGTAAAAATTGGCGGCGGTGAAACTATATGTCACCTGGCCATAGGTGAATTCCTGCGCCCGGCCGTTTTGTGGACGGCTGGAAAATTTCAGCCAGGCCACGCGAACGGACGGCAGCCGGTTGGCCGCGCAGTAAGCAGCAAAGCGCAGCATCAGCTTGCGCGGCAGATACGGCGGACGGGCGCTATAACCCAGTCTGAACGCTGAGGGCTTTTCCCCGGCCTGTTGCCAGGCGTCATATAAACGGCGAAGCGTTGCCGGCGTGAGCGCCATGCGATGCTTTAAACCGGCCTTAAAGGGCCGGCCATGATAGCGGCGCGAAGTGCGGCGGATGGCTTTCCGGATTTTCTCGCCGCGCTGGATCGCGCCCTTGATGCAGAGGCAGGCGCGTTGCAACTTGGCGGCGCGCTCGATTTGCCAGGCGGGAATTGAATTGGAAGCGGGGAGGGTTTTCATAGCTTCGTTAAGATTCAAAGTGGCGGGGAAGCCGGATAAATACCCGGACCTCCCCGCCGTGTTTTGGACGACCTCCTCCAGGCATCCAAAATTGTTAATGCGACTAAATAAATTGCGCTGGCCGCGCTCACCGGCCACGGCCAGCAGCCACCCCTAGCAGGTGCCGGGCGGCCGGCGAACACAAAGAAGCAGCCCTTGGGTCCCGAATTCGATAGACCCAACCGGCCGTGAAACAGAGCGTTCGTCACATCCATAAAATTTCAGGCGCGGGCGGCCTTTACTTCGTCGAGAGCCTGGGTGAATTCACTGCTATCCAGGAAGGGGTACAGGTCGCGGGCCTGCTTGCGAGCCTGCTTCAGCTCTTCCAGCGAAAATGCCCGGCATCCTCCGATGATTTCCAGCAGGCGCGGGCGGCGTTCATCCTGGCCCCTCTTCAATTCCGCATCATGCTCGCGCTGGCGCCGGATGACATTGACGGCCTGCTCACGGGTAAGGCCGACGCTCATTTTTTTGGCGATCACCGCTTCGTCGGCTTCCTGCTGCGCCCGCTCGGCCTCCGTTTTTGTGATGTGATCCTTCGCGGCGGCGGCGGCGGCGGCGATGTCCGCTTCAGTCGCATCGGCTGCCAAATCGTAAATCTTGATGAGCTGCCCGCGCAGTGCGTCCGCTGCGTCATCCAAGGAGCGGCCATGGGCCGGCGGCTTGATATCGGGAAACTTTTTCGCGAGGTATTCCCGCGCCTCATTTTCGGGAAGCTGCTTGTAGGTTATAGCCTGCTGTAACAGCGCGGTGTAAACGGCGGATTTAAGCGGCAAATGCGTGCCAAGGTTGGCCTGGAGAATGGCTGTCAATTCCGCTTCGGTGGTGTCTGCCGGCAACTTCATGCCGGCCAGAAACTCGGCGCGGGTCGGGGCGGAGGGATGCGACGGGGTGATGGATTTGTTTTGTTTCATATTCGTGTGTGTGGGTTATGGTGATTACGTTGACGATTAGCGCCGGTTCACTGTTGGTCCGGCATCTGGCCAGCGGCTCGGGCGAGTTGGGGGAAATTATCTTGAAGCTGGCGGCGGGCATCGGCGGCATTCAGGCCGTTCGTTTGCATCGTGTAGGCTACGAGCTTTAAAAAAACCTTTTTGGGATCAACAGCTACGGACTGATTGCCATTGGCAGCCCACGCAACGGAAAAAATCTCATCGCTGGTGACTGGCGGCAGATAAAACGCCGGCAGCAAAAACGCCTTTTGGGCGAGCGGCGCAGGCCGGGCCGGCGGGGTTTCATCGTTGTCCAAAGTCGAAGGCTTGGCTGAACCTTCGCACATGCGGGCGTGCAAATCAGGGTGCAATTCCTTGGCCTTGTTCCAGGCGGCGGTGAAATCAATACCGTCTTTGGTACATAAATTTTTTGCGAACTCGCTGAAGACCGCTCCCGCACGGGCGGGCGATACTTCTTTGGGATCACAACCTAGCAGGGGATTGGTCATAATTTTTTCGGGGGTTTGGTGGTGGTGGATTTGTTTTGGGGACCGGATTCAGATTCAATCAGCTTGGCGAAACGGGCCAACAGGCTGGCGCTCTCGCGCTTGCCGGCCAGGACCCGCGAAAGGTGTCCGGGCGTACAGCCAAGCAACGCCGCCCGCCGGTCTAAATCCAGCGGCCTAGCTCGATTCTCTGACTTGCGGGCAACAGCCATTTGTTGCAAAATAATCCCATGAAACGCTGGGAGTCAATAAATTTGTGCTGTGTTTTTTTTACGCTAAAATGTCGCAGTGCCAAATCCGAGCGGAAAAATTAACCCCATAGAACTCGCGATCTGCGGCCGCGTGAAGCGGTTTCGAGAGAGTATCAAATGGTCGCAGCCCGATTTTGCCGATCACATTGGGGTAAAGCTGGACCAGCTCGCGAGCATCGAATACGGCCGTACACCATTGCGCTACGAGGTCGCCTATCGTATATACACACAGTTCGAACTTCCCCTGGAATATCTGGCCTCTGGAAAGATTGGAGCATTGTTTAGCAAATTCCCATATTTCCCGTTTCCTGAAAACACTGGACTCCCAAAAAACGCCCTTTTATCTGATGTTTGTCGCAGGAATGCGGATCGCTATAAAAAGGCATCCCATTTCGGTTTAGATGCCAATCTCGGTGAAAAAATCAAACTTGATGCGAGCAAAATTAGGCTGAGAGCTGGCGTCGCAGCCAAAATAAAACTGTGGATTGAAAAATGGATGGCCCGAGTGCCAGATAATAAAATATCAGAGTTTGCGCTTGCCATCGACGGCGCAGCAGAATCTTTTTTAAAGCAATATCCGGGAGATGGTGCAGAAACGGAACAGGCACGAAGCACAGCATTGGCAATAGAATTCATAAACTGGAAAGCGGGGCTTTGGTTCGCAACGTCGGTTAATCCTGAATTAATGGACTTGACTAATGCGACAAGTTCAGCCAATGTCCAGGGCGTGAAAGGCGAATGGCCCAAACTCAAGAAGCGGATTCAGCAGGCAACGTCTGATTCGGGTTCAAAATCCATGCTGGCAAAATTTCTAGGCGTGGACTTAACCCAGTTATCAAAGTGGCTAACTGATTCTGATTCTGCGCGGGAGCCTGGAGCCGAATACACGCTTCAGATGCAAGCATGGGTCACAGATCCGAAGCGTCAAAAATAAATGGCCCTGGCGATGTTGACGCATCGCCAGAGCCGAAAGACCCAAACCATGCAAATCAGTTATGAAAAACACAATTCGAGTCCGCCGTAACGGTGCCATAAAGCCCGCTACTTCTCAACGTAAAACCACCCGCCGGCAGCCCACGCCGGCTGAAAATACGCCTGCGCCTGAAATACCAACAATGATCCCCGCCGAAGTCGTGCTGGAGGCAGAAGATGCCCTGGCCCTATTGGAAAGCGCGGGGAACGCGGCCGGGGCACTGGTGATGATGAACGCCCACAGGATCAACACCGATGTGAATCATCATGCGGGTTGGGAATCGTTGGATGTGCCGGGCTTTTGCGAAGGCGCGGTGGAATTGGGGCGCTCCCTCTTCAGTGATTTTAAACGGGCGATTTCAAATGAGGCCGCTGGCCTGGCGAGCATCGCCGCCAAAATCAAAGGCATTAACGAGCCGGTGAGCGTTGATCCGCGCCGCCTCAATTTTTCGCCGGTCCTGGCTTACTACAGCTCCCGCAACAAATCTTGGGATTTGGAAGATGCCGTTTGCGGTTTGCGGAACATTGTTGATCTGCAAAGTGTGATGTTATGCACCCATATTGGGCTTCAGGTTGAACACACGGCCCCGGCGCGGTTTTGTGACAAGCTTGACGCGGCGTTTAAATCGTTCCATGCAGCCCAGAACAAAATGCACACCGCATTTTTGTGCGTGGCTCCTTCACTTGGACTGATGCCCAAACCCGCGCCGGCCACGGCACATAACTGAAAGGGAATGTTGTGAGCTACGAAAGTGACGGCGAAAAAATCCAGCGGCTAGAAACAATGGTCGAACTTTTGAACACACAAGTTAGAACTGTTGGCGAGTGCCAGCGGCTTGGTTTTGACCAGTTAAAAGGCTTCGGTGCACTGGTTGCCGAAGTGATTACAGTTATGCAATCGCAAGGCGATACACAAGTGGCCTTGGTTCGGTATTTGTGCGACAAACCCGCATTCATTGCTGAAGCGGATCGCCAGGGGATTTTAGATAAGGTGGCATCCATTGAATCCTATTCTGACCGTTTAGCTGCGGTTACAGCCGCACTGAAGAAAGTGTTTCCGCCACCGCCGCCACTGTCTGCAACGCCAGCGCCCGAAGGCTGACACGCACAGCCAGGCGGACAGATCAGCCGGCCAGCAACCCTGGCCGGTTTTTTGTTTCCCCTAGCGGCTTATAGACGCCTTTAAAGCTTTCTTAAAGAGGACGGCCTGATCCGCTTGAACGTGCCTAAAAAGTCTTTGCACCCCCCACCACTGGTTTGCACGAAATCACCACGCATCCTTTGCACCTTGCACCCCCTATGCCGAAACTGCAATGCGGTTTTATTGGCCTTTTCGCATGTTTTTAAGCCATGTGCAAATGGGGGTGCAAGGGCCGTTTAAAACCTCGTAAGTGGTTTATTTTGCGCGGTTATGCGCAGTTTCGCTTGTTCTTGCGTGGCTGCACGATTTCGCCGCGCAGATTCAGGGGATTCTGAAATTGGAGCGGGTGAAGGGAATCGAACCCTCGTCACGGGCATAGTGGTGTAAAGTGGTGTGGAATAGCCTTATTTGCTGGCATTTCGCGATGTTGTGCAGTAAGCTTACTGCACAAACTGCACTGGCTATGGCATCCATTTATAAAAAGCAAAACTCGCCGTTTTGGTTTGTTCAATTCATTGACGCCGACGGCACACGACGCAACAAATCCACCGGCTTCCGGGCGGACAATCCCGGCGAAACCGTCAAGGCGCGCGCCCTGCGGGCGCAGCTTGAAGCCAAAGAACTCAATCGCACTGCCGGCGAAATCACGGGCGGCAATTGGGATTCCTGGGTGCCGCAATACTTGGAACGGCACTGCGAAAGCCCGCTCACATTGGAGCGTTACCTTGATGCGTGGAAATGGCTGGCGTTCTGGCTGCAAGAAAAGCACTACCATTCGCCTCGTGCCATCACCTACCGCAACACCCTTGAATATCTGGACTGGCGCACGAGCTACAAGAAAAAAACCGGCAAAACTGTTGGTCGCAACACGGCGATTTTTGAAATAAAAACATTTGCCCTGATCATGGGTGAAGCGGTGCGACTTGGCCATGCCGACGCCAATCCACTGATGAGCATGAAATTGAAACGGGACAAGGCGGCTAAAAAGCCGGAATTGACCGATGCCGAGATCAGCGAGATTCGGGCCGCGTTGAAAGATGAACCGGAATGGATGCAGACGGCTTTTGATATTTCCCTGCACACCGGTTGCCGGTTGCGTGAAACGCGGATTCCGGTCAACTGCATTGATTTTGTGGAAAATAAAATCACGTTCCCATCGCCCAAGGGCGGCGAAGATCGGGCGTTCTCCGTGCCGATGCCGACGGCTTTGCGTCCGCTGTTGGAACGCATCCGCAAATCGAAACAAAAATTTACCGTCGAATTCCCATTTCAACCGTCGCGGCGGTGGCAGCAATTTTTCATCAAGATCAAGAAAACGCATCTGACATTCCATTGCCTGCGCGTTACCTACGTCAATCGGTTGCGTCGCGCGGGCGTGCCGCGTGAAGCGGCCATGCGTCTGGTCAATCACGCCTCGGAATTGATTCATCAAATCTACCAGCGTGAGAAGGTCGAGGACGTGGCGCAATGGCGGGACGCGGTTCAATTTGCGGCTTAACACGGTTTCAACTGCGAAAATAGCAAAGTGCGCTATTATCGTTTTTTAGCTTTTGTGAAAATAACGGCGTGTGGTATTTTCATTATCGAAAGTAACCGATGGCCAGCAAATCAAACATTCCGGGCAAGAAAGTGCCGCAAGGCACCTACGCGGCCTTTATGCCTGCGCCTCTGCCGCCGAAGCTCGATTGGACGCCCCGGTTGATCCGCGTGCTGTCAGACGCCGACCGTTTAATCGGCAAATTGGCCGGCGAAGGCGGGCGCCTGCCCAATCCGCACATATTGATGCGTCCGTTTCTGCAACGCGAGGCCGTGCTGTCCAGCAAGATTGAGGGCACGCAAGCGACATTGGGCGAATTGCTGGCGGCGGAGGCCGGTGTAGCCGTGGATCGCAGCCCCGATGACCTGCGGGAGGTTGGCAATTATGTCGTGGCACTTGAACATGGCATTGTCCGTCTCAAGGAACTTCCGCTTTGTGTCCGCATCATCCGCGAATTGCACGAGAAACTCATGACCGATGTGCGGGGGCAACAAGCTTCGCCGGGACGCTTTCGCAAAATTCAGAACTGGATCGGCAAGCCCGGTAGCACGCTGGCAACCGCGTCGTTCATCCCGCCACCGCCTGATGATGTTGAAACGTGCCTGGCGGCCTGGGAAAAGTTTCTGCATGAATCAGACCTGCCGCCGCTGGTCACGATTGCGCTGGCGCATTACCAGTTCGAGGCAATTCACCCTTTTTTGGACGGCAACGGGCGCGTCGGCCGTTTGCTGATTACCTTATTCTTGATTGAGCGAGAGATTTTGCCGACACCGCTGCTATATCTGTCCGCATTTTTTGAAGCCGCGCGCCGGGATTATTATGACGGGCTGCGTGGCGTCAGCGAACGTGGCGAGTGGAATGAATGGCTTGAATACTTTTTGCAAGGCGTGGCCCGGATGTCCGAAGATGCGCTGAGCCGGGCGGCGCGCATCAATAGCAAGCTGATTGAATGGCAAAAGAAAGTTGCCGGTGATTCGACGAATGCACCACTGCGCGTGGTGGAACTCCTGGCCGCGAATCCTTTCATCACCGCCAAAGGCGCGGCTGAAAAACTCGGTGTGGCTTTTACCACAGCGCAACGCGCCATTGAGCGGCTGGAACGACTTGGAATTGTAAAGCAATCGGGTGATGCGAAACGCGACCGGGTTTATTGTGCCAAGGCATTGCTCGACATTCTTGAAGAACCAGCACGCTTGAAGCCAGCCGAATAAATTTGACCGACTTTCCACTTCCGCAATTGCTGGTGCAGCATTACGCCATCCATTTCTCAAAACCAGACATGCAGACTCCGAGCGTGAATCCTAAGTGCCATCCCTTGGCGAAGCGAACGCAGTCAATGTGGAGGCGACGGGCGACAGGGCGCACTACATTGACGGCGTGAGCGAGCCATATAATGGAGGCACGAGGCACGCTCGGTATGCAAATGCAAACAGCCAAACTTTGCTCATGACATCAACTTGCCCCAAGGACAGTCCAACGCGTTCTGAATCCGCATCGTCGTTGTCACTAGAACGTTAATTTGTCCGGCTTCGATTTTCTGCACCGACCGGATGTTCAAATCAACCAGTTCGGCAAGTTTCTCCTGTGTAATGCCCTTGGCGGTCCGTTCGCGACGGATACTCGCGCCGAATTTCTTCAGTTGAGCGTGAATTTTGGCGTCCCGTGGCACGCCCTATTAGGGCGCAATTCATCATTGACCAGAACGGCCCAATGGGGCGTAATTTGAGCCGCGCCCGGCGCGGCTGCAAAAATCTTCCTGCGGTTGAGAGCCATTTCCCCTGCCGGTTCGTCGCGTTGAGACGCGCGGTGGTGTGTAATATGAAACACACACACCGCAACGGCAGCAGTCGCAGATGTTTATCTTGCAAACATTTGTTCACCACCGATCCGCGTAATCATCACCACCAACGGTTCTGCACGCGGGCACGTTGTCGCAAGGCCAGCAAGATTTTGAGCCAGAAGCAATGGCTGGCAAAACCTGGGAATCGGAAACTGGGGGGCGGACCAGGTGAGGTGGAGCGAGTCCGGATATGGCGCAAGGCCAATCCCTACTATTGGAAACGCACATTCCCCTTATTCCGCCGATGCTAAATTGCGCTACAAAGATTTCATCGTTACCGCTCGCGCACTTCTGCCATCATGAAAATGCCTGCCGGCTTTGGGCCGGAGGCTTCACAAAAACTTGAAACAATACCGAAACAAATGACATGAGCCGGGCCAATCAAGAGCGATGGACGAACTGCACCGCCGTGTATGTGCGCATGTCCACGGAGCATCAGCAGTATTCAACCAGCAACCAGATGGACGTGATCCGCGAATACGCCAAGCGGCGCGAGTTGAATATTGTGAAGGAATATTCGGACGAGGGCAAAAGCGGGCTAAACATACAAGGTCGCGACTCGCTGGCGCAAATACTGCGAGATGTCCAGGAAGGACGAGCGGAGTTTGCCAACATCCTCGTCTATGACGTGAGCCGGTGGGGTAGGTTTCAGGATGCCGATGAAAGCGCTTATTACGAATACATCTGCCGCCGGGCGGGCGTTTCGGTCCACTACTGTGCGGAGCAATTTGAGAATGACGGCAGTCCGGTGTCCACCATCGTCAAGGGCGTGAAGCGGGCCATGGCGGGCGAATACAGCCGTGAGCTGTCCTCAAAGGTGTTTCAAGGCGCGTGCCGGTTGATCCAACTCGGTTACAAGCAAGGCGGGACGGCGGGGTTCGGCTTGCGCCGGATGCTGATCGACCAGAGCGGAGAACGGAAGGCGACGCTCAAGATGGGTGAACAAAAAAGCATCCAGACCGACCGCGTGGTGTTGGTGCGTGGGCCGGAAGAAGAAACAATCATCGTCCGGTGGATTTTCGAGTCATTTATCAATGAAGGGAAGATGGAATCCGAGATCGCAACCATCCTCAATGGGCAGGGCGTGAAGACTGATTTTGGGCGGGAATGGAACCGGGGAACGGTGCATCAAATCCTGACCAATGAGAAATACATCGGCAACAACGTGTATCACCGGACCTCGTGCAAGTTGAAGAAAAAGCACGTGAACAACCCGCCGGACAAATGGATCCGGGCGGATGGCGCTTTTGAGGGCGTCGTGGAGCCGGACCTGTTCTGGCGGGCACATGAAATCATCCTGGCAAGAAGCCAGAAGCTGACCGATGAAGAGATGCTGGAAAAACTGCGTGCCGTGTTATTAAAACACGGACGCATCTCGGGCATCCTGATAGACGAAGCGGAAGGCCTGCCATCGAGCACGGCGTTTCGGCATCGCTTCGGAACCCTCGTCAGCGCTTACAAACTTATCGGCTACGACCCCGGGATTGATTTCAGCTTCATCGAAGAAAACCGGCGGCTGCGGAAACGTCACCCGGAGTTGGTGGCCGAAGTGGTCCAGAAGATTTCTGACCTGGGAGCGCAAGCTGTCTGGAACGACGCAACTGAATTGCTGGAGCTAAACGGTGAAATGCGCGTGTCGATCGTGCTGTGCCGGCATACGGAAACGGGCACTGGTTCGTCGCGCTGGCTTATCCGGCTGGATGCCAGCGCCCGACCCGACGTCACCATTGCCGTGCGGATGGATGCCGCGAATGAGGGCATCCGCGATTACTATGTGCTGCCGGGGCTGGATATGACCTGGGAAAACCTCCGGGTGGCGGAGGCCAACGGCATTTGTCTGGATACCTACCGGTTTGACACATTGGATTGTTTCTTCGGCATGGCGGAACGCGTGAAGCTGGAGGAACTCGCATGAGTGAGGTAATCGAATTGATACGCATTGAGAAAATCCGCGTGGTCAATCCACGTCATCGAGACCCGAAAAAGTTTGAGATCATCATCAAGAGCATCAGAAATGTTGGCCTGAAAATGCCGATTCAAGTCAGCCGCCGCCACGCGAGCGAGCATGAAGTGGCCGGATATGATTTAATTTGCGGACAGGGACGGATGGAAGCCTTCCGGGCGCTCGGGCATAAAGAAATACCGGCCATTGTTTCGGAAATTACAAAGCAGGAACTGCTGGTCCGCAGCCTCGTGGAAAACATCGCCCGGCGTTATCCAAAGCCAATGGATTTGATCCGGGAAATCGAACGGTTGCAGGCTTTGGGCAATACAATCAAAGAAATCAGCGAAAAGTTGGACGTGAGCGACAGCCTGGTCCGGGCCTATTCGAGCCTGAGCAACGCGGGCGAGGAGCGGTTGCTGGAGGCCGCCGTCACCGGAAAGATTCCCCTGTGGATCGCGGTGGACATTGCCAAGACCGACACGCTGGAGACCCAGCGCGAACTGCTGAAAGCCTACGAGGAAAAGCAGCTCGACTACAAATCCCTGAAATACGTCAAAGGGCTAATCGAGAGCCGGCGACTGATTGGCAAGCAGCGTGGCGGCAAGTCATCCGACGCCAAACCCAAGACCAGCATGGAAAGCATGGTCAATTCGTACCGCAAGGAGAGCCAGCGACAGAAGTTGATGATCAAAAAGGCGAAGGTGTGTGATGCCAAGCTGGGTTTTATTGTGACGGGCTTCAACAAGCTGCTGGCGGATGAAAATTTCGGCACGCTGTTACGAGCCGAAGGCCTGGCGACGATGCCAAAATATTTGTCGGTCAAACTTTCACCCCAAATCAAACAAACAGCATGAGTGAACCGAAAATTGCCTTTGAACTGCGGAAAATCCAGTTGCCGCTGGATGACATCCTACCAATGCGCCTAGTTAAAGAGGTGGATAAGGAGACCTATCGGTTCAAGGCGATTCTTGGCTCCATTCCAGACATGGGTCTGGTGGAACCGTTGGTGGTCTATCCGCAAAAAGATGCGCCGGGAAAGTATATGCTGAAAAACGGGCACCTCCGTTATTTTGCCCTGAAAGATTTGGGCAAAACCGAAGCCGACTGCATCATCGCCACGGATGACGAGTGCTACACCTACAACGCCCGCATTAGCCGGTTGCCGCCGATCCAGGAGCACAAGATGATCGTCAAAGCTGTGAACAACGGCGTCAGCCCGGAGCGGCTGGCCGTGGTTTTGAACATGCCGCTGCGGGTGGTGCAAGCCTCCATCAACCTGCTCAAAGGGATTCATCCGGACGCGGCCGAATTATTGAAAGACAAAAACATCTGTCCGAAAGCCCTGAGGCTGTTCAAGAGCGTGAATGGAAACCGGCAGATTGAAATGGCGGAAATGATGGTCGCGATGAACAACTACGTTGTCGGCTACGCCGAGGCCATGGTCCTGGGCACGCCCAAGCATCAGTTAGTGAACCCGGATGAGCCGAAGCGAAAAGCCGGCATGTCGGCGGAGGACATCGCCCGGATGGAAAGTGAAATGGAATCGCTGGAACGGGAATTAAAAGCCGTCACGGATACCTACACGGAAAACATGTTCACCCTGCAAACGGCGCAAACCTATGTCAAAAACCTGCTCAAGAACGGGAAGGTCGTCCGGTATCTGAACGCCAACCATCCGGAAATCTGTTCGGAGTTTGAAACCATCGCCATGGCGGAATCGTTGTGAAGAATCCAAGGCCAGAATCAGGAGTTGGCGGCGGCGAGAAATATTTCCCGACGATGATGGTTGAGGAAATATTTCTGATCGGTATTAAAAGCCTGCGGCCGAGGCGGGCGTTGAGGATCAAGCCCCATCCGTTTCAGAGAGGTGACATCCGCAACCGGGGAAATTAATACTTCGCCGCTATCTTCGAAGCTGATAAAGCCCCGGTCAAAAAGATGGTCAGCCGTGGGCGTGAGCAGCAACCCGTTACTGCCTGCAAGGCGTTCTTCATTCGTGGATTCACGCCAAGGTTTGATGTGACTGCCGATTAAGTGGGCGGGATTGTCCACGAAGGTAATCCGGCAGGAACGTTCAATGCGGGTGACGCGTTCTTTGAACAGCCCCTGCCCGATACGAGCCTTAATCAGCGATTGGCGCGTGGTGTTGGGAATTTCAGCGTCGATGATACGACGCTGCTCGATATCCTCCCACTCCTGCTGGCCGGTGAGTTCACGCTCCGTCAAGGGAGCGGCAGCATCATTCAACATGGAGCCATCGAACACGCGAGCTTCGGGACCGGCCAAACCAAGGATGACCTGGGCAACGGTTTCCGAAATTGAGGTGAGGTAGATGTGTTGCAGTCCGTCGCCAGTCAGTTGCAACGGGGAATATTTTTCGCGTTCCAATAACGGACGAAGCAGGGACAGATGCTGCTTCGGACGGGGGCGGTTGGTAAAAGGATGAAACTCGACATCGACCCGCCACCCGACGACGTCCCAAGCCTCGCCGATATGGCCAAATTCAGCCGGGCGCGGGCAGGTGTAACAGCAGGATTTGGCGAAGCCAGCGCCACGAATCTCGCCGGAAGCGTAGGAAAAAACAACATCACCTGGAGTGACCTCCCTGAGAAAATCGTAAAAACGGTTGCGGGTGCCGTCGCGCTTGCGTTTGGGCGACCAAATATAATGACCTTCGAATTCGTGTTTGAAGGTCTGCTTATGATTGACCCACCAATAGCGCATGGACAAGGCCAGGGTCAGGGAATTGGTGGGCCAGTGTCAATGACATCCAAGCCATCCCGACGATGGAGGCTGCTTGGGCCAGTATTCGAGCAGGGACACCAAACGCATTGATTCATGGTTTCGACGGGACGGGAGCTGAGGCAGGAGCCGAAACTTTTGGCGCTTCCTTTGGACTGACTGCTGGTTTATCCAGATATTGTTTTATCAAAATGCCCGCCATCACCAATCCGATGGCCCAAGCAATTTTCACAAGAAGGCCATAACTTCCAAGCTTGGTGCTGACGTCCCTCAATTCTTTGTCCTGGTCGCCAACCTTGGTGCTGAGCGTCTTAACATTGACGGCGATTTCGTTGACGAGCTGGGCGTTTTTCTCACTGAACTGATCAAGCTTGCTCACTTGTGTTCCAACCGCCCTGATTTGTTCAGTCAGTAGCGCAACATCTGAATTCACCTTGTTGACATTTTTGGTCAAGTCTTTGATCGGCTCCAGAACGTCGTTGTATTGAACTTTCAAGTCGAGGATGGCCTGCGCGAGTTCCTGGATACGCCGCACTTCCTCGCTGATTTTATTCCAGGGGAGAACTTCGACATTGGCCATCCGGGTTAAAAAATCAGGCGGACAATTTCCCATCAGGAGATACGGGTCAGGAGACACCGGACTCACATCCCGCGGAAGCCGTGTAAAAATCACGTTGCAAATTTTGGTTCCCTTGGGCAAAACGACCTTTTTAGTTGAGGCGTTATAAAGGCCGAACAATAAATAGCCTTCATATCCCGGATCAATTACAGAGCCCGTGAGGAGAATCAGACCATCGTAAGAGAATTTCCGTTTCGATCCGATCTGGGCGAAAACGTTGTTTGGCAATTTGACTTTTTCATAGGAGATGACGCCCGCGTATGACCCTGGATCGATAACCAAAGGCTTGGACTCCAAATCCACCTCGCAGCCCTGCCCGCCAACAACAGCCTTTTTCCCAATACGAAAGTCATATGACGTCGATTGCAGGCAGCCTTTTTCAAAGCCGTCCACAATCAGCCGCTGGTTTTGCACCATCGTGAAAATATCGTCACTCAGCAGAATCGTCGTCCCAGTTCCGTGCTCGGAAAATAAGTTCGCCGTGTCTGGGTCCGATTTTGTCATGGTTTTCATTCTATTGCCGCATTTCGTGCTTTTAAAGCTTTTTGACAATCATCTCAAAGCCGGTTGGACAAAGGCTGTCCAACCCACCATAGCCATTCAAAGATAATTGAGCCGCGCCAAAAAATCGAATCAGGGCATAAAGCGTTCAATCCCAAGTTTTTCCACGATGCCGCCACCCAGCAGGTAACTCGTTGGAAAAGAAATGCTGCCGGTGGCAGGGGCAGCTTGACCCAAAACCAGACCGCGACTCAGTGGGCTGAAATTGCCTCCAAAAGGCGCTTGCAGGAACCCAGCGACTTCGGAACCAAACTTTTCACGTCCTCGTGACCGAGCATCGCGGGCTTAATCAGTGCGCTCATTTTGATTTGAGACAATGCCGATTTAGCCTCATCGCCAACCTGGCCAGTGGTCCAGATTTCCGCCCGACATTCTTTAGGGCCACCAGCTGACATAGATTTCAGATAGGCGGGAACGGTCTCCGTATAAAATTTTTGGACGAACTCACCGGCCAGCATTTTGTTTGATGATTCGGCCTTACATTCAACCACGAACAGTTCCGACCGACCGTTCCGATCGCCGCAAACATCGACCTCCCGTTCTTCGCCGGAGTCGTGGGCAACCTTAAGATTCAGCTGAACATTTTCATAGCCCTTGGTTCGCAGGAGCAGTCCAGAAACAGATTCAAAGCCCAGCGATCTCAAGTCCACCACATACGGATTGCATTTCAGCTGCTCCAACGTGTCGGCCAATTTTTGATAATCCTCGTCTTTTGCTTTTGCCGGCTCGCCGGCAACATTCTTCAATATTTCTTGAACCACCACCAATGCTTCAAACGCCGCGTCTCCAAAATGTTGCCGGAGATTGATCGCGACATACCCCTCTGCCTTGGCCTTTTTCCAGGCTGCTTTGGTAAAATCAAATGCGGCAATAATCCCTAAAATGGCCAATTTGGAATTTTTATTCTGCCCGGCGCGCTGAATCCGCTCAGCGAAAGAATCGACATCATAAACCTCACAAAGCTTGGCGATGACATCCAGCACGGCCGGAGTCGCCTTGGGCTTTTCTGATTTGTTAAAACGCAACATCGGCCGCAACCACGAAAAACCCGTGGCGGAAAAAAGGAAATTATTAAAACTGACCAGGCTGGCGGCCTTATCCGGCATGGCCTTTTTATTCCAGGAGATCACGTTTTGATGCCGCAATTGTTCAAACAAGATTCTAGCTAAGGCGACTTCAGCCAAAAACCTTGCGTTGGACCGGATGGCCAGAGCGTGTGAGGTGGCGAGATCAAGGCTGTCAGCAGAGAAGCGTTTCAGGACGCTGTCATCGGCTTCCAGACGTCCCAAACCCAGTTCGGTCAGAGCATCGATGTCATGACCGGAATAGGGGTAACTTGAATTGTCTGGAATCACCGGTGAGGCCAACAGCTGTTCGGCACGGGGATATAGAACAACGCTTTCAGCCATCACAGCACGAACCAGCCGGGCGATTCCGGGCCGGAACTCATCGAGGACCGGCAAAATGGTAGTAAAAAACCTGTCATTCCGTCTAAATCCAGCATGACAAAACAACCGACCGCCTCCGGGCAAAACAAGGTGTTGGGACCGCCAGATACCTTGAGCTTCGGAATTACGGCGGATCAGCTGACGTGCACTAGGCGGTGCCATTTTATTGGCGGTGACCCGTTCCACCAGCTGGCTGGAAGTCAGAATCTCTTCAGGGCCGATATACTGCTTTAAATCCAAGGGTAATGTCACGCTGCCCATAGTATATTAAACCTATCCTTTATCAAGGAACGCCGGAAAAAGCGCTATGTCTACAAGCGTTTGATGTTAAGCAGTTTAAGAAACTTGATTCCCGCAGTTTTCCAAAAAAAACGACCTAAATCTGTCACGCCGCCACTTTTCTCGTGCAGTTTTATGAAAAAAGCAATCCCCAACAACCCCGCGACCGGTAAGGTGGGCGGCATGAGAATGCCCTTCTCGCCGGCTTCTTATCTGCGGCGGTTGCCCTTGGCGGAATTGTGCTCCCGGCACATGAGCGCCGCATTTTCCAACTGGCTCCGGCCACCTTTGCTGTGCGGATTGATATGGTCGATTGTAAAATCGTCCCAAGATAGCTTGCGATTGCAGCCCGGATGGGAGCAGGTACGGTTGACAGACGTATTCCAAATGATGCGGCGCTGTTCGGCAGTGAACCCGCGTTGGCCATCCCGCTTGGTGAACAGGCTTTCCAATATCCCGCGCAGAATGAGCTCGCGCTTACGGCGCTGGCTTACGTCGTCGGTCATCTGTGACACCGTCAGCAAATAATCCCGGTAAAGCTCCTGATCCGGCCGCGCCCCCTTGGCCTTGCGTTGCAACTCCCGTACCTCATCTACCCGGGTCACGAAGGCTTGCAACAGATCCCATGCGAGGCGATTGCGGCGCCGGTCGGTGAGGATCATCCCCTCCGATTCAAATTTCCCAATCAACACCGCCAAGCTGTAAAAATCTGTTACCTGGCGCAGCCGCGTCGCCTTGAGGTGCGGAAACATGCGGCGGATACGGTTCAGCGTGGTGGTGACCATGCGCGAGGCTTTGTTCAGCTGCCGGCCGTCAAATGAGGACGTGGCCATGACCCGGTCCAGCGCGGTCTTTTTGTTCAACACATCGCCCTGCACCAGTGACAGCATGAGTTCGCATATGAACTCGACGTGCTTCATCCGGCTCAGTTGGCCGCTGCTGAAAATACCGTTCGTGGTAAAATAATGCTCGAACCGGTTGGCCAAACGGGAAGCCTCCTTCAAAAACTGACTGTCGCAATAGCGGGCGTGCCGTTTCTCCTGTTGCGTCAGAGCCTTACCAGTGGAATTGATCCGGACGAACACACTAACGATGTCACCCATCTCCCCATCCACCTCGATGACGGGAATTTCATAGCCGGTGATGAGGTGCTGTTTGCCACGTCGGCGCAAATGCGCCCAATCAATCCATTCCACAGATTCCATGTCGGGCAACTGCGTACGGGTCCAATACTTCCCCCGCATCGCGCCCATGAACATGAAAATGGATTCGAGCCGCTGTTTGCCATCGATCACGTCAAAAACCAGGTTGCCTTCCTCTTCGCGCTTATAGAGAAAAATGGCGGGCAACGGATAATTGCGCAAAATGCTGTCTATCAACTTGGCGCGATCCCTCTCGTTCCAGACGGATTGACGCTGAAACCCCGGTTCCAGATTCAGGTGACCATGGTCAAAAAGGTTTTGGAGGTCCAAAATACTTTTGGTGGTGGTCTTATGCGTGATGGCAGCGTTACGTTGCATAGATTAGTTTGGCTTTGGTGGTGGGCTATAGATCGCGAAGTTGGCCGTTAAAATATGCTTTTTCTTCGCAATGTTCTTGAAAGTGGAGCAAAAAACGCGAGGCTGGGAAGGCCGGTGTAAAGGAATAAGAAAGATGCAGAAAATCCTGTGCCCTGGTCATGGCGACATAAAGGCGTGCAACTTCACGGGGAATTTCGGCCTCATCAGTGCCCTTGGGTGGCATCACTCCCTCGACCAGGCCGGCGATGAAAACTGTGTGAAACTCATGCCCCTTGGCGGATTCAATCGTGGAAATCTTGATGTTCTGACTATCCACTTTAACGTCCTCACGCAGCTCAATAAAGGGCAGCTCGGTATCACTCAAGAGCTGTTTTACGGCATCCCGAACTGTTTTATTGCAACCAATGACACAAATCTGTCCAGGTTTGACTGAATTGGCGCAGAGCAAACAAATAGTGGCCACAACATAGGCGGCTTCATCATCCGTATCGCGGCATTTAACCAATGTCGGTTTGGCACCGCGTCGTGACGCATAGTCAGGTTCCAATGGCCGAACCAGTTCGCTTTCATCAGAGTCGGCAAATTCATAGTGTGAAACCAAAGCGTAGCCCGCCTGAAGGATTTCCATGGTGTTGCGATAATTCTTCTTCAGATAATAACTTCGCCCGATAATCGCAACCCCGGCATTCACCAACCGAAATCCGCGGCGGTAGATTGTCTGCGTGCCGTCACCCACCAGGAAAAATCCATTTGGGACTGACCGGACAGGCTCACCCTGATTGGTCAGCAGGTTGGCCATGATTTCCAGTTCCAACTGGCTCAAATCCTGAACCTCGTCAACCAAGACCGAACGGTAACGTTTCGTTTTGTTGTTAGGGTCGGCAACAAGGCTGCGCGCAGCCTGCGTGATGGCCTCACCGTCCGCAGCCTTCAGCTTATCCAGTTCGGTTTCAAAATAGTATAATCCTTGCAAAACCACTTCACGGGCTTTTCGGATTAACGCCAGACCCCGTCCTCGTCTCGGGAAGGTATCCGTTTCGATATACTTCTGGTAATCGGCCGGAATCAGGCGACTGCGAACAAATGCAAATTCGTCCCGGATAAAGCGATTCAGATCAATCGAATTAAAATGACGGAACGGTGTTTCGGCAAAACCAGCATTGCTGCGAATAAACTTCACACTGTCCGCCAGCAGCTTGTCTTCTTGTGAATCCGTGAGCCGAATGATTTCCATCCGCTCACCATACGACGATTCAAGCACGGCCCGGATCGTAGAATTAACTGTGGCCACGGCAATCAAATGCCGCTCCACACCACACAGATCGTCGAGAAGAGAATCCAAAAGTTTCCGCATACTTTCAGTGAGGGTAACCACTAGAACCGGCTCATGATAGAGCTTGGTAAGGCGGCGAGCACGATGCAGTAGCACACAAGTCTTTCCGCTGCCGGATATGCCACGAAGTCGGGCTGGGCCATTAAAATCACGTTTTACCAAATCGCTCTGGCTGGGATGGAGAAAATACATCCATTCCGAGATGGTCCCACCCTTTTTCACAAATTCTTGAAGGGTGTTTGCGTCGTCGAAAGTGATTATGTCCTCGCTGTTAATTGGCTGCTCCATGGCGGCCGCCAACTGCTCACCCTCGACCACGCGAGCTTCGTTTTTATGCAGCGCCAGCCGTTGTTTCGCACCCTCATAATCACCCTTCGCGGCCAGGCAGAGCATGTCATAAATCAGATTGGCCCGCTTGTCGGGTTCCAAGGTTGGCAATTTATCGAAGACCTCCTGCTCGCGGGTCAGCATGAATTGCTGATCCACGGTGGTGAGGAAATCCTTGGTCTCGTTTCGGAGCGCCAAGCCACCCCAATCTTCTGATTCCAAAAATCCCAGCAGCGGGCCGGGCTTATGTGGTGGCGTTTCCATCGCATTCACTGGGCATGAAGCTGGGTCCGGTTTGGCGACCGGTGCCGGCGTGTTCGATTGAGGTATTTGAGGCATAGCATCGGTCACTTGGACAAACTCAATTTTTGAGTCTGACTTTTTTTCCACCCACTGATAGCCACCATGACTATCCAACCATCTTTGGGTTTCGTCGTGAGTGCCAACGAATAAAAAAATGCGAACCTTGTTTTTGGGATCAATCATCTGCACCACCAACCGGTCACCGTCGCTGACCATATATTTTTCCACATTGGGAATACGATCTTCCCCATGGCGCGACGGTGGCAAATAAATTTTGCCCGACACACTTGCATCTACCATTGCCGCCTTAACTTTCCGCGCTTCGGCGTCCCGAAGTTTTTCTAATCCGCCGATGAACTCTTTCGTAGCCTTGACGGTGAACATGATTTTAATCCCTTATTTTTGAAATTGTTACCGCACACTGACTCCTGTTCGTTATCGTCTTGGTGGCGGCGGCGGCGGTGGTGGTGGTGGTGGTCATCATCATCGTCATTGTTGTCGTTGTCATGCTCAGCATCAAGCGGCCGGAGGCGGGGTTAGCTGGATGGCACGATGCCAATAATAATAAGCTTCCGGATTGACGGCCCGCATTCCGTCTAGCCAAGCCAATGACGTCCCGTTTAGTGTGAGACCACGGACGGTCTCGATTTGTTCGGTGCTGCCGGTGAAGCGATGGGCGGCAAAATCAAATGGAACACCAGCACGCAGATGAGCAACCAAAACAGCGGTTCGAGCGGCAATGATACGCTTCGGTTCTTGAGTCGCCGCAAATCCGGGCCACGTCAAATGCCCGCGCAAACTTTGGAATCCGCTCTGCAACAGCGGCGCATCCGCGTAAGCCGCCACGTCGCGTGTCTTTGATGCGGTCGTCGCCAGGCATGCCTGAAAGGTATCCGCCAGCGAAGCCTCGCGGCTGGGTTTGGTCGGACGATATTCCGATTCCAGTCTCTGTACGGCGTCATAGGTGGAGGCGACTTCATTGAAATTTGTGGCCGCCCCGAACAACACGCCGATGTCGAACAACTGTTTGGTGACCTGCATGACATCGCCGGGCTGACCATCAGATTTACGTAGCGGCACACCGACGGTCGTGGGCGCGAAAGCCGTCAACTTGTCCCCCAACAAGCTCTCCAAGGTGGGGAGCTGAACCATGATCTCGCGGTCCGGCTTGATGAATGACGTTTGAATCGGGCGGGTTGTCAGCTGGTGGTGGATCCGCGACTCCTCCACCACATCCAACAAGATGGGAACTTCCTGGCCGCCGATCGCAGAACGATAAAAAAACTTGAAGTGCCGGCGCTGCGGCAGCTTGATAAAATGATCTCGAACGTGTTCCTCGGACCGGATGAACGGTGTTTTTTTGCCAATCTGCGCCACTGCCGCATCGATCACCGCCGGCTTTTCACCGCAGACGATATCAATATCAATCGAAAGACGGCGCACTTCGGGCAGGTGCAGGAGCAGGCTGGTGCCGCCCTTAAAAATGAAGGGGATTTTGGTATCTGCCAGATGCCCCAGAAGGGTGAGGGCGTAAAGGCTGCGTTCCAAGATATCCTGGTTGCAACCGCCCAGAGTTTTCGCCTGCTTTTGCAGTGCCCCCGCCGTCAATAGCCCCGGTGAAAACATAGATTTTTACCTATTAATCATCTCCAAATTATTAAACTAATTGGATTTAGTTAAGTGCTTCTAAATCATTTAACTTAAGTGTTCTAAAGTCTGCATAGGTCTTCATTTCAGCCACTTGCACAAGATATTGGCCCAAAATTGCCCGAATGACACCTTGGGCTTCGGAGGTATCCATGAGCGCCAAGCGCCCGGCTTCGAGCTGCAAATCCACCAAGATTTGCTCGATTTTGGCCTGCCGCCCAGCCGGGGCGGGCTGTTTGGAATGGGTGGGGCGCAAGACCAGCATTTTCTCGCCGGGGCGAACCAGTTTCGATCCCTCCTTCTTGCCGGGGTCGAGGGCGATTTCCCAGCCTTGTTCACGGAGGGTGTCGCCGACGGATTCAAGGGTGTCCGCCGGGGCGTAAAGGAACGTGACAGGCTGAGCGAGCAGGTGGTGCATCCAGGGATTGATTTGCGCGGTGGACCAGACGGTGAACTCCAGCAGCGGGAACGCCTTTTCGACGGCACGGATGAGTTTGACGACCGGCTTGGCATCCAGCGGCACGGGATTGCTCAATCCGGAATACCAGCCGCGACCAGCATCATGAACCAAACCATTGGCCGTAACCCCAGAGAGATACACAGCCAAAGAGTCGAGGTTGATTTCAGGATCCAACTCCTGTGCGCGGCGGGTGATGGCGGTGGTGGTGAAATAGGGGGACGACGCTTTGAGTTCGGTCAGTACCCGGTCGTAAATTGCGGTGCGATCAGCGTTGGTGAAGTAAGGTGACACCGCTTTGAGTTCGGGCTGCTCGCGGTTGAACAGGTTGGACTTCGGGTTGTCGGAAACCGATTCGACATGGACGGACTGCACCAGCTTTATCTCTTCCGGCGTGAGGGCGTAGAGCCGGAAAACGTGCGCGTCAATTTCGTGTTCTAACTGATGCACCGTCTCCTCGTCTCCGGCGCGCTTCGCCGTAAGGATATGGTCAACGAGGGCGCTTAACTCCGTATGGTCCGCAGCGGTCGTGGTGGGGATGGGAATGGTTTCAACATATTGCCTAATAAACCGCACATACCCGCCCCGGATGAAGTTGCTAACATTGAGGTAAAACCAGAAAACTGCCGATGAGTTGAGAACAGCGAGCAGCCACTTATCTTGCGTTGGAAGTATATAGCCGGTGTTGCCGACAAAATGGCCACCACTGTCCCAAGCAAATTCAGAACTCTTGGCAATATCTGGGAAGACAATTTTTGGCGTTTTGAACTCACGCCAATATGCAACATTGTCTTGTATCTCGAACCATTCATAATCGCCAGGCTTTCGGCCACCGTCAACTCCTGGTGAAAGTTGTTCCTTAAATTTATTTAAATAGCCTTTGATAGCAGGGTATTTGTTGATGTCCGTTCCTCGGGGCGGAAAAATCAGCCAAAGGTCTGAGGGGGAAATCTGCCAGCGGTCAATATCTTGTCCCCTAAGCCAAGGCTTCAAAAGCTGTGCCGACGAGGAGTGCTCGGCAATGAGCTGGTCGCGCGTGGCGCGATCTACAATAAATGCTGCGTTGAGGCCGGTCTTGATTCCATAATACAAACACCCTTTCACATACTCACCTAACGGCGTGCCGTTTGCGCGGAGTTTGGCGAGAAGACGAAGCACTATTGGTGATTCAAGCCGCCAGCCGTCTGGCTTGAGCTCGTCTTGGCGAATTGGCTGGCCGTGCGACCCAATTACGGAGGCAATACTGTCGAGGGGCATTCCCTTTCCCCAAGTGTAAATCCGTGCCGAGGCGTCAGTAGACGGCGCGGCGCGTGTTCCTTCGAGAATGGAGGCATAGGCGATGGCCTCGAACACGGGTGCGTCGCCAAAATCAATCAGCCGGTGCAGGGTTAGTTCACGGGCAAGAAAACCGCGCAGTTTCTCGCCATAACCGGCGCGGTAAAATTTATTTGAGGTGATGAAAGTCAGCACGCCACCGGGACGCAGTAGTTTTACCGAACGCTCGTAAAAATAAACCAGCAGGTCGGCGAAGCCGTCGTAACATTCGTAAGGCGCGGCTTGCAACGCGGCCTTTTGATCCTTGATTGCCTCGTGCCGGACGTAAGGCGGATTGGCTACGACGATATCGAACCCGCCGCGAGCAAACACATTTTGGAAATACAGGTGCCAGAGAAAGAATGGTCGTTCCGGTTTTTCCTGCAATTCCGCCAGTGCCGCCCGCTTGCGGTCCACCTCAGCCAGTTGTGCTTCCAGTTCGGCAATGCGGCCGGCCTCCCGCTTGGTAGGTTCGTAGCCACGGGCGCGTGCCTGCTTGCGTTTGAGTTCCTTGCGGGCATTATCGAGCGCCGCCTCAATCCGTTCCTCATGCAAATCCAGATTGTATTCAATGTGGCCAAGCACGAGGTCATCAATCTCGCCATGCAACTTTTGTTTCAGCTCCAGATCGTCCTGACCAAAGTAGCCGCCGATGAGGCTGGTGATCTCGGCTTGCTTGCCCTCGGCGAACTCGATGGTCAGTTCGGTGGAGACGGTCTTGAGGCCCAGTTCCGTCTGCTCCGTGCCGATCAACTGGATGGCTTTGCGCTGTTTGCCAGTAAGATTGCTCAGGTCAATGCCCTCAAAACTTTCCAGCAGGGAATTACCCTGCATGATCTTGTAATCGAGGTTGGGCAACGGCACGGGGCTCTTTTCCTCAACGATGAGCGCCAACCAGAAACGCAACCGGGCGATTTCCACGGCGCCAGCGTCAATATCCACGCCAAAAATGGAATTTTGGATGATATCGCGCTTGGCCTTGGCGCGGTCGAGGCCGGAATTTATGGCGAGCTTGGTCCAATAAATCTCCTGAAGCAGGCCGATGGGAAACGCGCCGGAACCAATGGCGGGGTCGCAGATGCGAAGATCTTCAAGAACCTTGGTCAACTGCGTGGCATGCCGGGCGAGCCAGGAATCCTGACGGGCATCAATGGGTTCCTTGGTGCGGATGAGCTTTTCGATTTCGGTGCGGGCGACGGGGTCACTTGGAAAATGGCCGATGAGCGCATGGATGAGGCTCTGCTGGCACATGTATTGGACGACGGCCTTGGGCGTGTAGTAAGCGCCCTTGTCCTTGTTATCTTCCAGCAAGTTTTCAAAGATGTGCCCGAGCATCTCGGGGTCAATGCCGATCTCGTGGTCATCAGGATCGTTCTCATCAATGGTAAAATTGTATTGGCCGAAAAATTCCAGCACGTCGTGGAACAATTCCGCGGGGAAATCAATCTGCTCCACGCCGTCAAAATCGCGCTCAAACAAACCGCCGTTAAGATACGGGACGCGGGTGCCGGTGATGGAAAATAAATCATCTTTTCGCCGCCGGTTCAGCGTGTCAAAGAACAATGGCACGAGGCGGCGGGAATGGAACCGTTGCAGGTCGGTGACGGGCGCGGTGGTGTAAAGCTGGCGGAGAAAATCAGGATCACCGTTTTTCCAAGGGGTCACATTAGCGGGACAACCCAACCAGCCTTTCTTCTGGAGGAAATGAAGAAAGACAAGGCGGCCCAACAGCTTTTTGACGAAGTCGCGCACCGGCTTCAGCGTGTGGTCGCGGGCTTCATCCGCCAGACCCCGCAGTGGCAGTTTGAAAACCTTGGCCGGTGCGTCGCCAGCGAGCAGATGGTCGCAAAATTTCTGGTAGTGCGACTTGTAAGTGTCGAAAAATTCGCGGTTGATCTTCTCGACGGAAAAGGCGTCGGTGACCTCCTTCAGCCCGGTCGTGTCGCGCTTTTCGGATAACGCAGTCAACCGCAACGCGGCGGTGCGGCGCCTTTCACCCGGCCCCAGCACGTAGGTGTACCGGCGCGTGGCGGTCTGTCCGGTGTGGATTTTGAGGTCGTCACCGACCCGACTTTCCTTGGCGGCATAGGTCAGGCGGTAAACGGGCTTGTCGGGATGGACAAAAAACGCGAGCACGGTGTGCGCGCTGACTTCGTCAATACAGCGGGCGACGATCTCGCGAAGGGCGACGCGGTTGCGGAGCAAGTCCACCTTGGCGGCGACATCAATCTCGTAAAAAGCAATGCGCTTGCCATCGGCGAGCGTGGCCGCGCCGAACTGGCGGCGGGCAGTGGCGATGCTACGCTCACGGTCATTGGTCAACGGATAATCCTGGGGTTGCGCAAAGAGCGCGACGCCGGGCAACAATTGCGGCAACAGGACGCGCCAGTTTTCCAGTGAATACTTTTTTTGAAACTGGGCCTGGCAGTCGGCTAAATTCATTTCGTGGTGAAAGATTCCGACAGTATGATATGCGGTATAAACCGATGGTCAACGACAGGTGTTTCGGACGCATCGGCATCCGGTTCGGCCACATCAAGCGGGTATGAGCGAATGATCTCCAAAAGCTTGTCCAGGAGCGCGGCGGTGGTGACCGGTTTTTTGACGACAGCTTTTTGGAGCGCGTTGAGCTTGCGCGACAGATCTTGAAATTTGGCAACGCGGATGGCGTGCTGGGCGGCGACGAGCAGGGCTTTTTCGGCAGCGGAGACGTTGGGCATCCCCTGCGCGGCAGCCAGCAGACGCATGGCCTTTTGCTCATTGGGACCGGCGGTGTGGTCCACGGCCCGTTCACGCACGGCATCGGCGGCGAGCTTGGTGCGGAAATCCTCCAACGCGTCTAGCACCTGTTCATGGTGCGTGGCGGGCAACGGGGCCGCCGATTCGGAAACTTCGGCACGGAAAGCCCGGGCCATTTCGACGAAACCAATCTCCTGAAGTTCAGCAGCAATGCGATAAAAAGCATCACGACGGTCATCGCGGATGAAAGCAAGCGTGTGGCCGGTCTGGGTTGCGTCACACCGACCGCAACGGGCACGAAGCGGGAGATTGCGAATCCTGCGGAAATCATCCTCGTTCGCGTCCTTGAAATCCCGCAACTCGGACAGGAACCGGAGGCGTTCGTCACGCTCCTCCTCAATGGCGCGGTCAAACAGGCCGAAGTTGTCGACTTCCTCGTCGGGCGAATAAATCTGGCTGTCCTCACCGAGCGCGGTGTGGAACGCCTGCAATTTCAGAAACGCCTTGCGCTGGAGATCAATGTCATCATCGACCTGGGTGGTGGGGTAGAAATTGAAAATGTGGACGGCCTTGGCAGTGCTGCCAATGCGGTTGACGCGGCCAATGCGCTGCATGAGGCGCGTGGAGTTCCACGGCGTATCATAATTCACAATAACATGGGCGCGATGGAGGTTCACTCCTTCGGCAAGGACTTCTGTGGAAATGAGGATGTGGAAATCATCCCTACGGTTGGAGGCATCGCCAATGGCGACGTTCGCGTCAAAATTCGCGCGGACCTTGGGCATTTCGTCTTTGCGGTTGTGGGAATCCACGGTCAGCACCGGGCCGAAACCGGCAGCGTTGAGTTTTTCCGTCAAATAGCGCGTGGTGTCACGTGCCTCAGAAAAAATGACCAGCTTGCCGGTTTCATTGAACGGCTTGGTGAGCAGATTGGGACGGCTGCCCTCGCCGCGTAAGCAGGAAAGAAATTCATCCAATTTTGGATCGGCTTGGACTTGTTCCCAGGCTGCAACCAACTCGTCGAGAATTTTACCGTCGTGTTTCAAACCGTCGAGAAATTCGGGTTTGAAATCTTTGGGCGTGCAAGCGGTGATCGTTGGGTCGGTTTCGCTGGCTTCGGCGATGGCCGCGATAAGTTCGTCTTCGCGGTCTTCTAAAATATAATCCGAGACATGCAGGCTGGGCGCGATGTAAATATTACCGCGCTCGAACATGGTGAGCATCGCCTGCGTGGCATCGCGGAACCGGCCAAGACTTTTTTTGAACGCGATAAAACTGCTGTCCAGACGCTTAACCAGCATCGTCTTCATGATGCGCGCCAACTGCGTAGCAACAAGGTCGGCACGTTCGTATTTCTGCTTCAGCTCTAGGGTGGAGAGAAACGCGATTGCGCGGTAGCGGTTGTAGGTTAGACCGCCGGAGTCAGGGAAGGCCAACAGTTGAATGGTGCGGTCGTATAGCACACCGAGGCCATCATCAAGCTGGTAAAGAATCGGCGTGGGTTTTTCCACCTTGGGAAAAATGATGCCCTGCGCGTCCAGATCGGCCTTCCAGCGTTTATCCTCGACGAGGTCGGTCCGCGTGCGGCGGACGGTGAGCGGTTGCACGACCTGCTCGCGGATGAGTTCGTAGATGCGTGCGACAGCGGCATGAGCCACCTGCCGGTCGGGCGTCTTCAACGGATTGGTTGCGACCTGATATTCCTTGATGCGCTGCGCGAAAAAATGCTGGAGGTTGCCGATGACGGTGGAATCCTTGCCGTCCTGAAACAGCAAGACCTGGTTGCGGATGTCAGCGGGGCGATTATTCAATGGCGTGGCGGAGATCAGGATAACTTTTTTCCGGGCAAACTCGTCATCAGGCAAACGATGTTTGGTGCGGGTCTTGCACAATTTCTGGAGCAGGTCGTAACCGTCGGCGGTGTCATTGCGAAACTTGTGCGCCTCGTCGATGATGATGAGGTCGTATTTCTCCGGGTCGCGGATTTTATGCAGGCTGCCGTTGTTGATGATCTTGACGGCATCATCCAGACCGAACATCTCCATTTCTGTTTCCCAATTTTCGCGCAAGGCCGGCGGCGTGATGATCAAAATACGGGAGCGATGATTGGGAAACCCGTTATGATAATAAAATTTCTTGGCGATGCGCGTCGCCACAACGGTTTTGCCCAAGCCGACAACGTCGGCGAGAAAAAAACCGCCGTGTTTTTGCAATTTGAGCCAGCCGTCATTGACGGCGTCCCCCTGATAGCTCAACGCCTTGCGGCCCTTGGGCATATCACGTTCGGAATTAGGGTCGTAATCAATGGCCGGGCCGAAGTATTCGATGAGAAATTTGATGTAAAGTTCAAACGGCGTGAGGTCTTCGCGCAAGTAGCTTTCGCGCACAACACCCTTGACCGCCTCCGGCAGAACAGAGACACCTTCGCCCCAGAGCTTTTCGAATTCATTTTTGGCAAACACAACCTCGTCGTAGTCATGCAGCACGACGTTGAACTCGTAGTTGCTGGCGGCATCCTCGACACCCAAACCGGCGGCAGTAAGGTTAGACGAGCCTGTGATGACCGCGCCCGGCTTGTGTTCGCAAAAGCCGGTCGGCAGAAATATGTAGAGCTTGGCGTGGAGCTTTTTGGTGGAGTGCGCCCGGATTTCGACGCGCTTCGACGCTACATCAGCAACAAACTGGCGGATGCCCTCCTCAATCTCGCGCCGGTAGGGCGCTCCTTGCACGTCCTCCGCGAGTTTGGCGCGAACGAATGACAAGGTCTTATCGGCGTCACCCAGCATGAGCAGCCCCTTGCGATGGTGGCGGGCCAGTTCGGTGTCCACGTCAATCCCGACGATGATGCGGATGAGCGGGACTTTTTCCAGATGGGGCCGGAGAGCAAAATAACCGGACGCGCGCAGATAACCAACAAGCGCGTCAAACCTTTCAATGTCAGGGTTATGGGTGAACACGCCGGCAAATTTTTTCAGCAGCGTGTTCTCGCCTTCATTGGTGAAAAACCGTTTGGACATTGTGCGTGGCAGTTTGCTTGGGAATTTGCGGCGCGTCAATCTATGTGGTGGAGTGGCGCGGCAGAGTTTGAAAAACCTTGCGCATGATTAATAAAATTGATAGTTATGTCCGGGCGTTCCAAACCACAAAAGCATTTAAGGGTAAAAATGTATACACATCGGAAGGCAAAATATGCCGAGTTGGAAAAAGACAGAAGTTCCCGCGTCATTGCATACATCACAAGTGACCGGCCGGGATTAGAAACCGAGATTCATCCTGAAGTCTATGATTTGTTCACGAATCATTTGGATTTGATTGGTGTCCAGAAGAAGATTTCCCTTTATTTATATACGCGTGGGGGCTCTACGCTGACGGCGTGGAGCTTGGTCAATCTAATCCGGCAATTTTGCGACGAGTTTGAAGTCGTTGTCCCCTCTAAGGCGCACAGTGCGGGGACGCTGATCTGCTTGGGCGCGAACAGGATTGTGATGACCAAGCAGGCCACCATTGGCCCCATCGACCCCAGCATTACCACGGCTCTCAACCCCATAATTCCCGCCGCCTCCAACAACGCAAAATTTCCGGTCAGTGTTGAATCAGTGAATGGATTCATTGAGCTTTGCAAAGAAGGGGCCGGCATAAAATCAGCCGAAGGGTTGACTTCGGTGATCATGAAATTGGCAGACCACGTTCATCCCTTGGTCCTGGGGCAAGTCCATCGCACCAAGAGCCAAATCCAAATGCTGGCCCGGAAGTTGCTTTCCAACCAGATGCAGGATAAGCCTAAAATCGAGGCCATCGTTAAGTTTTTATGCAGTGAGTCTGGCAGCCATGACTACACACTGCATCGCCGTGAATCCGTAGCCATGGGATTACCGGCCGAAAAGCCGAGCGATGAGTTGTACAAACTGATAAAAACGATTTACGACGACATAGCCGTCGAGTTAGATTTTAAGACAAAATTTGATCCGAACACCTATTTGGGAGTCAAACCTACAGTGAACTACAACCTGAAACGCGGCTTGATTGAGAGCACAACTGGCGGCAGCGACTATTTTGCCACCGAAGGGACGTTGAACCGAATCAACATGCCTGGAGCACCGTTAAATCAAATTCAAGACCAGCGTTCATTTGATGGATGGAGGCACGAAAATGCATAAAAAAAATTCAGCCGACAATGTGTCCTATGTGGACTATTCCGATTCATCAAAATCAGCTGGTTGGAGCAGCGATTCTTCCTGCTCTGACAGCTTGATTAAGCAGATCGAAAACACCTCGTTCTCACCGACGTCTGAACCTTTCGTCCCAGCAAAATTATTTCAGGCCAAAAAGACTAATGATTTCGTCCAAGGTCCCGACGCCAATTAATCCCCCCATCGCCAGAGTCGGTCACAAACCTGCGAAGGAGGGCAAAATTCAGCATTTGTCGCGCAGTGGCAATTTCATTTTAAAACTGCGTTCACCAGACGCGCTTGGCGGTGACCGGGATGTTTGTTAAAAGCAAACAGATTTCTACTACTTCAAGCCGGAAAAATTCAACGTTAAATTTCTATCGGAAGATTCACAAAATGAATTTTCCGAAAATTCATCCCATCCTTGCCCGAAGTTGGTCCCGTCCCTGGCTGCCAACGCCAAGCCTGTGAATAAGTTTTTTAACATGGCGAGGGGGGTTGGACCGTATTTGTCCTAAACTGCGGTCGCGGTCGCGGACTGGATGAGGCCATGGACTGACCAAAAATTCGGACTGTGCGCGGTCCAGGCTGGACATGGGTAAACCGTGTTCGCGGTCAATTTGAGGACTGGACACCGTCAGGTCGCGGAGAAATCGTTAACGCGGATTATGTGCGGACACGGACAAAATGGGGTCTCGGTCACGGACTGGACGCAGACATGTTTGTGGACTCGTCGCGAACGTGGAATGTGTCTTGCCACGGAAAAGCCGTTGCCATTGGAAAAACTGGAAAAATCTCTGGAAAGTTCCAGGCCGGTGCGCGTTTCATGCAAAAATCGCCCAGACGCTGCCCGGAAATTGCCCGGAAATTCTCTGGATGATTCATCGGATGTTGCCCGGACGCCAAGCCGGACACTGCGCGGACTGCTCAGTGGATGCCAACCTGTCTGCTGCGTGATCTACGGCGCGGACTGCTATGGCAATTGCCAAGTCGCCTGCGAGCCGTTGCGGCAACCATGGTGCGGACATTCACCGGCGTTGTGTGAGACGTTTCCCGCCAACTGCTCGGACACTGCTCGGAAGTTACCCGGCAATTGCCCGGATGATTCAGCGGATACTGCGCCGGATACCACGCTGGATGCAGCGCGGACTGCGGCGTGGACTGCGGCGGTAATTACCAAGTCATTTGCGAACCATCGTGCCAACTTTGGTGCGAACTTTGGCGCGAACATTCACCGGAGTTTGGTGAGACGTTTCCCGCCAACTGCCCGGACACGTCTCGGCAGTTGCTCGGTAATTGCGCGGATGATTCACCGGATGTTGCGTCGGACGTTGCGCGGAAATTGCCCGGAAATTGCGCGGCCGTTGCTCGTCTTCCGCCCTTATTTTTTGATAAGGGGATGGTGTCTAACCAAAATGACCGGCTTTCCAATTCCAGAAAGCCGCCAAAGATTCCGTTCGACTGAACACCTCAAATTGATGCGTCCATGAGCAAATAGCCAAGCACTGACCGGGCGTTCTGAAACCGGCAGCGAAACGGAGCAGGTCGGAAGTGGCATGAACGGACGACGGCGGAGTTGAGCGCGGTTTTAGAACGACCGGTGAGTGCGTGACCGCCTAGGTTTCCATCACGGCGATTTGTCTGGTCGGTTGCTGAATACCTGGAAGCAAGCCGGCCAGTCAAAGCGCCGATTCATTCCAAACGGAATCAGTCTGTGCTGGAGGGTTTTCTCCAGCAGCATCATGATGCCAGGCCGCGCCCCATGCTACGCTACGCCATCGAATGGTTTTCTCCTGCCAAGCGAACAGGCTATTTGACCGTCAAAATCAGGTGATGATCTGCGGCCTTTCCAAGTCATCCCCAATGTTTGGCCATCGCGCGGACGGCTTCATTGAGATTGGTGATGCGCCATTTGGCTCCATTGCCGACGAGTGATGCCCGTCTTTGTTCTGCTGCGGCTGCCGCCGGACTGCGGCGTGCCCTGCGAATTGCGGCCATGCGGCTTTGCGCCTCCTGCCGTTTTATTTGATTGAAGGACATCTTTTTCACTCAAGAAATAGATATGATAATCCGGGTGCGGAATCAAGTTTGGGACAGCACTGGACGGGCGTTTTGAAAATCGGAGCGAACGGAACGGTGTGGAGTCGCGGGATTTTCAAAACGCCCGTCGAGTGCTCGACCGTCTAGGTTCGCATTGCCGGCGATTTGTCTGGCCGGTTTCCGAGTGCCCGGAGGAAACCCGGCCAGTCAAAGCGCCAGGCAAGCATAATTTCGATGCGAAAACTGCAAAAAATTTCAGGTTCAGCCGGATGGAAAGTGATAATCCTCAATAAAACCAACGGACATACGCGTTTTTTCAGCCAAAAAGAGATTTTTCATTTTATGTAAAGATTACACAAAAGCGGGCTTTTTCTGAGCCAAACTGGTTGCCGAATGAAAAAAACATCGGCCAAGTGCATATAGTGTATCACATACAACTCAACGGGAGAAAGTTCAGGCAAAATGGCCAATAGGAAATGAAAACCGGTAGAAAAATTAACGATTGTGCCAACGAGGCATGAAGCCATTTTAAAAACCGCTAACATCGCGTTTTATGTTCACAGCCGTCGCGCAAAAAAAGCTGGCCAGAGCCGAGAGCTACTTCGACGAGCATCTGGCGCAGAACGACTACTACGCCGCCGGTGAAATCCGGCCCGGCCAGTGGATCGGCGCGGGCGCGGAACGCCTTGGCCTAAACAAGGCAGTAACCCGCGATCAATTTCACGCGCTGTGTGAAAACAAAAATCCGAATGACGATAACCGCCTGACACTGCGTCAGGAAAAAACCAATCAACGGCGCGTGTTTTACGATTTCACCTGTTCCGCGCCAAAATCGGTTTCGGTGCTGGCGGTGACGATGGATGACGACCGGCTCGTGTCAGCACATGAGGAAGCGACGCGCATAGCGTTCCGCGAACTTGAAACCTTCGCCGCGACCAGAGTTCGCAAGCAGGGCAATCAACGTGACCGCAACACCAGCAATCTGGTCGCCGCCGCGTTCACGCACACGAGCAGCCGGGCGCTCGACCCGCTGTTGCACACGCATCTCACCGTGTTCAACGCCACCTTCGATGAAACGGAAAAGCGCTGGAAGGCTTTACAGGCGGGCGGAATGTATGACGCGATTCGTTACGGCACGGCAGTTTATCGCAATGAATTGGCGAAGCGCGTCCAACAGATCGGCTATCGCATTCGTCCCGCGAAACACGGCTTTGAAATCGAGGGCGTGAGTGATGCGATATTAAAACGGTTTTCCAAACGCTCCCAGCAACGTGACGCGGTGGTTCGGGAACTGGAACAAAAACTGGGGCGCAAATTGTCGAATAATGCCATCGCCCTGGCGGTGCATCAGAGCCGGGCGAAAAAGATCAAAGGCATTTCGACTGCTCAGGTTCGCGAGCTGCAGTTGGCACAACTACAGCCCGATGAATTGCTGGCGTTGCAAAAACTCTCCACGGCGGTTCAACCTGTCCGGCAAGTCCGCCGGTTTGAACCGGAAAACCAAGCCCTGAATTATGCCGTCGCCCATGTCTTCGAGCGCAAGTCGGTCGTGCCGGAGCATGAACTGTTGGGCGTGGCGCTGGCGCAGCATCCGGGTGAATTGGATTTGCCGGCGTTGAAAGAAGCGGCAAAGTATTCGGATCAACTGGTCAAAACCGAGCGTGGATTATCCACGCCACAGATTTTGGCAACGGAACTGGATTTGATTCAGACGGTCAATGCGGCCTGCGATACCGTTGCGCCGATTCACCCCAGCTACCGGCCCGCCGACTGGCTGGGCGAGGATCAACAACGGGCCATTTATCATGTCCTCCGCACGCATGACCGGATCACCGGCCTGCGAGGTCTGGCAGGCACGGGCAAGACCACGGCGTTACGCGAGTTGGTTGCCGCCTGCGCCGAAGTGAAAATCGAACCGCTATTTTGCGCGCCGACGGCAGCGGCGACGGATGTGCTTCGCAAGGAAGGATTCGAGGCGAAGACACTGCAAAGTTTGCTGCTGACGAAACCCAAACTGGACGAACGGTGGTTGGTGGTGCTGGACGAAGCCGGGGCGGTCGGCATTGACGATATGAAGCGGCTGTTTGACCTGGCTCGTGACGCCCGTGTGGTGCTTTCGGGCGACACCGGCCAGCACGCATCGGTGGTGCGTGGTGATGCGTTGCGGATTCTGGAGCAACATTCCAATTTTCAATCCGGCCAATTGACCCGCATCCGTCGCCAGCGCAAAGCTGAGTATCGCAAGGCGGTCGAACTGGCGGCACAAAAACGGACGCTGGAGGCGTTCGTCCAACTGGAACGCATCGGAGCGATCACTGAATCTTCCAACGATAATCTGCATGACAAGGTCGCGCAGTCATACCTAAAGGCGTTGGAACAAAACCGATCTGCATTGCTGGTCGCACCGACTTGGAATGAAATCGAGGCGGTAACGGAGAAAGTGCGGGCAGCAATGAAAACGTCCGGCCGTCTGGCCGGTGAAGAAAAAGAATTTGAGGTTTTCGATTCGTTATCGTGGACGGAAGCCCAAAAACAAGATGCGCGGCAATTTCATCCCGGCATGGCGATACGGTTTCACCAGCGGAAGGCTGGTTTCGCCAAAGATGAAACGGTCGCGGTGGTCGCAGTCGAAAATGATTCGATCAAAGTTCAGCGTGACGATGGCTCTGAAAGTTTTCTTCCATTGGGTCGAGGCTTCGCCTCGTTTGATGTGGGGGAGAAACGGAAATTGAAAGTCGCCGCTGGTGACAAGCTGTTGCTGCAAGCCAACACGGTCGGCAAGCGGTTTATCAATGGCGAACTTGTCGAGGTGCGGGCGATTCAGGGCGATTCCGTGGTGTTGGCCGATGGCCGCGTGATTCCTCAAAATTACCGCACATTCACGCATGGCTACGCCGTCACGTCGCACGCCGCCCAGGGCAAGACGGTGGATGAGGTTTTGGTTGTGGCGTCGTCCCGTTCGCTGGCCGCCGTCCATCAGCAGCAATTTTACGTCAGCATCTCGCGCGGTCGCGAACGCTGCCAGGTTTTTACCGATGATACCGAGCGGCTGCGTTCGCATATCACCCATTCCAGCGAGCGACTGGCAGCCGTGGAAGTGGTCCCGCATGTCAGCCGACAGAAATTCATCTTGCGGGTCATGGAACTCGGCCATCGTTTCCTGAAACAATTCCGCCAGCGCATAACGCAATCCCATTCGCCCCGCAAACGCATCGAACAAACACGTAAAATATCCTATGAACACAAACCCCAACCCGGACGAAGCATCGGTGTCTAGCACGCGTGACAATCCCTGTTACGGCATTGATCCGAACGTGGCATCGCTCAACGTGTATGCCGACGACGCACACAGCTATCTTCTGCCCTACGCGCAATTGCTGTATGCGGAGACAATTCCCAATCCGGCACTGGAAAAGAATGCCGATGCACCACCCGAAAAGCTGGTGATCTGTTTTGCCGCGGCAGAAGTCACGTTGTTGGGCAGTGGCCTCCAAGCCGTCGCGCGGAAGATTCAGAAATGTGACTTAAATTTTGTGAAGGCGGTTGACCGGCGGTTCGCGGCCTCGCTAAAAACTCACGTTACCGCCGTTGCAGTCAATTTTACCAAGCAGTAGATATGAACGCCGGAGGTAAATATGCCGCAGGATAAACAGCTTCGCAGCATCAAGCTAAAGGATGTCATGGAGAAACGCCGCTTGGACCAGGCGCTGAATGCCAAGGAATTTGCCGTTGCCGCCGGCATCTCATATTCGACGGCACGGGAGTGGTTTCGGCTACCTAGTTTTCCCGTATTTCGCGGCGTGATCTTCTGGCAGGATTTCGTCAGGTGGCGGACTGACCAAAATGGATTTCATTCCGAAAAGTTCCCGCATCGCAACGGCGATACTGCTACTACCCCATCAAGCCTGCCTCCGCGCGCTGCGCAAATTCTTCAACAAGCCTGAATTTTTTTGGGTTTAACGGTTCTGTTCCCCACACCGCCTCAATAACGCACCTCGTTTTACAGGGGAATTGCATGAGAAAAAACTTTGTATTGGAGGGTTAATTTACTGCACTTTTACTGCACACATTCATAAGTCGTTGATTATGAATGGAGCGGGTGAAGGGAATCGAACCCTCGTCTCAGCCTTGGGAAGGCCACATTCTACCATTGAACCACACCCGCCTGCTCTGTTGAGAACAGTTTCTACCAGACTGCCGGGGCACTGGCAACCGCTTTAAGTTTCATGGCACGGCTTCCAAGGTGCCGATGGCGGCGCACAGTTTTTTCCGGATCTCCGCCTGCCGCTCGGGCGTGAGCAGTTTCAGGCCATCCAGTTCGCACACGTAGAAGCTGTCGATCGCCGCGCCGCGTTCGGTGACGATGCGTGCCGCGGAGATGTCCAGCGCCAGTTCCGCGAAGGTTTCAGAGATGGCATAAAGCAGGCCCAGCCGGTCCTCGGTCTCGATTTCAATCAGCGTGCGCAGTTCGGACGCCTCGTTGTCGAACCGGATCTGGGTCTCCATACGTTCGCCGGCATAGGCCTGGTAAGCCGTGCTGCGCTCCCGCTGGCGGTCGATAAGCGTGTGCAGGTTCACGTCATCGCCGGTCAGCACCTTGGCGAGCAGATGGTCAAACTTTTCATGCTGTTCGCGCGTGGCCAGGCCGCCGGTGCGCGCGTCGTTCACAAAAAATTCGTCCAGCACGATGCCGTCGGTGCGCGTGAAGATCTGGGCGCTCAAGATGTTCAACCCGGCGGCGCTGAAGGTGCCCGCGATCTTGCCGAACAGCCCGGCGCGGTCCCAGGTGCAGATCTTGACGAGGTTGTAGCCGCGGTCGCGTTCATCGCGCCAGTGGGTGATGGGGGTGAGCGTGCCCTCCTCCTCCAGCACCTGCCGCTGGATGAAGCGATGCACCACCTCCACGTCCGCATCGATTTCCCCGGCCAGGTGGATCTGGAAATAGCGCGGGGGCAACGACCCGAAATGCACGGCCAGTTCCTCGTCGCTGATGGTTTCGGGTGCCAGCTTGCGGACCTCCTTCAGCAACGTCTCGCGCTGTTCCTGTTCGACGCGGACAAACTCGGTGCCGCCGGTCAGGATGGTCATCGCGCGGGAATGCAGCTGCCAGAGCAGCGAATCCTTGAAACCGTTCCAGAGCTTGTCGCTGGTGCCCTGCGAATCCGCAAAGGTGAGCAATGTCAGCAAGTTCAGGTTTTCTGGAGAGCCGATCTGCCGCGCAAAATTCTTGATGACCATCGGGTCATCGAGGTCGCGGCGCTGCGAGAGGCTGGCCATCAGCAAATGCTGTTCGACCAGCAGCCGCAGGGTGTTTGCCGCCGGGCCGTCAAGTTGCAGCCGTTTCGCGGCGCGCATCGCCATGACGGCGCTGGCATCCGCATGTTTGCCCTGGGCGTGCTCGGCCGCCTTGCCGACATCATGCAGCAGGAGCGCGAGGTACAGCACGCCGGGCCGTTCCAGGCCTTGCAGCAGCGGCGCATAATGCTGGTAGGGCTGGTCCTTGGCCTCCCAGATCTTGTCGAGCTGTTCGAGGCAGACCAGCGTGTGCTCGTCGGCGGCATACTGGTGATAAAACTCATGCTGCACCAGGCAGGTCAGCTTGCCGAATTCAGGGATGTATTTGCCGAGCAGGTTCACCTCATGCATGGAACGCAGCGTGGAGGCCACCTCGCCGCGCCGCTCGACGATGGTCAGGAACGTTTCGCGCACGTGCTCGTCGTTCAAAAAATCCCGGTCTACCAGCGAGAGCTGGCTGCGGATGAGCTGTGCGAGGTCGGGATGCAGCAGCAACTGCCGTTGCTGCGCATGCAGGAAGACGCGCATGAGCCGGCGCGGCGAATCCCGGAAAATGCGGTTGTGCGCGGCCCGGATCTCGCCGGCCACGAAGATGAAGCCGTCCACCGGCTCCGGCATCTTCCGCGGCCTGGACCCGGTCACCAGCCGGCGCAGCTTGGCGATCCGGCCTGTTTGCTGGGGCGAGAGCAGCGCCATGCGCTGTTCCAGCGTGCGGGTGGTGAGGAAAACGTTCCGCATGTGCGTGTACAGGTCGCGCATGAATTTCTCGATGCGCTTGCTCGGGGAACGGTCGCTGTAACCGAGGTTGGTCGCCACGGCGGGTTGCACGTTCTTGCCCAGCACATCGAGCGGGCGGTTGGCGTGGTAGTGCAGCTCTGTTCGCACGCGCAGGAGAAAATCATACGCGGCCTCCAGCTGCTTGCGCTCGGCCGGGGTCACGAATTCGCGCTCCTGCAGGTCGCGCACCGAGCGGGTACGGTATTTGAAGAAGGACATCCACAGCAGGTTCTGGAAGTCGCGCAGGCCGCCGCAGCCGTTCTTGATGTTCGGCTCCTGCATGCACGCGGAATTCCCGTGCTTGGTCCGGCGCGAGGTCTGGTCCTCGATGCGCGCCGCGATATATTTCTGTTCATAGCCCACCACGCAGCTCGCCACGACCGCTTTTTGATATTTTTTGAACAGCGGTTCGTTGCCGATGACGAACCGCGACTCGATGAGCGAGGTTTTGGACTGCATGTCTGTGTTGGCCACCTTGATGCAATCGTCGATGTTGCGGACGGAGTAGCCGACCTTCAGCCCGATGTCCCACAACGGATACAACACGCCGTCGATCAGCCGGGCCAGGTGCGGCAGCGGCTTGCCGGCCACGACCTGGTTCTCGTGCAGGAACATGAAATCGATGTCGCTGTGCGGGTTGAGTTCCGCCCGGCCATAGCCGCCGATGGCCACCAGCGCGATCGGCGGAAATTCCTTCTGCGCCTGGAGCGACAACGTGCTGACGGCCGCCTCCCAAAAATGCTGGAGCAGCACGTCCAGGATGGCCGCCCGGCCCCGGCAGACCACGATTCCGTCCGCGCCGGCGCGGTGCAGCAGCTTCAGGCGGTGGGTCTCGACCTTGAGGAAATTCTTGTAGCGCGCGAGCTTTTCCGCCGGGGTGGCGTTGGGCGAAAAGGACAGCCGCGCGGCGGCGGCGGCCTCGATTTTTTTCAGGAGATCCTGCACGGGCGCAAAAGTTAGAGCTTTAGCGGGGTTGCCGCCAGCGAAACCTTGTCGCCGGAGCGGTGTTAGTTAGACTTGTCAGACAATGCCAGAAGTCCCCGACCCGGATGCCACGCTGATGCTGCGCGTAAAGCGCGGCGACCGCGCGGCGTTTGCCGAACTGGTCGAGAAATACAAGCAGCCGGTGATGAATTTCGTCTTCCGCACCCTGCGGGACGAGACCGAGGCCGAGGATCTGGCGCAGAATGTCTTCCTGCAGGTCTATAAATCCCGCGCCCGCTACGAGCGCACCGCCAAATTCTCCACCTGGCTGTTCACCATCGCCCGGAACCTCTGCCTGAACGAAATCCGCCGCCGCTCACGCCATCCCGCCGAGTCGTTGGAAGAGACGCACGCGGAACACGACGACCAGCCGTCGCGGCAATACGAGGACAAGAAGGTCACCCTGCCCACGGACAACGTGTTGCAGGGCGAGCTGGCCAAAAAGATCGAGGAGGCGCTGGCGGAACTGCCCGAGAACCAGCGCACGGCCATCCTGCTCTGCCGCCAGGACGAACTGAGCTACGAGGAGATCGCGGAAATCCTGGAGTGTTCGCTGTCTGCCACGAAATCGCTCATCCATCGCGGGCGCGAGACGCTCAAGGAAAAGCTGAAGCCGTATCTGCAGACGGGTGAATGGGACTAGCTGAACACGGATATGCCCGGATCCGATGATGGGATTTCAATGCCCGTTGGAATTTATGGTATCCCATAACAGAAAGGTTTTTCCACCCGGTCCCGGCCCGCTGCCGACAGTGCTATACTGTGTGTACAGCAGGGTCGTCACGAAGTCGACATGGCCATCCAAGGCCAGCGCATTGCCGCCATGTTTGCTATGCAGCAAACCGATGCCTTCACCGGTAGTGGTCGGGTTGTTGGCTCCGTCATTGTATTCACCGGTATTGCCCGTGACTGAAAATTCATTTGGCTCCCAAATCAGATAACACATCGGACTCCAGACGGCGGTCATCTTGATGGTTTGGCCGATATTGGGCGGATTAAACGGGGGATTGTTGCCATTCGGGAAGCCTGTCACCGCACCGTCCATGACGTAGGTGGAAAGTTTGTTAAGCCGGGCCGGGTATGTCTTGCCGCCCAAAGTCACTGATGTTCCCGGAGCCGCGAGGAAAGTCAGGCTGGCGATGTCCACCGGGCAAAGGTAGGTGTTTGGGTTATTGACGTATCTATACCACAACCCGGTTCCATAGGCGGCGGCAGTTTTTTGATACCAGGTGGTGCCGGTGTCGTAGGGATCCGGAATCGTTCCGTTCAATATCGGGTTGCCTGCCCAGTAGAGCCAGCCCGCCGGTGCGGTGCCGAGGGTGTTGCCGTCCCAGTTGGGATAGGCCAGGCGATCGTTGAAATCATCCACATACATGCGGTTGGCCACGCCCAACTGCTTCAGATTGTTGACGCAACGCGTGCTTTGCGCCTTGGCCTTGGCTTTGGCCAGCGCCGGGAGGAGCATGGCGGCCAGAATGGCGATGATGGCGATGACCACCAGCAATTCGATCAGGGTGAAGCCGGGCGGGTGACCGGAGTTGGTTTTCATGGGTTGTCAGGGCCCACCGGGAGAAGCAGGCAGAATGAGGAAGCCTGCTTGCCAGTGGTTAATATCGGGTTTCAGACCGACACTAGAGTAGAATGCGGAAGCTGTAAAGACCCTGCACCGTAGTCTGTTTGTACTACCCGGCCCAAAAATATGACGGGCAGGCGATTAAACTGTCAGCGGATTGGGAGCCGCAGGCAAGGCTTCAACAGTCGTTTCCGTCTGCCGGCTTTGGTTGAGCGCTTTCAACGCCAACAGCCAAAGCGCCAGCACCGTCGCCAGCACCAGGCCGCTGTCCCGCAGCAGGGGTGAAAAGCTCGAGATGGCCTGGGCAATCGGATAAGCCGCACAGACAGCCAAAATCCCTGCGCCCGGAAAGGCGGTTCCGGTTCGGCGCAAATCCACGGCGATCACCGCCATGATCACGGGAATCAACAGGACAAAATAATACGATTGGCAGACCGGGCTGATGACCAGCATGACCACCGTCAGCATCGACAGGCAAAGCACCGTGGATGTGCGGGAAACCTGTCGCCGGAAACCTGACGCCAGCAGGGTTACCAGCAACAACGTCAAACCGATGAGCGCCGCCAGATGGCGGTTTTGCAGCGAGGCGACTTTGGGCCGGTCATCCCGGTCCAGGGAGAGATGCTCCAAATTATGAATGACGCCCAGGATGGAGTAGTTGTAGACGGCGTTTTGATCCAGCAACTCGCCGTCCCGCGAGTGGTCGGTGACTTTGCCCGTGAGTGCCGGCAGAACCAGCGTCTGGCTGTACTCCTGGGTATATTTGAAGGTCTTGGCCGGGCCAAACATGAGCATGGGCAGGATTACCAGGCCGGCCACCATGCCGCCCGCACAAGTCAGCAGCCAGCGCCAGTCGCGTCGCCATAGCGGGTAGACCAGGAGCACCACCGGCATGACCTTGAGGCAGATCGCGATGGCGAGCCAGAAGCCGGCCCAACCGCTGCGGCCCCCCGCCGCACAGGCGATCACCAGCGCCAGCAAGGCGAGCAAAAAGAGATCCACCTGCCCCAATTGCAATTCCCGGCCGAGGCAATGAAGGCAGATCACAACCGGCAGGAGGCGAATTGTCCAGATTGGCCGCCAACCAGAGCCGGCTGGCGTGGCCGCGTCCGGTGCCGGCCGTAACCACGTTCGCGCCAGCACTGAAATCGCCCAGGCCAGCGCGAGCAGGCTCAGAATATACCAGACGCTGACGGCGGCCGCGAAAGCGACCGTGGCCGGCACGCCATATTTGACCGGTGCGGGCACAACATGCGCCAACAGCATCGCCAGAAAGGGCGGGTACATGTAGTGGTCGAAATTGTAGCTCGCGGAATAAAGATCGCCGCCTTCCCGCACCGCTTGGGCGGCGGCCAGATAAACGCCCAGGTCCGTGTTGTGCTTTTTGGTCAACGTGGCCCGGCATTCGGTGACCACCCCAAAGATCAGGGCTCCCAACAGCAACAGGGAAATGGCGGCCTGTTCCAAACGGGACAGGCCGCCGGTCGGCAAGAATTTCTGCTTCTGATTCAAGGGGCTTTCCCGCGGCACAACTTCAGGGTGCGGCAAGCATAGAGGACATTCATCGGAGGCCGCCAAGCCTTTAAAATTAATTATTTGTCACAATTGCCGGGCACCCGGATGAGGGCTCAAGCCGGCTGCTGCTGTGTCAGGCAGTGCAGCGAGCCGAAACCCCAGACCAGGTCCACCGCATGGATGCCCATGACTGGACGGTCCTTGAACAGTTCGCCAAGAATGCCCAGCGCCACGCGGTCGTTCGGGTCGTTGAAGGTGGGGACGATGACCCCGGCGTTGCAGATGTAGAAATTGGCGTAGCTGGCCGGCAGGCGCACGCCGTCGCAATAGAGCGGCGAAGGCATGGGCAGTTCCACGACGATCGGCTTGCTGCCGTCTTCCAGCCGCAAATCCTTGATGCGGTCCCAGTTTTTTTCCAGCGGACGATGGTTGATGTCCTTGCCGTTCCGCTCGCGGACGAGCACCAGCGTCTTGCGGTTCACAAAACGGCAGATGTCATCGATATGACCATGGGTGTCATCACCGACCGGTCCTTCCCGGAGCCAGAAGATGTTGGTAACGCCGAGATAATTTTTCAGCGCGCCCTCGATGTCTTTTTTGCGCAGGCCGGGATTGCGGACCTGGATTTTGGGGTCGAGGTAGCATTGTTCGGTGGAGAGGAGCGTGCCGCGGCCGTTCAATTCCATGCCGCCGCCCTCGATGACGAACGGCTTGCCGTTGTGCTCCGCGTGGAAAAGTTTCTTGCCGAGCAGCTTGGCGGCGGTCTGGGGCACCTGGGTGTCCTTGCGCCAGTTGCCGTACTTGGCCCAGCCGTTGAAATGGAAATGAACAATCGCTGTTTCCGCTTTCCCGCTTTTCGCTTTCCGCTTTACAAAAATGGGCCCGGTGTCGCGGGTCCAGCCGCGGTTGGTCGGGTGCGTGACGAACCGGATCTTCCGCAGGTCCACGCCGGCGTGCCGGAACACACGCCGTGCAAACGCCGCGTCCTGCTGGTGCCGGATGATGAGGTTGATCCTTTCCCCGGCGGAAATCTTTCGCGCCATCTCGCCATAGACCCACGGGATGACCTCGAATTTTCCCGGCCAGTCCGACGCGTTGTGCGGCCAGCCCAGCCAGGTGGCCGCGTGCGGTTCCCATTCGGCTGGCATGGTGTAACCGAGTCCGGCGGGCGTGGGCGTGGATGTTTTCTCTGTCGGCATAAAAGTCAGGCGCAGCATAAACGGTTTTTAAAAAAGTGCCGATCAAATTTCCGCGTGTAAAAAAGTGGAACCTCCGTCCGGGCCCGTCCGTCTGACGGGGTGAAAGTAAAAATATTTTGAAAAAACTGAAGATTCCAGTGGAATAAATCGTCGAATGGACGATAGTAGATATAGAAGAAGCAAAAGTTTATCAGGACTTGGTCGTCATGAAAACGAACTTCAATCAGAGAGGATTAGGTGTTGAAAGGGCGGTCAGAGTTACCGCCAGTTGCATCTGTTTACTATACTTTCCCATGCTCGGCGCCGCCGCCCCGGTCAAATCCACTGTGGAACCGGTCGTGGTGATGTTGCAACCGGGCGTGACCGGCGGCGAGATCCAAGACGCACTCAACTCCTTGCCCGAAAGCGGCGGTGAGGTGGTATTGCCGCCGGGACCCATTTCAGTCCGCCAGCCCATCGTGTTGCGCCGCGATTTTCAGACCTTGCGCGGTTCCGGCGCGGCCACTGTCCTGCGGCTGGCGGATGACGCTAACTGCCCGGTGCTCATCCTGGGCGAACCGGTCAACAACCCCAAACAGGCCGTCCACGGGCTCTGCGTGCGCGACCTGTTCATTGATGGCAACCGCACCCATCAGCAGCGTGAACTGTGGCACCTGGCCGGCGAAGGCAATGAGATCCGCAACAACGGCATCACCATCCAGGACGTGAGCGATTCGGTGGTCAAAAATGTCACCACCACCCAATGCCGCTCCGGCGGGCTGGTCACCACGCGCAACGACCGGCACCTGACGGTCAGCGGGCTGGAATCCTACGATAATCAATTTGACGGCCTGGCCTGCTACCAGACCGAGGACTGCCTTTTTGTTAATTTGAACCTGCATGACAACCCCGGCGCGGGCATCTCCGTCGATCTTGGCTTCAACCATAATGTCATCAGCAATGCCGTCCTGAACGCGAATGACCTGGGTGTGTTCATGCGTTCGAGCAGCGACAACCAGTTTTTCTTTGTCTCCATCCAGAACAGCCGTAACAACGGCGTCTTCATGGCCCATGCCGTGATGGACACCGACCATGGCCCGCAACCGGCGCCGAAGACGGAATGCACCTACAACGCTTTCACCAACCTCATCGCCGTCAACTGCGGTGGCGCGGCCTTCCGGGTGAATGACACCACCTGCACCAACAACACCCTCATCCGCGCCAAGTTTGACGGCACCCGCACCGGTGTTTCCGAGGCGCAGCCGGATTTGGTGATGATGCGGTGATCATTTCCCCAGCCGTCTGGCCAGCTGGGCGGCGTGCAGGTCTTGCGGAAAAATCTCCCCCGGCGCAATCGCTTCAAACCATTTGCCATCCATTTTTTTAACGGACGGCTGGTCCGTTTGCACGGCGACCAGGTTCATCGAAGGCGGGCCGAAGGCCGCGGGCGGATATTTTTGCGGCTTCGCGGCGCGGATGTTCCAAAACGTCCCGCGCGCCGCGCAATGTTTGCCCAGGTCCGCCCCGCCCCCGCAGGTCCACAGCCGGGTGCCCGCGCCGGCATCGATGTCCGTGAACAGGTTCTCGCAGGGCGCGCGTTCGTGATGATCGAAGCAAAGGTCCACGCCCTTGCCGTGGGCGATGACATTGCCGGAGGCGTTGTGATCCACGGAGAGGTCATGCACGAAGCGGGTGCGGTAGTCAAAACCCGTGAACAGGTTGTCATTGCCCTCGATGTTCAGGCCGTGATGCCCGGTGCAATGCAGCGCGGCATCCGGCTGGCGGGCGGATTCATACGTGATGTTTTGCATCGTGCAAAAGACGCCGCCGGGAAAGATGCCGCTGTCCGCGTTGGAGATGACCAGGTTGCGCGCCCAGCAATCGGCCACGCCGGAAAAGGCCACGGCGTTGTAGCCGGGCTCCGTGAAATGCCCGCCGTAAGGCTGGTTGGGAAATTCAAACCGGAGATTTTCCACGCCGGATTCCGAAACGGTCGGCTCAAAGGCACGGATCTGCGGGTGCCACCGGAGGCCCACGTCAAAACGCAACGGTCGGTCCACGGAAATCCCGTTGCCTTCAATCTTGGTGATGCGGCATACCAGCGAGGCGTGGGTGCTGCCGAGCAGCTTGGACGGGTTGCCGGGGTCGCCGGAATACAGGTTGGTGGCGAGGGAATTATCGGCGTTGTCGTGCTCAAAAATCTCAACGCGCTGGCCGGGGTGCAGATTTTTTGTCGTGGAAAGCTGCAAGGTTTTTGCCCCGCGCTTCGCTTCGTCCGTGACCTCGGCCAATACGCGTTCACCGAAGCCGCCCTTGAACCAGACCAGACCTCCCGCCCAAGAATATTCCGAGGTCTTTCGGCCTTCCGTGGTGGCGCTCCAGAGGGGCTTGATTTCCTGCAGCGGCTTGGGGAAGAACAGAACGGTCCGGTCGGCGCCCGCCCCGCGCAACACCACGCCGCCGCGGTTGATCTCCAAGATGTTGTTGATGATATAGCGTCCGGGCGGAACCTCAACCGCCCCTTTGGCTTTGGCCAGCACCGCGAGGAAAGCCTGGGTGTCATCGGTCACGCCGTCGCCCTTCGCACCGAATTCCTTCACGCTCACCCCGCGCGGGACATCCGGCAGGAGCGCCTCGCCGCAATGATAGCCGGCAAAGGAAAAATCCGGCAGCCGGCTGCTGGCGCTCCACAATTCGCCGTTGGTGCCCCAGAGTGCCGAAGTTGCGGCCGGAGCTTGGGAGATGAGCCCAAACATGAGGACGGGCAGCGCGAGAAATTTTATGGGGCCGTGCATCATCGGAGTATTGCGAGGCGTCACGCCGGGTGCAACGGAAAGTTAATTTGAGATTGGATTTCCGCATTACCCGGGGCAGGTGTCAGTTTTCCAGGCCTGACCCTTTCACGAAGACGCCTGCCAAATAGGAACCTGTTTATGTTTATTGATCATTCTATTTGGCTGTGGGGGGAACATTTGACAGCAATGGTATCAGCCCTTCGGCCATGGTGGGATGCGCAAAAATGGCGTCACGAAGGGCGGTATAAGGCAGGCCGGCAATCATCGCGACCTGCACGACCGCCATGATTTCTCCGGCATCCCAGCCGAACGCGGTCAAACCCAATACATGGTCGCTCTTGGCATCAACGAGAACCTTCAAGAAGCCGCGGGTCTCGGACAATGTTTTGGCCCGAAACACGGCGGCCATGGGGACTTTTGCCAGGCGATAGGCAATGCCGCGTTCCTTGGCCTCCGTTTCGCTCAAACCAATCCGGGCAAACTCGGGATCCGTGAACATGCAAAATGGCACCTGCCGCCCGGTCGTCACGCGCTGGCCACCAAGGATATTGTCGCAGACAATGTGAAAGTCATTTTCAGAGATGTGGGTGAAATGGGGGCTGCCGGCACAGTCTCCCGCCGCCCAGACACCCGGGGCGGTGGTTTCCAATCGCCCGTTCACTTTCACATGGCCGCGACCGGTCAATTCCACGCCCGCCAACTCCAGGCCGATATCTTTCGTATTCGGGGTGCGACCCGTGGCAACCAGGATGTGTGAACCTTCAAGGACGATATCCGCCCCATCCCGGTTCACATGCAGTTTCACCCGTTGGCCGGACTGGCCTTCGACCCGAGCGATTCGGGCATTGGTCAATACATCAATACCCTCATCCTTGAACAGTTGCTGCACGGCTTCTGAGACATCCTGATCCTCGCGGTGAATGAGGCGGGAGTTACGTTCGATCACGGTCACGCGGCTGCCAAACCGGCGCATGGCCTGCGCCAGTTCAAGACCGACGTAGCCGCCGCCGATGACGAGCAGATGTTCCGGAATGTGATCCAATTCGAGCGCCTCGATATGGCTCATGGGTTTGGCCTCAGCCAGACCCGGCAGGGGTTCAATCGTGGCATGAGTTCCAGTATTGATGACGATGTGCTTTCCGCGCAGGAGGCGCTTCGTCCCACCGGCTCCGGTAACCTCAATGGTCTTGGGTCCGACGAAACGGCCGGAGCCCATGATCAGTTCCGCCCCACTGGCCTTGTAATTGGCCAGATGCGCTTCGATGAGGCCCTGAACCATGTCGCGTTTACGTTGGCGTACCGCCTCCATATTGATATGGCAATTATCTTTGCTGATGCCGAATTCCCGGCTGCGGAAGAACAGGGAGGCGACCTTGGCGCTGTGGATGATATTTTTGCTGGGCAGGCAGGCGATATTAGGGCAGGCACCGCCGACATATTTTCGCTCAATGACGGCCGTCTTCATTCCTTGGGGAGCCAGGGTCCAGGAAAGAAGCTTCCCGGCTGCTCCACTGCCCAATACCAGCAAATCGTATTCTTCCGGTTGCGATGCGGTATTTTGTGACTTTTTTGGTTGGTTGGTTTTTGTGGTCATAAATAATGATTTGGTTTTGAAAACAAAACTGACGTTAACACTGTTCCAATGGAAATCGCAAGTTGACGCGTATGGGGCGCTTTTAAACAGCCACCTTCGATGGTTTGAATGCTCTCAGCACCCCGATCACATCGTCGGGGTCGATACGGCGGGTGTAATCCACATCCACATGGGCGAGATGAATGATGCCTTCACCATCCAGCAGGAAGGTGGCGGGGACGGGTAATTCTCTGCTGCCGTCGGCACCGTTAAAATCTTCCAGCGCGTGGCCGGACTTGCGGTATAGTTCAACCAACCCGTCACTCAATTCAAACACGATGCCGAATTGGCGGGCCACCTTATTGCCGACATCGCTGAGTACGGGAAACGCAAGTTCGTCTTTTTCCCTGGTGGACAGTGAATTGTCGGGTAACTGCGGAGATATGGCGACAACCGTTGCCCCAAGTTCGTGAAACTCCGGCAAGCGACGCTGGAAGCCCCGCAGGTGGAGGTTGCAGTAAGGGCACCAGCCGCCCCGATAGAAAACAACCACCACGGGACCTTTATCAAGCAGCGCCTGCAACCGCACCGGCTCACCGTGCACATCTGGCAGGATGAAATCAGGGGCGGCATCGCCGGCTTCGAGGGCGTGCGTGGCGAGACCGGATGCGGCCAACCGCGAGGTTTCCGCATCCATGACGGCCAAGGCCGGTTTCGGGATGATTTGCCCGCGGTATTTCGCGCGGGCTGCCTTGAGTTCACGGGTGGTTTGGTAGTCGATCATAATCTTCTTTATGGGTCGATTGATGATTTTATTATTGGGCCGTATAACCGCCGTCCACGGCGATGTCGGTTCCGGTGACAAAGGATGACGCCGGCGAGGCGAGCCATACCACGGCGGCGGCCACTTCATCGGCCGTCCCAAAACGTCCCACGGGATGCTGGTTTTCCCACCATTTCCGGGTCTCACTCTCGCCTTCACCCACCATGCGCGTGATCATGTCCGTCTGGATCGTTCCCGGCGAAACGGTGTTTACGCGGATGCCCTTCCGGGCAAATTCGAGGGCGGCGGTCTTGCTCAATCCGTTCACCGCATGCTTGCTGGCGACATAGACTCCGCCTCCCGCAAAACCAACCTGGCCCGCGATGGACGAGGTATTGATGATGGACCCGCCGCCGTTACGCAACATGGCCGCCGCTTCGTGCTTCATGGAGAGCAGGATGCCTTTGACGTTGATGTTGAAAATCGAATCGAAGTTTTCGGCCGTCTGCACATCGGTGGTAAGCCCCATCTGGCCTTCGATCCCGGCATTGTTAAACGCGATGTCCAGGTGTCCGAAAGCAGCCACGGTCTTGTCCACGAGCGCCTGCACATCGGCCTCCCGGCTGACGTCCGCCCGCACAAAAATGGCGTTGCCGCCGGCCTTTTTGATGGCCAATTCCACGGCGCGGCCTTCTTCTTCACGCCGGCCGGAAACGACCACTTTTGCGCCTGCCCGGGCGAGCGCCAGCGCCGCCGCCTTGCCGATGCCTGAAGTTCCGCCGGTAACCAGGGCAACCTTGTTTTCGAGTGAGGTATTCATATTCAGCCTTTCATTTAATTTTTTATTTTTTGTTTGTGCCACCGGCTTCGTGCCGTTGACATCTCTTTTATCGCACGCTTCCATAAATCGTGAAAATCGTATGAATTTCTTGCAGTGATAGTATTTTACGATAGCATGCCGCGCATGGAACTGCGTCACCTGCGTTATTTTGTCGCGGTTGCCCGGCATCTGAACTACAGCGAGGCCGCGCGCCGTTTGCATGTGGCGCAGCCGGCGATCAGCCAGACCATTCTTGACCTCGAAGAGGAACTGGGCGTCAAGCTGTTGCTCCGCAACAATCGCAGCGTCCAGCTCACCGCGGGGGGAAGCACCTTCCTGCGTGAAGCCGAGGACATTTTATTGCGCGCCGGTGAAGCCAAGCGGCTGGCCCTGCGGGCGGCACGTGGTGAGGTTGGCAGCCTGGGAATCGGCTTTTTCGGGGCGGCATCCGCGCCGATTTTGCCCCCGCTCGTGCAGGCCTACCGGCGCAAGTTTCCGGATGTGGAACTGCAACTGTACGAGTTGAATCCCGACCAGCAGCTGGCCGCCTTCGATGACGGCCGCATCCAGTTGGGTTTTTCCCGCCTGCTGCCCGCAAACCGGCGTGCGGAATTCGAGGAAGAAGTCGTCTATACCGACCAGCTTGTTATTGCACTTTCGGAAAAACATCCGCTCGCCAAGCAAAAGGTCATCCGCTTGAAAAGCCTGGCCGGGGAACCGTTTGTGCAATTCCATCGCCGGGGCGCCCCCGGCCTGTTTGATGAGGTGATCGCCACCTGCCGCCGGGCGGGCTTCTCGCCCCGCATCATCAACGAGCCCAATTTCATGGCGACGGTGATGACCCTGGTGGAAAGCGGACTGGGGGTATCGCTCATCCCCCGTTGCGTGCGCACCCTGAACCGGGTTCACGTCGCCATCCGCCCGATCTCGCCAAAATCAGGACGGATACCTTTGTGCGTTGCCTGGCGGAAGTCCGACAAGAGCCCCATCGTTGCCGCGTTTTTAGATGATTTGAGAGCCGCCGCAAGCCAGATTCGGGCACAGATGGAGGTTTGATAGTTCATCGGTATCCGATGAGGCTTAACTGGGCTTTAACATTTGCCAAGGGTGGCTTATGCCACCAAGCGCGAGTGGTACGCAGGGCGATGAACACGCAAGCACACCGCGCGCCCTTTTAATTTGAGATTGGTTTTCCGCACCGCTCGCGTATCGTGTGTCGGAGAAAATTTTTACATTTATATGGCCAAGAAAAAGCACACCAAGAAAACCACTGGCGGACCGATTTCCGGTGGTCCTGTCTCCCGCTTCATCCAGCATCATTATCGCCACTTCAACGCCGCGTCGCTCGTGGACGCCGCGAAGGGCTACGTCGCCCACCTGGACAAGGGCGGCAAGATGATGATCACGCTCGGCGGGGCCATGAGCACGGCGGAACTCGGCCTCTCGCTCGCCGAGATGATCCGCCAGGACAAGGTTCAACTCATCACCTGCACCGGCGCGAACCTGGAGGAGGACGTTTTCAACCTCGTCGCCCATGATTACTACGAACGGGTGCCTGGCTACCGTTCGCTGACCGCCGAGGACGAACAGGCGCTGCTCGAACGCCACATGAACCGCGTGACCGACACGTGTATTCCCGAAGGCGAAGCCATGCGCCGCATGGAAAAGGCGATGCTTGAGGTCTGGACCGATGCCGACAAGAAGGGCGAACGTTATTTTCCGCACGAGTTTTTCTACAAGGTGCTGTTGAGCGGCAAATACGAGAAGTATTACCAGATCGACCCCAAGAATTCCTGGATGCTGGCCGCCGCGAAGAAAAACCTGCCCATCGTGGTGCCCGGCTGGGAAGACGCCACGCTCGGCAACATGTACGCCGCCGCCGTCATCCGTGGCGACGTGAAGAACGTCCACACGGTCCGCACGGGCATCGAATACATGACCTGGCTGGCGGAGTTTTATACCAAGACGGCGACGAAGAAGAGCCCCATCGGCATGTTCCAGATCGGCGGCGGCATCTCCGGCGACTTTCCGATCTGTGTCGTGCCGATGCTCCATCAGGATTTGCTGCGCACGAGCGTGCCGCTCTGGGGTTATTTCTGCCAGATCAGCGACTCGACCACGAGCTACGGCAGCTACAGCGGCGCCGTACCGAATGAAAAGATCACCTGGGGCAAACTTGGCGTGAAGACGCCCAAGTTCATCATCGAATCCGACGCGACCATCGTTGCGCCGTTGATTTTCGCCCACGTCCTCGGCTGGTGATTGTCTATGAAGCCGAACGACTTTTCCGACGCGCGCGTGCTCGTCACCGGCGGGGCCGGCTTCATCGGCAGCGGTCTCGTGTGGGGCCTGAACCGGCGCGGCTGCGATAACATCGTGGTCTGCGACATCCTGGGCACGAATGAAAAGTGGCGCAACCTCACGCCGTTGCGCTTCGCGGATTATGTCGAGGCCGCCGACCTGCTGCCGCGCCTGCAAAGCGGCGCGCTGGGGAAGTTCGACCTGGTGCTGCACATGGGCGCGTGTTCGGCCACGACGGAAAAGGACGCGACGTATCTGGCCAAGAACAATTACGAGTTCACCAAGGACCTCGCGCACTGGTCGCTGGCGAACAAGGTGCGTTTCGTCTATGCGTCCTCGGCGGCCACGTACGGCGACGGCGCGCAGGGCATGGAGGATAATGAGACGCAGCTCGACACCCTGCGCCCGTTGAACATGTACGGTTATTCGAAGCACCTGTTCGACCTGCACGCCAAGCGCGCGGGCATCCTGAACAAGATCGTGGGCCTGAAATATTTTAATGTTTACGGCCCGAACGAGGATCATAAGGGCGACATGCGTTCGCTCGTCCATAAGAGTTTTGCGCAAGTGCAGGAGAAGGGCGTCATCCAGCTGTTCAAGAGCTACCGTCCGGATTACAAGAATGGCGAGCAGAAGCGCGACTTTCTCTACGTGAAGGATTGCGTGGCCATGACACTGCACCTCGCCGCGACCACGAAGGCGAACGGCTTGTTCAACATCGGCTCCGGCCAGGCGCGCACGTGGGTGGACCTGTCCAATGCCGTCTTCATGGCGTTGAAAAAGAAGCCGTCCATCAAGTTCATCGAGATGCCGGCTGCCATCAAGGACAAGTACCAGTATTTTACGCAGGCGAACCTGCTGCGGTTGCGCGGCACCGGTTACGCGGCGCCGGTCACCTCGCTGGAAAATGCGGTGTTTGATTACGTCCGGAAATATCTGTTGCTGGACAAGCGGCTGGATCCGGCGGGGGAGTGATGGCCGGTTGCCACCGGCCAGTGGCGCAAGCGATCATTGACAGATGGAGCGGACGAATTCGGGGTGAAGTTCGGCGCGGGACACTTCGGTTTGTTTGATGTTATTACCCTGGCCGAGCAGGTGCTTGACGACGAGGGAGCCGCCGAAGCAGCGGCGGCAGTGGACGACGGCGAGGGTGAACCGTCCGGGCAGTTTGGCGGTCTGCTTCTTTGTGAGGCCGAGGTCGGCCATCAGCTTTTGGAAATCGCCCGCCTTGTCGCCAACGGCGAGGGCCTGGATGGAATCGACGGTCTGCTTGCCGGTGGCGAAGGCGGATTCCTGTTCGGCCTGATAGGCGGCGGTGGCGGCGGCATCGGACTTTTTCACCTTTTTAATCGGCACGCTGGCGGGAACGGGGGCCAGCTGGCGGGTGCGCATGTAGCGCTGGCAGGATTCGCAGTAGGGGGCTTTGTGCAGGGCGAGGGGAACGATGAGGCTGCCGCCAACGAAGCCGAGGATTTCCAGGAGGCGCACACCGTAGCCCCAGGCGCCGAGGGGTTCACCGGCTTCACCGTTGTCCTTTTTCCAGGCCATCCCCCGGGCGGCATGGTCAAAGTATTCCCAAAAGCCGACGGGAGTCATGTCTTTCAGATGGATGAGATGACGGCCTTGAAATTCGATGTATTGCGCGCCAAAATAGGCGACGAGCTGGAGGGTCAACATGATCCAGAGCAGGCGGCGGGTGATCTTGATGCCGCTGTACCAGGAGGCGAAGCCGTAACCGCTGGAGGCGGCGAGACCGACGAGAATGGCGCCGACGGGCAGGATGTAATTGGCATACCAGCCCATGATGTGAAAATCCGCGCCGCTGCGGTCAATCAGGTAGATGCCGGCGAGGGTGAGGCTGGTGGTGACGAGGCCGCTGATGAGAACGAGGGAATAAGACTGCTCTTCACGCGGGCCCCCGGGAACAGTTGAAGGGTAGCTGTCCATAATGGTTGAGGCGCAGAGTCGGGGAAACGGGCGCGGTCGTCAAAGGAAATGTTGGGGGCGGAGGCGGCCAAAATTATCTTTAGACAACCGGATTTTTGGTGCGACGTTCACCTTGGCATTGAACAATTGCCGGCGACCCACAGTCCAAAAATAATTGAGAAACATTAAATTACGTAAATGAAACTACGCTGGCTGCCCTTTTTGCTGTGCGCAGTTTTCGGTCTGGCCTTGCTGGTCGGGGGACTGTTGGTGCCGGCGCATCTGCGTGCGCTGGATGGCATCGTCATGCAAGCCGCCGGCCGGAACGGGCAATCCTTGGCCGGTGAGGAGCGGGCCTTGGCCGGCGCCAGCCGCCTGGGTTCGGCGCAATTGTTATTGCAGGCGTCCCTGTCCGGGAAAAATGCCGGTGACGAACCATTCAAGGCGCTGCTGGCGGACCGTATCCGCCAAAATCCCGGGGCGTTCTTTTGGGGCGCGGGCATGCTCCCTAAAAATACTTTCGACAACACTTTCCGGCCGGCCGATTTTAACTCGCCTTTCACGGATTTCGTAATCCGGGAGGAAAACCGGGAAGCAGCCCTGTCGCAGCTGCGCAGTTCCGCGAACGTGACCGTGCAAGAACTGTTGCGGACCCGCTCGCTGACGCAGACGGTGATCTTTTCCCCGTCACCGTCGCCCTCCGGCCAGGCCTTTGATGCGGCGGTCGTCACCTGCGGCCTGCTGTCGGATGGCGGGTGTTTGATGGCGGGTTTGAATGGGAATGTTTTGGACGCGGCCACGCAGGCGAACCACGGCAACGGTACGCAGCCGCTTGAGTCGATGCTGCTGGATTTCATGTCGCTGGGCCAGCGGTTGAACTGGGACCAGTTGGCGACGTTCGTGATGCACATCCCGGATGCCGCCACCTTGCACCGGTTGGCGGACAATGTGCGTAATGCCGGGCCGAAGCTGCCGGTGCTATTTGCCGCGGTGGAACTTTCCGGCAAGCCCGCCGCCGTGGCGGACTATCTGGCCAAGTTCAAAGACACCGGTTGGGCGGATCTCGGCGCGAGCCTGCAGTACGGTGCGGGGGGCGTGGGCGAACTGGTGCAACACCAACAGCGCTTGTATGAGCCGAAGCTGGCGCGGTCGGTGGCGGCGTATAACCCGTTCGGCGGCTTTTACGGGACAGCCGCGAAATTTTATTACCAGGAGCCGGCGCTGGCGCTCGCCGGCAAATGGTTTTTGTACCTGCTGGCGGGATTTTTTCTGGCGCTGGCGCTGCATTTTGCGCGGCCGGCGGTGGCGGCATTGGAGCGCCCGCTGCAGGTGCGCGGTTTTCATCTGTTCCGTGAATTTTTATTTTCGCTGGGGTTTCTGCTGGTGGTCCTGCTTTTGAGTGAGCCGTTTCTCTCTCAAGACAGCCAGAAGGAGAGTTTCTCCCTTCGACTGGTCCTGCCCATGACGGGCGCGGCCATTCCTGCAGGAATCGCCGGCATCAAACAAACTGTTATGAACCCAACCATCCTGCTCACGTTGCTTGTCTTCTTTGTGTTGCAAGCGTTGATCTACATCTCGTGCCTCGTGAAGCTGGCGGAAATCCGCCGCCAGAACGTGCCGGCACGCATGAAACTCAAGCTGCTCGAGAACGAGGACCACCTGTTCGATGCGGGCCTGTACCTCGGCTTCGTCGGCACCATCATCTCGCTCATCGTCGCTTCCATGGGACTGATCAAATTCAGCCTGATGGCGGCGTATTCATCCACGTCGTTCGGCATCATCTTTGTGGTGATCTTTAAAATTTTTCACCTGCGCCCGGCGCGGAGGAAATTATTGATGGAGGCGGAGGCGCAAAATTCTTCCGCTGAAACGTATGTTCCTGCCGCTGCGCCGGCTTCCACCTTGCCGTCATGAACCGCAGCATCCTAATCGTCATCTGCGACTTCCTGTTGCTGAGCCTGCTGACATTTTCAACGGACATCAACAAGATGGCCGATGAAAACACGCAGCCGGCCACGAAGGTTGTCGTGGCGACCAATTCCGTGGTGAACCCCGGCACCGACCTCGCCGCCGCCATGAAGCGCTCCCTCGAAGAGGAACGGCAGGGACGCGAACAGTTACAGCAGCAACTGGCGCAGGTCCGCAGCACGTCCTCACAACAACAGGCGCAACTGGGCGCGCGGGATCAGGAAAACCAGCGGCTGCAGCAGCAGTTCGCCGCCGCACAGACGAACGCGGAAGAACTGGGACGCCAGTTGCAGTCCGTGTCTGCGCAGGCGCAGGCATCGTCGCAAAAACTGTCGCTCACCGAGGTTGAGGCCAGGCATGAAGCCGAGCTGGCCGCCGCGCTCCGGCAGCAGCTGGATCTGCTCAGCCGGAGCAACCAGATCACCCTGACGGAGAAACAGCGGCTGGCCGGCCAGTTGCAACTGGCCGAGGCGGAACAGCGCGCCGCGGCCGACCGCGCCGCCCTGATGCAACAGGAAGTCCAGGCCACCCGTGCCGAGAACGCAAAGCTCGCCGAGGGCTTCAAGACGCTGGCGACGAATTCCACGCAACTGACGCAGGAGATCCGCGCCAACCGCGCGCTCGCGCCCAACACCATCTTCAGCGAGTTCGTTTCCAACCGCGTGGAGGCGGGAATTTTAGGCGCACGCTCCGGGTTGTTCGGCATGGATCTGAGCAAGGATAAGAAGACGGAAACGATACTGGTCACCGACGGGACGAATTATTTTGCGCTATGCCACGTGCAGGACACGCCGCTGGTCCTGTGGGATCCGGGCACGGATTGGGATAAGTTCACCGGCACGCTCGCCTGGCGGTCGGCGCGGGTGCCGATCAGGTCCCTGGCTTTTCACGACGTGGACCCACGGGTTGTGATGCTGCCCCTCACCGCGACGGAGGCCGGGCAGTTGGGCTGCAAGGTTTACAGCATTTCCTCGGACCCGTACAAATTTCAGGACGCCGTGATCGTCGGCGCGGACGAAGGTTATTACGGCGAATGCAATTTCCAGATCGAACTGGACACGCCGCACTATGTGAAGCTGGATCGCAGCCTGTTGAAAGGGTTGTTTGGAAAATTCAACCCGTCACGTGGCGACTTGGTCTTCAGTCGGACCGGTGAACTGCTTGGCATCATGGTGAACAACACCTATTGCCTGACGATCCATGACGTTGCAGCGTCGGCGACAATTTCGTTTGATACCGATCTGCGGCAACGGAAGACGGGTGGCATGTTGGCGGAACTTTACGGCCGGGTTTTCCGGATGCCAATGAAACTGCAATGATGACAGGCGATGATGATGGCCCGCCATTTATTTTAGACGCTGTCGTGCGAGTTCAAGGATGCCTTCGGCTGCTTCAACGTCGCCGTTGATCTCGAATTTCGGCGGCATGGGTTTCCGGCCCAGCCACGAATCCTTGTCGTACATCTCCATCAGCCGTGGGAGCAGGCTGGCTTCCGTGACGTGGAAGCCCAGGCCGAGGTCATCGGCCAGGCGGGCATTGATGAACTGTTCGGCATGTCCGGGCACCGGCAGCACGTAGGTGGGTTTGCGGAAGGCGAAGGCTTCCGAAAGCGCCGAGTAGCCGCCGTTGATGACCAGTGCGTCGGCGCGGGCGAGCAGTTCCGTGTTGTTCATCAGGCGCCCGTGAAACGTCACGTTGCCATGCGAGTTGCCGTCGCGCCCGACGACATCGACGTTGAAAGGAAATTCGCGCCCGTCAAAATTCACCAGCGTGGCGTGGACCGACCCGCTCAACATGAATACGACATTCTTGAGCTGGCGCGGCGAAAGGTTCGGTTCCGGCGCGGCGGCGATGATCTCTCGCACGTTGCGCCGGATGATGAGGCCGGTGCGGCGGAATTTTGGGTGGCGTGTCGGGGTGCGCAGCGGATACGGGCTCAGAATCAGGTCGCAAAACTGCCGGTGAAAGAGGTAGTCGGAAAATTCCACGAACCAGAAATGGCTGCGCACACCTTTGGCGTCCCGCCGGTGTTTCAGGAACTCGGTGACCACGACCTCGGAGTTGTTGATGGCCGCAATGGGGATCTTGCGCCGGCGCAGCGGGGCGGTGGCATACTCGGAATCCGTCACGGCGATGTCCGGCCGGACCTGCTCGATGATCTGTTCCAGCCTGGCACGCTTGGCTTGCGCCAGTTTGGCAAGTTTGCCGACGGTCTTGATGGTGGCCCAGCCGCTGACGCCGCCGTTCGTGCCGGAATAATAGAACGACGCCATCTCGTTCAATGACGCGATGCCCGGGCGGTTGGCAAAGTATTTCAGGCCGTTTCCGGACGTGAGCACGTGGACGCTCACGCCGGCCGCGGCGAGATTCTCAATCACAGCGTGACAGCGTGTGCTATTGCCCATGCCAAGCCCGTTGATGAGGAACAGACAGGAGATTGCCACGTGGCAAAATGGCATTGTCCGCTTGACAAAAGCAACAAATATTCAGAGAAGGCAGCGATGATCATTTGCGCTGACGACTACGGAATGCGGGCGGATATAGACCGCGCCATTCTGCAACTGTGCGGGGAGGGCAAACTGACCGCTGTTTCCTGCATGGTATTGTTTCAGCGCTGCGATGTTGCGCTTTTGGAAAAGCTGCGCGCGTATGAAACCGGGGTGGACATCGGCCTGCATTTCTGTCTGACGAACGAAAATTTGCCGCTCTCAACTCCTTTGGAAAAACCCACCTTGCCGGAGTTCAAGGCCCTTTTTCGCCGCGCCTTGCTCCGCTCGTTGAAGGGCGAAGCAATCATCACCTTGCTCGCCGCGCAATACGAGCTGTTCGTGAAAAAGGCCGGGCGGGTCCCGGACTACATCGACGGTCACCTGCACGCACACCAGTTGCCGGTCGTGGCGGCGGCGTTGACAGATTTTGTGGCCCGTTTGCCGGCCGCCCGGCGACCCTATGTCCGCAACACGCGGCTTTGCACCCGGGAACTCCGCCAAAAAAATCTGCCCAGCCTCAAGGCCGGTTTTATCGGGGCATTCGGCACGCGGCTGGAGCAAAGGCTTCACGCCGCCGGCGTGCCCACGAACGACGGCTTCTCCGGCATCTACGATTTCAAAGAATGGCGGCGGTATCCGGAATTTTTCGAAAAGTTCACCGCCTGCTTGCCGGATAAAAACGGGATTCTCGTCACGCATCCCGGCTTCGACGAGGACTGGCGCCGGAGTGAATTTGAGACGTTGCAAAAATATTCCGGCGCCCTGAACCGCTTTCAGCGCTGAACCGGTCCCGGCCCGGCCACCAGGGCGATGCCGTTGCCGTGGAACGCCACCGCCGGGTCGTTGGTGTCAACGAGCTTCACGGCGCGCAATTCAAAATAGTTCGTCTGCGGGAAGGTCGTTCCGGTCGCCAATAATTCCAGTTCCCGCGCCCGGATGTAGTGGCTGATCAGATAGGCATGCCGGTAAACTTTGTTTTCTTCGCCCGTTGGCAGCTTGGCCATGTAATCGCGGTCGTCCACCTCGATCCAGCCCGGCGCGTGGGTTTTCAATTGCTGGTAGACGGATTCCATCTTGCCCCAACTGGGCACGAACGCGACGCTGTTCGCGATGCGGTCGCGTTCAAAATGGCAGATCACCGCCACGAGCCAGATGTCCGCCGCCATGGTCACCACCAGCACCGGCAGAAAAAACTTTTTGAAGCCGGGCTCCAGGCACTTCGCCGCCCCGCAGCCGGCCAAGGTGAAAATGAGCGGCAGGATCAGCAGGCAGTAGCGCGCGTGAAACTGCCTCCCGGAGGCCAGGCTGAAACCCAGGTAGGCCAGCAGGATGAATAGCACCGGCAGCAGGCCGGGTTGCGCCAGTGATTCACGCAACGGAACGCCCCGGTTCTTCATCGCCGCCCGCACGGCCAGGCCGGCACCCAGCACCAGCAATATCGCAAACACCGCCGAGATGGCGTTGACCGCGATCATCCCGGCCATGCCGCCGAAAGCCTGATGCGCGAGCGCTTTATATTCACCTGGTGCGTACGTCCAGCCCGGGTTCCACAGGTTGATAATAAATGAGAACGGCGAGGAAAAAATCTTCAGCGCGCCCGCCGAGAAATGGCCCCCGCCGACGAAGACCGCGCGCGTGTTGGCCCAGTCATGCCGCATTTCGCCCAGGAGATACGGCACATAACACAGTCCGCCAGCCACGATCCCCGCCGCCAGCCAGCGCCAGTTCGGCTTCAGCCGCGCCAGCCAGCCGAACGCGACCATCGGAACGATCAGCGCGATCGTCGCCATGTGGACCTGCGCCCCGGCCAGGATGAGGAACGGGATCAAAAAAACTGCCCGCGATTTGGGCTTCCGCAGGCAGCGGTATAACGCGAGATAGATCACCGCGCCGCACAACGGCATCAGCGACGGGTTCCACAGGATGGCTGAGCATTGCACCGCCCAGACCGACACCGCCATGAACAGCGCCGCGAAGTTCGCCGCGACGACCCCCGCCACATCCCGCGTCAGCCGCCACGTCAGCGCGATGGCCGCGACATTGCCGAGGATGATCAGCACCACCAATCCGTCGAGCGAGCCCGTCAGCCGGATGCCCGCCAGGCAGAACAGCGTCCAGAGCGGACCGGGAACTTTTGAGTGATCGTTGTAATTTGGCTCGCCGAGATACTGCGCCCGTTCATCGCCCGCGTCATAGCTCGCCGCCACCTCGTACGCCTCGATGGAGTCCATCTGGTTGCCGAGGTTGTAACCCTGCGCCCAGCCGAGGTAACACAGCCGCAACAGCAGTGCCAGCAGCAGGATGGCCGGCAGGTGCCACGTGAAACTTTTTTTGCCCGCACTGCTTGTTGGATTGGTGGGCCTTTCCATATCCATTTCCATCTCAGTCCTCCGCGAACAGATATTCCAGATCCATCGCCGTCAGGCTGCGCGCAAAGCCTTCCTCGCCCAGCACATCCGCGATCGTCTTTGCTTTGCTCTGTTGCAGTTCCCAGATCTTTTCTTCCACCGTGCCCGGCGCAATGAGCCGGTACGCGTTCACCGTCTGCGTCTGGCCGATGCGGTGCGAGCGGTCGATCGCCTGCGCCTCCACCGCCGGGTTCCACCACGGATCGTACAGCACCACGTAGCTCGCGTTCGTCAGGTTCAGGCCCGTGCCCGCCGCGCGCAAGCTCAGCAGGAACACGCACGCACCGGTTTCCTTCTGGAAATCGCCCACCACCTGCTGGCGGTCCTTCGTCTGGCCTGTGAGCACATGCGTGTGGATGTTCCGCATCTTGCACTCCTTCTCCAGCAGTTCGAGCATCTGCACGAACTGCGAGAAGACCAAAACTTTCTGCCCGTCCGCGATCAGCGGATCCAGCAATTCGAACAACGTCTCCGTCTTGCCGCTCGCCGTGTCGCTGCCCACCAGCGATGGATGGCAGCACACCTGCCGCAACCGCGTCAGCGCGGCCAGTACGTGCATCTTGGACTTGTTCAAGCCCTGCGTCTCCACCGCCTTCATCACCTGGTCGCGGCTGCGGCGCAGCTCAGCGAGATACAATTTCCGTTGCTCCTCGCCCAGCGGACAGTCGCGGCGCTCCTCGATGCGGTCCGGCAAATCCTTCGCCACGTGCTTCTTCAAACGGCGCAGCAGCAACGGCCGCAGCTTCGCCGACAGCCGGCGGCGCGCGATGCGCTGTTCCGCCTCCGCGTTGTCGCCGCCCTTCGGTTCGTACGTCTCCAGGAACTGCTCCTGGTTGCCGAGATAGCCCGGCTGGATGAAATCCACGATGCTCCACAAATCCAGCAGCCGGTTTTCCAGCGGCGTGCCCGTCAGCGCGATCTTGTTCTCGCACTTCAACTGCTTCACCGACTGTGTCACCTGCGCGCCCGGGTTTTTGATGAACTGCGCCTCGTCCAAAATGACCGCGCGGAACGAAAATTTGTGGAACTCCTCCAGGTCGCGCCGCAACAGCGCGTAGTTCGTCACGATGATGTCGTGCTGCGGGATTTGTTTCCGCAAATTATGCCGCGCCGCGCCGCTCTCCAGCACCAGCACCTTCATGCCCGGCGTGAAACGCTCCGCCTCGCGCCGCCAGTTGTGCAGCACGGACGCGGGGCAAATCACCAGCGACGGCTTCGGATTCTTCTTGTTCTGCTCCTTGAGCCACGCGAGCCACGTCAACGTCTGCAACGTTTTGCCCAAACCCATGTCGTCGGCCAAAATGCCGCCGAGCCGTACCCGCACCAGATGTGCGAGGAAATCAAACCCGTCCTTCTGATACGGCCGCAACTCCGCCTGCAACAGCGCCGGCAGCTCCGCTGAGGGCACGCCCTTGAAATCACGTACGCGTTCGCGCAAGGCTTGCGCCTCCGGCGTGTCCGCGAACCGCGTGAATTCATTTTCGCCCAGGTGCGCCACGTGCTCCATCCCCACCTTTTGCGGCACGGCGATCAATCCGTCCACGCCCATGTCCGCCATCGTCTCATGCGCGCCCTGCACCGCCGCCGTGTCGAGTTCCACCCAGCCCGCGTTCGGCAGTTTCACGAAGCGGCTCGTCGCCGCGGCCAGCCGTTCGAGGTCGGCCTTGGAAAGTTTCATGCCCTCCGCCTCCCACTCCGCCGAGACCGACAGCCAGTCGATGCCGCTGCCCTTCACCACCAGCCGCGGCTTCAACTGCCGCGGCGTCAGGAACAGCCGGTGGAACGCCGCATTGCCCAGAAATTCCGCTTCCTTCGGTTTCGTGCTCCAGATGTCCGCGAGCAACCCGAGAAAATTTTCATTCGCATCACCGATCCACAAACCCGGCTCCTGCATGAACCAGTCCAGCCGGCGCAGCCACTGCACCGCCGGCTCCAGGCGTGGATCATCCAGGATCTCCGGCTTCTCGCCGTGTTTGATCACGCGGTTGTGCGGCGCCCATTCATGGCCGCTCCAAACCCACGTGCTCTTGTCCCGCGCGCTCTTCGCCATCAGGCGCAGCTGCACCGTGTCCTCGTGCAATTCAAAAACGAACTGCGGCGCCGCCTGATGCGCCACGCACAACTGGTCCCAGTCCACTCCGTGGTTCGTCTGCGATTTCCGCAGATGCAGCAGCAGGCGATGGCTCAGCTTGCGCACCGGCACCGACGGCTTTTGCGCCAGGTACCGCAGCACCCCCACCGGCGGCGCGTTGCGCAGCAGATAGAATGTGTTCCCGATCAGCGCCACCGGCGATTGCCGGTTGAAGAATTTCGTCTCCCCGATCGGATGCAGCGTGTCGTCTGGCAGCGTGATGCGGTGCGTGAACGACAGTTCTTGCGTGCCGTTCTCGAGATGCGGCGTCAATGAGACCACTTCGCCGTGAAAATGGATGGGCTTGCTGTTCGCCGCCAGTTCCAGCCGGTTCGTGTTGCCCCAGCGCGCCAGCCACTGCAGCAGCTCCGCGTCCGTCAGCAGCAGCGACGTCTCATGCCCGGCGCGTTCCCGGTGCGTATCGTAGATCCATTGGACAAATTCCCAGTCCCACGGCGTGAACAGCTCCTGCTCATGCGCCGCGCGGACCACCAGGTCCACCAGGTCATGCAGCGAACGCGCCTTCTCGCCCGTGCGCGGGCGCAGCAGCAAAAATTGGATCATCAGCCGGTGACGTGACGGCTCGCTGTCATCCGCCTGCGGCTTGCAGACCACGCGCAGCGTCGCGCGCGGCGTGTCCAGGTGCAGCGGCGCCGGGGGCGACAGCCAGTTCTCCAGCTCCTTCACCAGCCGCAGCTCCTGTTCCGCCTCCTCCGCCCGCGCGAACCGTTCCGGGCTCGCGTGCCCCTGCAGTTCCGGCGGCACCGACCGTTTGGCGCGCAGGAACAGGAACGCCAGCTCCTCCAGGCGCGTCTTGCCCGTCGCGGCCAGCATCTTCGGCCACCAGTCCGTGGCGGGGAAATCGCGGCGCGAGAGGGAAAGCTTCTCGAAATAATCCTCCAGCAGCAGCCAGGCGCGCTGGGAATCCGGGCACGTCGCAAAGCTTTTGAGGATGTCCTCCCGCTCGGTGACCGTGTTTTTGGAATCCGAAAGCTCGCGGCGCAGGTCGGCGAAGGCGCCGTACGTCTGCGACAGGACCTTGTGGTGGGCATCGTACTTGTTCGCGCCCGTTCGGGTCGCGCCATTTCCGTTTTTGATGGGAGTTCTCGGCATCTAAACAAAAAAACTATGTTCTATCATTTCGACAGAACGGACGTTGCCGGTCAATCGCAAACCAAACTTTTTTTGGTCGGGTATCAGGGACATCCCGCCGGTTTCTGGGTCATTTTTCATAAAATTGGGTTGTTTTTCGCTGTTAATCACTGTTTTTCCCTGTCGCGCCGTAGCGGTGGCGAAGGCGGCTCGCACCCCATTCGGATAACCCGCGACGTGATATATCCTCCCTCTCCTCGCCAGACGAGGAGAGGGGCGGGGTGAGGAGCCTGATCCGCTGACACCCGTTGCGCCCTCCATGGCCCGCCGTACGAATCCGGCAACTCGCATCCGGTGGCCGCACGCTGATGGCCAGTCCGGCATCGGACCTTTTACAAATTCTAGGGTCCAACAAAGCCCAACAAGGCCCAACCAAGCCCAACGCGCCCGGCCTATCGCGCCGAAATCGGACGAAGGCGGATAGCCGTACGCCAGTACCTTTAAAAACTCTATGGTCGGATATCGGCGGATAAACTGTTCCCTGCCCTTCCCCGGAGCGCAGGTCTGCTGGCCGTACGCAAGCACCCTGTCCCGCCACTGCGGGATCGCCTGCGCGAAATCGTCCGGACAATCCGCGACTTCTTCTCCCTCTCTCCTCAACGAGGAGAGAGCCGGAGAGAGGAGGCCTGATCCGTTTTTCATTTCAGTCTTCATTTGCTTTGATCGCCCGCCCGTCGCGCCGAAGTTGGGCGAAGGCGGATGCGGCTCGCACCCGTACGCGGGTACATTTTTTATTTTTAGGTCGGATTAGGTCGGATTAACCCGGATAACCGGTGTTCCCTGAATGTTCGGTCCCGCCATTGCGGGATTAAGTGTTGAATGTTCCCTGTCCGCCCGGCGGACCTGCCTGTCCCGCCACGGTGGAATCGCGCCGAAGTTGGACGAAGACGGATGCGGCTGGTTGCCCGTGCGGCTCGCACCCGTCCGCCAGTACTTTAAAAATTTTAGGGTTTGACCAAGCTTGACGTGGCTTGACGGGCCTTGCACCACAATCGCTTGCCGGCCTGAGCCCCGCGCCGCGGGCACCCGGACCATGGCAGAACCTGGATCGTCAACTGCCCGCTTGACGTCCGCCACTCCATTAGTCATTTGAAATTCGTCATTCATTAGACATTAGGTTTTAGTCCTTCGTCATTTTCCATTGCGCTTGTCCGGTCGCGCCATATATGCAATATGCGTCTCACACCCCGACCGTATCATAGGTCCCGCGAATCTGAATTTGTGTGGGGAATGTAGAATGCAGATTTATGCCATTTATTTTCATTTTTCGGGAGTGGGAAGGGGGTCCGGCCAAAAAAAATCCCGCAAAATTCAGAATCCTCTCGTAAAGATTAGGGATAACTGGTGTGCGAAAAAATGAACCGATGGCTAAAATTGCGGATTTGCTGGGAAATTTGAAGGTTCTTGAAAATGAAAAATGAACCGTTTCGGAAGAAATACCAGCGACGGGGTTGGTTTAAAGTCAACCGAACCACCGAAACGCGGCTATATATGCTCCTCTCCGTGGGGAGAGGACGCAGGTGAGGGAGGTCGTCAAACAAACTCCGGTGCTCATAACCTGTCACTAGGCCTGCCATTCGTCATTCGAGCTTCGTCATTCATTAGTCATTAGGTACTTAGTCATTCGTCATTTCTAAGAGCTTTGCCCGGCCACACTTTGTTATTTTGATGAGGTTCCGATTCTTGCAGAATGTTGGTTCGCGATGACGAACCTCCCCCATCCCCACGACAAGCACCTCGAAGCCGTCGAAGGCTGGCTCGGCCTCGGCAACTGGCACGAAGCCGAAAGCGAACTCGCCCACATCGACCCCGAATACCACGCGCACCCCTTCGTCCTCGAGCTCCGTTACAAGATCCATGAAAAGGCCGGCCAATGGGACCGCGCCGCCGCCGTCGCCGCCACCCTGCGCACCACCCTGCCGGACAACCAATGGGGCCATTTCTACCTCGCCTACAGCCTGCACGAACTCAAGCGCACGCAGGAGGCTTACGACACGCTGGCCCCCGTGCTACCGCGGTTTCCGGACCACTGGCTCATGCGCTACAACCTCGCCTGCTACGCCTGCATGTTGGGTAGACCCGAGGAAGCCCTGACCTGGCTCGCCCAAGCCATCGCCCTCGCCGGCAAAAAAGAGGTCCGCACCCTGGCCCTGTCCGACCCCGACCTCAAACCCCTTTGGAGGAAGATCAAGGCCCTTTGACAGGTAGGGCGCGTCACTCCGTGCGCGCCGCGTCTTGAAATCACAACAATCGTCCTCGTTCTCATCCTCGAATGCTGTCTGCCCCGAAAAATGGTGGAGCGCCGATGCCAGTGCGGCTCGCACCACCGCCCCGGCAAGGAGCGCAGGCGGCCCGCCTGCGTGTTCATCGCCTCTCCCCTTGTAGGCGACGACGTGAGAAGTCGTTTTTTCCACCCCCCCTTTCCGTTTCAAACTTCAGGTCGGCCCTTGATGGCCAGTCCGGCTTCGGACTCCCTTTGGATTCAATCATTCAGTCCCGCAACCGCGGGATTGCCACGACCGCGAAGCCGGAGTGGCTACGCTGGGTTAATGTTTCCGAAATTTAAACAACCCTGAAGGCGGTTGCAGCACCCCATTCTTCACATTTCTTCATATTCCACTTCAGTTTTTGGGATCTTCTCTTTCAAAGCATTCGTGAGCGCATCGCGAGCTTTCAGGGCGGCTGGCCCCAAAATCTCAATCGTCCGAGGGTGCCACGCCAAAACTATTTGCCGGCTTAAAATCTTCAAAGATTCATCTTCCACAACGATGTAATCTTTTTCGGACGAGGCAACCCATGCTTGGACCGGCAAGATGGCAGCAAAGGCACCGGTTTCCACTGCTGATACACATTGTCCGATTGAATCGCAAACTAGTTCAGGTGTGAATTCACCGCCTAATTTTCGCGTAAGTTCCTTGAGCCGCTCGATTAATTGTCCATCGCCACCTAGCGCAGCATGTGGACATTCAAAAAGGGCATTTTTTATTGTCATCAATCCCCGTGAAGGCACCAGACGCTTGGGTACAAAAATTGCGTAGCGCTGCTCACACACAGGGATGCATTGCAGTGGATCTTCCAAGGCATCCGAACGCAGTAATCCAAAATCAACTCTCCGTTCAATTAGTTGTTGGACGATGTCTCTTGTGCGCAGATTGCTCAACTTGAAGCGAATTGGGTTGCTCGGTCTTCAGCTTCGCACTATCGCCAGCCAAATTGACGAACTGCGGCGCGCTTTGCCCAAAGCGTCTTTTCTTCAAGTCACGGCCACACCATATTCGCTTTATCTTCAACCCGAAGATTCTCCCTTGCCCGATACAGCCCTGGCTCCTGTTCGCCCTCAGTTCACAGAACTCGTCCCAGTTCACCCTGCCTATATCGGAGGCAAATTTTATTTCGAGGACAGTCAGGCGGAAAATAATCCAGCGGCGTTTGTTTTCAAGCCAGTTAGCGAAAATGAGCTTGAAGTTCTCCTTTCTGATGACCGCCGCCGCTTTAAGGTTGAGGAATGTCTTACGCACGATAGGGTCGCAGGCTTGCGTTCGGCGTTGCTTACCTTCATCACCGCCGGATGGCCATCATCATCAAGCAGGGCTGCTACCTGAGCTTCAGAATTGACTTTTGTGATCATCAATTCACCTCCTGTAAGTGCTTTAATAACACGGCCGAACACTTCCGAAAAGGCGGGTACGGGCTGGCTGGCTGCAAGCAGAGACTTCGCCAGATCGTCGTAAGCTGCCTGGACCAAATTGCGCAGGTTTTCAGAACCGGTCTGAGCTTCGGCATGGAGTTTTTCATCAAATTGCAAAATTACACTTTCCTGCCAAGCGTGAGATGCTTTGCCAGCGGCGGTATGGAAAAGAAATGCGAAGCGCTTTGGGCGACGTTGCGCTTGCTCGTCCTGAATGCGTCGCAGGCAACTCAAATTGCGCACACCACTCAACATTTTCATCGGCGGACAAATTCTTGACCGTGGCATCACCATCGCAAACCTGATTGGCTTTTATTATGGGCGGAACCCAAAAAAATTCCAGCAGGATACGGTGATGCAACATTCTCGCATGTATGGTTTTCGTCCCCTTGAAGACCGCGCAGTAACACGCTTCTATACGGCTCCTCACATTCATCGAGCAATGCAGCGCATGCATGAAGCTGATTCGGCGTTGCGTGAACGCATCGAAGCGAACGGTGGAGACAAACTGGTTCACTTCATCGAACTCGACTCCAATGGTCAAATCGTCCCATGCGGGAATCAGAAAATTCTTGCTTCCAACATCACTACGCTTCGCGCTAGCCGGCGCATTTTGCCGGTAGGTTTCCAAACCGACTTCAAGACGCGCCTCCTGCCAATTACCGAGAGCGTGGATGAGTTGCTAAAGAGCGTGGGCCCATTTCCAAAAGACGGAGAAATGCCCGTTCCATTTGAGGTGCCGCTTCAAGTTGCGTTTGAACTGATTGAGCGTTTGGGTCCTAGTTTCGTAGATTTTGCCCCCGGTTATGAAGACCGCTGGGATGCCGCCGAATATAAAGCAATCTTGCAACATTTGTCCGAAAACAGTCCAAACGCTGCGCAGCGCGGGAAGGTGTTTGTCCTTGTACGCACTGGAAGAAATCTTAATCGGACAGTTAGAACAGCAGCGTTCGCGGATAATCCTGATACCAGTCAGCGTGAAGGTGTAATTGCCCGTGCAGTTGCAAACGACATTCCAGTCTTGATGATGATTCGCCAAAATGGCGAAGAAGGACAGGGGTGGCGCGGCTGCCCCTTTTGGTGGCCAGTCATCATGACGCCCGCGACCACTCGAACAACGTTATTTGCTCACGCACGTTAAAATAACAACGTAAAAATATGATTAATTCGACCACTAATTATCAAACAAGCTTTCGAGTCACCGATACTGACGGAGGCGCCTTGATGCAGTTAAAAGCTTCGGTTTATGGATGGGTTGTCGCAAAAGAGAAGGATCGAATTACAAAAACCGATAAATCGGGATTTTTTTCAAGGTGTGAATGGCGATGCCTTGACGGCACACATTCTTCTATTCGCACCGGTTCGTTTTTTGCTCCAGAGGCTGATGGCTGGGCGATGCATTACGCCGAAATAGATAAAGATTGTGGGCGTAAGCGCTTTTGGTATTCCGATATCGGGCTAAAAAAAGAGGGCGATTCGGTGGTGGTCTCAGTGCGTGTTTCGTTTGCTTGGAATGAAGAAGATTTAAGCCATGAGCAGGAGATTCCGCACACAACCGTGCCAAAAGTAATTCGGTTCATTATTCGGGACAATCATGTTTACAGCGGTCGCCCGGAATACCGGCTGGTTGAAAAACCGATTCAATTTAATAAGGCGGGCACGGGCAAGGCTCTTTGTGACTTTATAAAGTCCCCCGACCGTCGTTATCCGCTCATTGTTTTCAATGGCGACGGTAGTGAGCACGTAAAAGAAGCAGACGCTTTGGCTAGGCAATTGACTGGAAAAGCCTTGGTTGCCGTAGTGGCGAGCAATGTGGATCTCGCCAACGAAATCAAAGAGTTTTTACCGGTGGACTATCGTATTCACTTTGGGCAATTTCGGATTTTCTTCCCATTCAATCAGCCTCGGAATTCCCCTCGGCGACATCGTTGGTATGATGTTGGCAGCATCGACTATGACCAGCAACGGCAGGGCATCATCAACGGCCTTTTGCGGAGCCATACATTACTTGAAAAAGGTGCTGTCGAAACAATCGATGACATCTATGGTTTGGTGAACCGAAGCAAATTGTTGAAGCTGGAGGCCGCGAGCCCCGAACAGCAAAAGCAGTTGAATGATTTCTTGGAAGAGCATGCAAAGGTGGCGGCTGAGCGTGACCAAGCCAAGGTAGAAGCTTCATATTTTGCAAATGAATTTGACCGGCTAGAGGAAGAGGCCAAAAAACTTGATTGGCTGTGTAAAAATTATCAAAACCAGTTGGAAATTTCAGGGCAAAACGGCAGTATTCTGGATGCGTCAAAATTGATGCCTAGTTTGCCAACAACTTTGGCTCTGGTGGCGCAGTCGGCAGTTAGGTTTTTTCCGAGGTTGGTAATCACTGAGCGAGCATTGAAGTCGGCAGATGATTACTGCGAATGCAAATCGTATGTTGTGGCTTGGGATATGTTACGATTCATGAATGATGTTCTGTATCGACTCAAGTTTGTAGACGGGCAAAAAGAATTGGAGCGGGCATTTCAAGATGAGACGGGGTTTGGGTTGGGAATGAGTGAAGGCCCAAACACGAAACGTGACAGCAAATTGATGGGTTTACGCACACTTCAGGTTGGCGATAAGGAGTATGACATTACGCCACATGTAAAATATCAAAAGGACGAGCCCAGATCAGTGAGGATCTATTTCGCTTTTGATGAAGAAGCCAAAAAAATTATCGTGGGGCATATTGGCCGGCACATTCCAAACGCAACTTCAAAAACTATGTAGGGTTGATACTTATCTGGAGCTTGGATATAGGCCCTTGGAGCTTTTTCAACGCCATCCTCCATCTTCAATCTTCCATCCTCGCTCGGCTCCCAGTGGCCGTGCGCCAGTACCATGAGACTTGAACTCCACCCGCCAACCACCTATATTCTGAGGGTATTCTCATTGGGGCATGAAACCTTATTTCGTTCACCGTTGGGTGGCCGGATTTATCTGCTGCGCAGCCCTGTACCTGCTTCCGACCGACGTCTTCGCCGCCAGCGCTCCCAGCATCACCACCCAACCCGTAAGTCAACAAAGCCTGCTGGTGGGATCCAACGCCACCTTTTCCGTGGTGGCCACCGGCACCGCCCCGTTGAGCTATCAATGGTCGATTAACGGAACCAATCTCACCAACAGCGCGCACCTTGGCGGCGCGACGACCGCCACCTTGACCGTCACCAACCTCGTCGCCACCGATGCCGGCAATTATCAGGTGCTGGTCAGCAACAGCCACGGCACGGCCACCAGTTCCAACGCCGCGCTGACCGTGCTGTTTCCGCCCGCCATCACCAATCCACCGGCGGCCCAGACCGTCATTCTCAGCAGCAACACCACGTTCACCGTGCAGGCCGGCGGCACCGCGCCGTTGGGCTATCAATGGAAAAGGAATGGAACAAACCTCGTAAACGGCGGCCGCGTGAGCGGTGCGACCAACGCCACACTAAACCTCTCCAATATCCAGACGAACGATGCCGCCCCGTATCAAGTCGTCGTGACGAACAATTACGGCTCGGCCACGAGCGCGCCCGTGGCGCTGACCGTGTTGGTTCCGGTCACCCTCACCACGCAGCCCACCAACCAGACGGTGTACGTCGGCGACCCTGTGGTTTTCAACGTCCTCGCCTCCGGAACGGCACCGCTCACTTATCAGTGGCTGTTCAACGGCACCAACCTGATTGGCCAGACCAATGCCACCCTGTCCATCGCCGCCGCCACTTTGGGCCAGGCCGGACCTTATTCCGTCACGGTCACCAATCCCGCCGGGGCGCTGCAAAGTTCGAACGCCACGTTGACGGTTCAGGACAGCCTGCCGGTCATCCTCTCGCAACCGACCGGACAGACGGATTATATCGGCACCACTCTGACCTTGCAGGTTTCGGCCACGGGTTCAAAACCACTGACGTATCAGTGGCAGTTCGCTAACGTGGATATTGCCGGCGCGACCAACGCCACCTTGCAGATCGCCAACATGACCGAACAGCAGGCCGGCAATTATCAGGTCTTCGTGAGCAACCATTTGGGCACCACGCCCAGCAGCCTTGCGGCCGTGTCAGTGCCGGAGGTCAAAACTTGGGGGTCCTACGTCAATTATGATTTGCCGGGCCTGACCAACGTGTTGTTGCTGGCGGCAGGCGCCGTGTCCAGTTGGGTCATGGAGTCCGATGGCACGTCCGCGATGTGGGGCAACGTCATGGGCGGCGTCTTGCAAGACCCCGATCTCGTTCAGGCCGCCATCAGTGATTACTCGGCCTTGGGCCGTCGGGCCGACAACCAGTTTCTGTGGTGGGGCAATTTTGTGGGCACACCGCCGTCCGATCTGACCAATTGCCTTTCCATCGCGGCGGGTGCGTTGCAAGGGCTGGCCCTCCGGCCCGATGGCACCATCGCGGTGTGGGCCGAAGCCAACGGATTTGGCCTCACCAATCCGCCAGCCGGTTTGACCAACATTGTGTCCATCGCCGCCGGCTACGCGCATTGCCTGGCCCTGCGGGCCGACGGCGCCGTCATCGCCTGGGGCGACAACTTTTCCGGTCAATGCAATGTGCCGGCCGGCTTGAGCAATGTCGTGTCGCTGGTGGGCGGATTCGAATACAGCCTCGCCCTCCGGTCCGATGGCACTCTCGTCGGCTGGGGAAATTATCCGCCCATCCCGGCCGGTTTGAGCAACGTCGTCGCCGTCGCCAGCGGCGACACTAGCGTCCTCGCCTTGATGCCGGATGGCACCGTCGTCAATTGGGGGGAATCCGACACGCCGCCCGGGCTGACCAATATCGTCCAGATTGGCTGCGGCCGTTCCCACAACTCTGTGCTGATGGCGTCGCCGTTTCCGCGGATCATGCGCCAGCCGGCCAATGTCACCGTGAACACCAACGTGTTCGCGTACTTCTACGCGCCCGCCGTCGGCCGGCAGCCGCTGTATTACCAATGGCGGTTCAACGGCACCAACCTGTCAGGTCAGACCCGGCCCAATCTGATCCTGGCCGGCGCCCAGTCCGTCGTGGCCGGAAAATATTCCGTGGTCGTGAGCAACGCCTTCGGCTCCGTCACCAGCGCCGATGCGATGCTGGCGTTCACGCCGCCTTACATCGTCACCCAGCCTTCGAACCAGGTCGTAAATGTATCCGGCAATGCCAGCCTGGCGGTGGTCGCCAGTGGCACACCCAACCTGGCGTATCAGTGGTTCTTCAACAGCCTGCCGTTGACGGATGGCGGACGCGTGAGCGGTTCGGCCACGCCCAACCTGAACATCGCCAACGTGCAGGTTCCCGATGGCGGCTTCTATTCGGTCGTGGTGACGAACAATTACGGCATGGTCACCAGCGCCACGGTGGTGTTGAGCGCCACGTGGGGCACGCCCGGCGTGGTGCGTTTTGTCAACGCGAGTTCCACCAACCCGGTCGCGCCATACACCAGCCTGAACACGGCGGCCACCAACATCCAGGCGGCCATCAACGCCTCCACCAACACGGTGAACGACACCGTGCTGGTTTTCCCCGGGGTGTACAATGAATCGGTCAATTTCAAAGGCAAACCCGTCTGGCTGCTCAGCGCGGGCGGCCCGGCCAACACCATCATCCGCCCGCCCGCCGGCTCCGGCTCCGTCGCCTTCGGCAACAACGAAAGTTCGAATTCCATCCTGTGCGGCTTCACGCTTACGAACGGCGGCATTTCCGTCGGCTCCTGCTCGCCGACCATCATCTCCAACGTGCTCGTGAACTGCGGCACCGGCATTGATTGCGAATTCGCCTCGCCCTACATCCTCAACAACCTGATCACCGGCGGCAGCGGCGATGGCATCCACCTCGGCGGGGCGGATTCGGTGTACATCGCGGGCAACACCATCCAGAACAACGCCAGCGGCATCAGCATGTTTGCGGCCGGGTCGCCCACGTTCTTCAATAACGTGATCCAAAACAACCGGGGCTCCGGCATGGGGATGGTCAATCAGTGCGATGCCAACATCGTGCAAAACCTCATCATCAACAATAACGGCGACGGCATCACCGGGCTGGTACCCAGCGGGGCACGCGGGCCTTGGGTGATCAACAACACCATCTGCGGAAATTCTGGTAATGGCATTTATGAAGACGGTTTTGTTTCCTCTGGCGAAATTATCAATAACATCGTGGTGGGCAGTCCGGCGCTGAGCATGAATCCGTGGTACGGCCTGCCTCCTCCCGCCGTGCAGTTCAATGACTTTTATTCCACCAACGGCAATGTCTTCTCCGGGGTGTTCACGAACGTGAACAGCGGCAACGGTGACATTTCCACCGACCCGCTTTTCGTCGCGGCAGCCGGAGGCAATTTCCATCTTTCCGCCGGTTCACCCTGTATTGATGCCGGCACGAACGGCGCGCCGTTGCTGCCGCTCCTGGATTTGGACGGGTTCCCGCGCATCATCGCCGGCAACGGCGCGGCCATCGCGGATCTCGGCGCGTACGAACTGCATTCGCCGTCCTACATCGCCATCCAATCTCCACCCGCGGGCCTGAATCTCATCGGCGGTCAGAACGCCCTGTTCACCGTCGCGGCCACGAGTCCGTTGCCCCTGACCTGCCAGTGGCGGTTGAACTCGGTGAACCTGCCCGGCGCGACCAGCACCACCCTGTTCATCGCCAATGTCCAGTCGAACAACGCGGGCATTTACGACGTGTTGGTTTCCAACGCCGTCACCGGCGTGACCAGTTCCCCGGCCACCCTGGCCGTCGCTTACCCGCCGCCGGTCGTTGTGATGCAACCGACCGCTGTGGCGCTGCTCGCCGGCAACAATGTCGCCTTCTCCTGTGTCGTCACCGGTTACTTTGCGCTGAACTACCAGTGGCAGTTGAACGGCACCAATCTGGTGAACGGTGGCCGCATCAGTGGCGCGACCACCATGAACCTGAACCTCACCGGCGTCGTCACCAACGACTCCGGGAATTATCAACTGGTGGCCTCCGATTATTATCATTCCGTGACCGGTTCCGTGGCGCCGTTGACGGTGTGGCAATCGCCGGCCGTCCTCTCGCCCCCGGCGGACGCCGTTGCGAGCATATATGGCAGTTGCTCGTTATCTGTGACGGTTACCGGCGCGCCGCCGGTTTCGCTGCAATGGCAGAAGAACGGCGTCAACCTCACGGATGGCGGCACGCTCAGCGGTTCGGGCACCACGACCCTGACCATCACCAATCTTCAGTTCGCGGACGCCGGGCGTTATGCGGTCGTCGCCAGCAACGCCTCCGGCACGGCCACGGCCGGTTGCCAGCTCACGGTTCTGCCCATCGTGCTTTGGGGCTATGCGTTTCTGCCCATCCCGGTTTCCGCCACCAATGTGGTGGCCGTTGCGGCGGGTGGTGACTACGGGCAATATGGCGATTTCAACCTGGCGCTGCGCGGGGATGGAACCGTCGTTGCGTGGGGAGTGGGCGCTTTCGGTTCCACCAATGTGCCGCCCGAAGCCACCAACGTGGTGGCCATCGCCGCCGGCGACTACCACGGTCTGGCCTTGCGCCGCGACGGGACGGTGGTCGGCTGGGGTGACAGCTCCTATGGCGAATCCACACCGCCGGCCGGTGCCACCAACGTGGTGGCCATTGCTGCCGGTCAGCGGCACAGTCTGGCCTTGCGCCAGGATGGAACGGTCATCGGCTGGGGAGAAAATACCTATGGCGAATCCACGCCGCCGGCCGGGGCCACCAACGTGATCGCCATCTCCGGCGGCAGCGATTTCAGCCTGGCGCTCCGTCAGGATGGCACGGTTCTGGGCTGGGGCTATAATTCGCTGGGCCAGATCAGTCCGTCCGCCGCCACCACCAACGTGGTCGCCATCGCTGCGGGCCACTGGCATGGTTTGGCCCTTGGGCAGGATGGCACGGTGACCGCCTGGGGCTACGCCGGGAACGGGGCGTCCGACCTCATTCCGCCGCCCAACGCCACCAATGTCATCGCCGTTTCTGCCGGCAATTCGGATAGCTTCGTTTTACGCCGCGATGGCACCGTCGTTGGCTGGGGATATGATTTTGCCGGCGAGCTCGATTTCCTCGGCAACCTGACGAACGTCGTGGAGGTTTCGGCCAAGGAATATCACGGCCTCGCTTTGGTGCAGGATCCGTCATTGGCCTCGCCGCCGGGAATCTGGCAGCCGCCGCTGGGCGGCACCCCGGCCACCGGCCAGACCTTTATCCTGACCACCGTGGCGACCGGTTCCCAGCCGGTCAGCTATCAATGGCTGTTCAACGGCGCACCGCTCGCGGGCCAGACCAACAACTGGCTGGCGCTGGTGGCCATCAACACCAATCAGGCCGGCGGCTATCAGGTGATCGTGACAAACAATTTCGGTGCGGTGACCAGCCAGGTGGCGGTCGTCTCCGAGGTGCCCGGCTTCGTCTCGCAGCCCGCCAGCCAGATCGCCTTCGCCGGCAACGGCGTTTCCTTCTCCGGCTCGGCCACCGGCGCCGGCCCGTTCGGTTACCAATGGTATTTCAACGGCACACCGCTGACGGATTCCGCGCACGTCTCCGGCTCGGCCAGCACCAATTTAAACCTGTCCAATGTACAGCTGTCCGATGCCGGCGCCTATGCCCTCGTCGTCACCAATGCGGCCGGCGCGAACGTCACCCCGCCCGCCGTGTTGAAGGTGGTCAGCCAACCGACCAACAGCTTGGTGCTCTTGCTGGGAAACACCTTCACGTTGTCCGTGACCAATGCCGGCCCGGGAGCGGTGCTCTACCAATGGGAGATGAACGGAGTTAATCTGGTCAACGGCGGCCGCATCAGCGGAGCCACCAATGCCTCGCTGGCCATCTCCGGGGCCCAGCCCACAGACACCGGCTCATATCAGGTCATCGCGATGCTTACCAATAATTTCAGCACTGCCACCAGTGCCGTCGCCTCGGTCACGGTGATGATCGGGGCCACCATCACCCGGCAACCGGCCAGCCAGGCGGTCCTGATCGGGAGCTTCGCTCAGTTTTCCGCCGGCGTCTCCGGGACTTATTTGGGTTATCAATGGTTCAAGAACGGGGTTTCGCTGGCCGATGACGGACATTTTAGCGGCACCGCCTCGTCCATTTTGTCCATTTTCCCCGTTCAGGCCGGAGACGTCGGCGGCTATGTCCTTTTCGCCAGCAATGCCCTGACCTCGGTCACCAGCCAGGTGGCTTCCCTCACTCCTCTCGTCACGCAAGGCCCATCCTTCCGCTATGTGAATGTGAACGGCACCAATCCCGTGACGCCGTTCCTGGATTGGACCACCGCCGCCACCAACATCCAGGACGCGATTGATGCCGCGGTGGCCGGCGACTTCATCACGGTCACGGACGGCGTGTATCAGGTGGGCGGACGCGTCATGTTCAACCTGATGACCAATCGTGTGGCCATCAACAAGGCGGTGACCGTGCAGAGTGTCAACGGTCCCGCCGTCACGACCATCCGCGGCAACCGTCCGCAAGGCAACAGTGCGGTGCGCTGCGTCTATGTGACCAACAACGCGGTGCTGTCCGGGTTCACGCTGCTCGGCGGCGGGACGCGCACGACCGGCGACCTGCTTCATGAGGAATGTGGCGGGGGCGCGTGGTGCGAATCCACCAACGCCCGGCTGATCGGTTGCCTCATCATTTCAAATGTGGCGTGGCTTAACGGTGGCGGGGAGGCTTTTGGCACCTTGAGCAACTGCACCTTGAGCGGCAACATCGCCACCAACGGCTCAGGCGGCGGCACTTACATCGGCCGGCTGAATAGTTGCGTGCTGTCCAACAATTATGCCCAGTTCATCGGGGGCGGGTCCTATTCCAATATTTTGAACGGCTGCACCCTCGCCAAAAATATTGCCCGCGGTTTTGTTGGTAATGGCAGCACAAGTGGCGGCGGCGCGGCGTTGGGTGTGTTGAACAACTGCACGCTCACCGGGAACTTTTCCCTCTCCGGCGGCGGGGCCGCCCAATGCACGCTGTACTTCTGTACTATCATCAGCAATACCGCGAGCCAGACCGGCGGCGGCGTCAATGCCTGCATCGTCAACGGTTGCATCCTCGCTGGGAACCTGTCCACGAACTACGGCGGCGGCGCTTTCAGCAGCACGCTGTATAACAGCCTGCTCTGGCACAACCGCACGTTTGCCAGCGGCGGCGCCGCCCAAAACTGCGACCTCTACAATTGCACCGTGACCGGCAATACCAGCGGCAACGACGCCGGCGGCGGGTTGGGCGGGCTTTCTTCCGGCACCGCGCGCAATTGCATCGTTTATTACAACGTCGGAATAAACAGTTATGTCACCTTCATGACCAATTGCTGTACGCTGCCGCTTCCTGTCAGTCCCAACAATGGTGGCAATAATTTCACCAATCCACCGTTGTTCGTGGACACCAATGCCGACTTCCATCTCCAGTCCGGCTCGCCTTGCATCAATGCCGAGAAAAATAACTACGCCACCAACGCCGCCGACCTCGACGGCAACCCGCGCATTGCCGGCGGCACGGTGGATATGGGCGCTTATGAATTTCAATCGCCCAGCTCGGTTCTTTCCTACGCCTGGGCGCAGCAATACGGCCTGCCCACCGACGGCTCGGCGGATTTCGCGGATTCGGATGGCGACGGCATGAACAACTGGCAGGAGTGGAAGACGGGAACGGTGCCCACCAACGCGGCCTCCGTGCTGCAAATGGCTTCACCTTCCAACAGCGTTTCCGGCGTGACGGTCCGGTGGCAAAGCGTGATCGGCCTGACGTATTATCTGCAACGCAGCAGCAATCTCGCGGCGCAACCGCCATTTTCCTCCATCCAAAGCAACATCGTCAGCAAAACCACCATGACCGGCTACACCGACACCTCCGCCACGAACAGCGGGCAGTACTATTATCGGGTCGGTGTCCAGTGATGATGGCTGCGGCAGTTTGCATCCACCGGCCATATTCATTTGACGATTGTAATATCTGAGGTTACTTAAAAGCTGCAAGTAACGTATGAGAACCAGCTGCCGATTCGCCATGGCCGTCCACGTGCTCGCCGTCCTGGCCTATCAGGAGGGCGATCGCGTCACGTCCGCCGGCCTCGCCGGCAGCATCAACACCAATCCCGTCATCATCCGCCGCCTCCTGCTCGCCTTGCAGAAGGCCGGGCTGGTGGACACCTGCCGCGGCGCGGGCTCCGGTTCCCGCCTCAGCCGCTCGCCCAAGCGCATCAATCTGGCCGAAATCTACCGGGCCGTTGAAGATTGCGAATCCTTTGCCACCCCCTCAAAGAAGCCGAATAACGCCTGCCCCGTCGGCCACTGCATTCTTGAAGAACTGGACAACATCTTCACCTCCGCCCAGGCCGCCATGGAACGCGACCTAGCCAAAACCACCCTCGCCAATGTCATCGACCGCGTAAAAGCCTCCTGTTCCAAAAAATAAGCCCTTGGCGCAGGCCCGCGGCTGCCTCTGCCCGGCATTCGTCATTTTCTTCGACCCGTCCGGCTCAAAATTCTGTCCATTCTGTTAATTCTGTCAAAAATCAGGTCCAAAAAACCCATTTGACACCCAAAACTTTTGTGCGAGTGTGTAACCATTGAAGTTACAATAACAATGCAACGTGAAAGGCGCGAATATGAAAGCGACCGTCGAAATCAATGAAACCAACTTTGCAACCGAAGTCCTCCAGTCCGGCCAGCCCGTCCTTGTCGATTTCTGGGCCGAATGGTGCGGCCCGTGCAAGATGATCGCCCCGCTCCTCGAGGAGATCGCCACCGAACAGGCCGGCCGCGTCAAAGTGGTCAAGGTTGATGTGGACGCCAACCCCGTGCTGGCCGCCCGCTTCGGCATCCAGTCCATCCCCACCCTGCTGTATTTCGCGGGTGGCGAACTGCGCGACAAGACCGTGGGTGTCACGGGCAAGAAGGTCATCTTGTCCAAGTTGGAGAAACTGGCCGTACCCGCCTGAACCAATATGAACACCACCAACACATTTCAAGGTCGCGCCCCGACCGGCTTTGTGCGGGTCTTTACTGACGGCGACCCGGTCATCACCGCGCCGCCGGCGACGGCGTCCGCCGATGGTGACCTGCTGGACGGCTATTCCAAAACCATCACCTCGGCCGTCGCCCAGGTCGGCCCAGCCGTGGTGAACATCCGCGTCCATGGCGCCAAGAGCGGCAACCGCCGTCGCGGCCAGGAGTCCGGCGGCAGCGGCTCCGGTTTTGTCATCGCGCCAGATG